>MNEU01000092.1 GCA_001917855.1 Armatimonadetes bacterium 13_1_40CM_64_14 | reverse complement strand
TGACACACTTTCGCATATTCCGCGCTCTGGAATTCATGGGGACGGGACCCGTCGGCTCCGACTACCTGGATGTCATCATCAAGCGCGGGCGGGAGCGGGAGGTCACAGAGTTGCTCGTCGCCGAGCTCACCCGCCGGGGCGCACTTGTCGAATTACCCCAGGTGAAGGGGGACGCTTCTCTTGCCTCCGCCGTCGCCACGGGCGTCGCCATATACGAGTGGCGGAGCACAAAGGTCCACACCGACGTCTGTCCGTATGTGCCCTTGGCCGAACATTCGTGGGACTCGTACCTGTCCGTGCTGAGCTCGAAGCATCGGGGCAACGTGCGGCGATGCCTGCGCTTGCTGGCTAGTCGGTTCGATATGTCCTTTCGGTTTGCGGACACCGGTGTGGAACGTCGCGCTGCGCTAGCCGAGCTCATCACGCTGCACGGCAAGCGCTGGCAAGCACGGGGGGGATCGACGGCCTTCCATACTCCTGCGTTGCTGTCCTTCCACGAGGAGCTATCACAACGAGCCCTGGAGTGCGGCTGGCTCCGCCTAGCCGTCCTTCGATTGGATGGGGTGCCGGTAGCCGCATTCTACGGCTTCCGATATAAGCGATGGTTCTATTACTACCAATCGGGGTTCGACCCGGACTATGCAAAATACAGCGTCGGCTTGGCCATCGTCGCGCTCACGATCAAAAGCGCGATTGAGGAAGGCGCCGACGAGTACGACTTCCTCCACGGCGACGAGTCCTATAAGTTTCTCTGGACCCAGTCCACGCGGGATCTCTACCGTCTAGAGCTTTTTCCGCCTGACCTGCGCGGCTGGTTGTACCGAGGTGCCGTCGAGACCGATCGGGCTGTGCGGAGACTGGCCCGGCTGGTGGTGCCGTAGATCACAGTGTAAGGTGAGCCAACTCGGAGACGTTGGAGAACCCGGGTGTCGTGGAGGAGCCGCTGGGAAGAAGAGCATTGCTTCCCGTCTCACGTATGATGTACATCTGGTCTAGGGCGAAGACAGTAACTAGCTGCTGGACCTCCTGACCCTGGCGCTCGGGCCGGATATGGTCGGAGAACGGCTCTCTGCGGTCTTCCGATGGAAGCACGTCCGCACCCCGTTCGGTGGCTCGTTTATGTTGGTTGCAGACCGGGGGCCTGCTCCTCGGGTTTCGCTCACTCATGCGCTGGCTCCCGCTCCGCAGGGCCGTCCGGCCCGACCTGACGCCTAGGACTCCGTGGCCCCGTACTTGGGCGACTTAGAGAGATTCTTAGAGAGTTTCTTAGAGAGTTTCTGAACGGAGCCCCAGCCCGGGGCCAAAGAGCCTGAGACGGATTGTGGCTCTGCAGAGTTGAGGGGGTTTTCCCTACCTATGCCTCCAGTCCTTACCCGATTCCGGCTGCACGGCCCTGGTGAATACCATCAAGGGGTAGCGGTTCTCGGCGTGATTGAGGGTTTGTATCGCCCAGTGAGGGCGGGTCCGGCCCTTAGAAGGGACATTGGCACAATTCGATCCGCTGCTAGTACACTTGCGCCGGTCACGTACCCAACGAGGACGAAGGACCAGAATCGGGACACAATCCGAAGGGGGCGAAGCCCGTGCGGTGGTGGAGTCAACTTTGGTAGTCGACGTTGACAGGTGTGGGGAAAGTTCCGGGAGCCCGCGATGATCCGTGACGCCGGTCCAATCCGAGTCTTGCAGTTCCTTCCCTTCTTCTTCATCGGCGGGACGGAACGGCAAGTCGTCAACCTCACCGCAGGGCTTGATCGTACTCGCTTCGATCTGCACATCGGGTGCTTCGAGCAGCGGGGGGAGTTTCTGCCCGAGGTCGAGGCACGTCGAATTCCCGTGACCGAGTACAAGATCCATCGGCTCTACGGCCCGCACACGTGGCGACAGCAGCTCAAGTTGGCTGGCTACCTGCGTCAGCATCGGATCGATGTGGTCCACAGCTACAACTTCTACGCGAATTGCTTTGCGGTGCCTGCCGCCCGGCTCGCGGGCGTCCCCGTGATCGTGGCCGCGATTAGAGATACTGGAGCCTTCCTGCCTCCGCAGCATCGCGCCGCGCAACGGTTGATCTGCCGCCTCGCACACGTCGTCCTGGCTAATGCCTCTGCGGTCCGGGACTGGTTAATCGACGAAGGCTATCGCCCCGAGGCCGTGCAGGTGATCCGGAACGGGATCGACCTCACCCGGTTTGCCCGCCCGCGGGTGGGCGGGGGCGTGCGGGAGGAACTCGGGATGCCGAAAGACGCACCCGTCATCGCGATGCTCGCCCGTGTCAACCGCCTCAAGGGTGTGGAGTATTTCATCGAGGCGGCCGCCGCGGTCGTCTCCCGTTTCCCGGAAGCCCGCTTCCTCGTGATCGGTGACGCGTTGCTCATGACGGGTGGCACCGTTGGCCCGAATACGGACTATCGACGCGAACTGGATGAACGTATCCGGCAGCATGGGCTCGAGGGGCGGGTGATCTTCACTGGGTTCCGGCTAGACGTACCGGAGCTGCTCAGCGAGATCACCGTAGCTGTCCATCCGTCCCTGAGCGAAGCCCTGTCGAATGCCGTGCTTGAGTCCATGGCGGCGGGGATCCCGGTCGTGGCCACGCGTGTTGGGGGCACCCCGGAGATCATCGAGGATGGGGTGACGGGGTTGCTGGTTCCGCCGCGGGATTCCGCAGCCCTCGCCCAGGCGATCTCCCGACTTCTGCTCGATCGCGGCCTCGCGGCACGAGTCGGCCAGGCGGGGCGCCGTCGCATTGTGGAGCACTTCTCGCTCGCGCGGATGGTGCGCGAGACGGAACGCCTTTACGCCGATCGGCTCGCTCAGACGCCTAGAGGCCGTACGCGGGGCCGCCTGCCTAGTCGCGAAGTCGTCCCCACCTACGCGGATGCCTCGCCGGCGCGCGGGACAGCGACATCTATCGGGGCAATCCCCATTGAGTAATGTAGCGGAGCCAATTCCCGCTCCGCGTGGTGTCGCCACACAGTCTTCCGTCGCCTTGGAGCCCGTCTCCTAACTGCTTGAACCAGCGCGGTTGGAATTTCTTGATCCACCACACCGTGCCCGTCTGCGGTCGCGTCGTTGAGCGACCGGCCACGCTACCCTGGTCCTCCATCGGTCGTGCTGCTGGATATCGATGGGGTGTTGGATCAGACAGGGGTCATCGGTTTCCCACTCAGCGCTGCCGGCTTGCTGCGGAGTGGTTCAGTCCCTTCCTTACCCAGACGGGCGGTGCGGTTGCCGCCGGCGCGCCAGTCGGTTGCGGGTCGCGGACGTGAGCCCTCTCGCGTGGGAGGTTTTGGAAGTGCCGGATCAGAAGCCGCTGCGCCTCCTCCTTCCGACTGTGCTCGACTCACCTGGCCCTTCGAGTATTCACCCGGTGATCCCGATGCGTCGTGAATCCGGTTCGCGATGGCGAGAGCTGCCCGGCCTGAGCGGGGGCACCCACTCCGTTCCCGCCGTCACGGTGGTGGGGTGCTGCTCCCAGGCCAGTGGTGTCCGGCCTGTGGTGACGTCGGCCTACCATACGAATGATGTGCGCCTCCAAGGGCGGTTTTTCGAGAGAGATCTGGCGGTGGGCGCCGAGCCCATGCAGGGCAAAGGCGAATGCGGATACTAAAAGAGCTCGGCTACTGGTTACTCGTGTTGATGGGGCTGCCGTGGGTGGCGAGGCGAATCAACCAGCGGAAAACCCTCGTGCTCGTATACCACGATGTCTATGCCGGCGCAGTGAACCCGGCGTTGAACTTCGACGGCCTGCACGTCCACGCGCGGCGGTTCGAGTCGCAAATGCGCTACCTTGCCGCCTGTTATCACGTGGTGCCGCTAGATCAGCTCCTCGCGTTACAGGCTGCTTCCCAGCACCGGAAGCCACTGGCCGCTATTACCATCGACGACGGCTACAAGGGCACCTACCACCATGCCTTTCCGATCCTTCAGCAGATGGGTCTACACGCCACGGTCTTTATCGTCAGCGACTTTTGCCTGCACGGCCGCGCGGTGTGGTGGGACCGGCTACGCGCGATGATCGCCACGACGCGGCACTCGTCCCTTGTCGTCCGGATCCAGGACGCGGAGCAGCGGTTTCCGCTGATCTCGGAACAGGACAAGGACGCCGCCCTCCGACAGATGTCTCCTGAAATTCACAGACTACCCCCGAAACAGCGCGAGGCGCTCCTCGCCCAGCTCGCCGCGGACCTTGGGGTCGAGGAGCGGACACTGGCGACGTGTGAGCCGATCTCCGTGGCCGAGTTGCGCGAGATGGTTGAGGGAGTAATCTTCGTAGGGAGCCACGGCCGCTCACATGACTCCTTCCTGCACCTGAGCCGCGAGGATCTTTTCGCAGAGCTTACCGAGTCTAAGCAGGTGTTGGAGTCGGTCACCGGTCGCTCGGTCACGTGGCTTGCTTATCCCTACGGGGAGTTTTCCCAGGCTTCTATCGAGACGGCCATCGGCGCGGGCTACCGGGGGGCCGTCACGACGATCGAGGGGCTGAACGACACGTCCCCCCACCCGTTCGCCCTTCGGCGGATTGGGGTGGACGACAACATGAGTCTAGCGCACTTCATTGTGGCGGTGTCTGGCTTGCGGGATCTTCTCAAGACGCTCCTGCGGATCGGCGGGGCCACGCGGGCCGTGTCTCCGCCAGTGCCAGAGCGGGGAGAGTAGGGTACAGCCAATGTGCGGGATCGTGGGCATACGCAGCCTTAGCGGTCAACCCGTGGCCCGAGACGAGATCCGCGCTATGTGCGCGGCGCTCATCCACCGTGGCCCGGATGACGAGGGGTGTTACGTCGGGCAAGGGGTCGGCCTGGGGATGCGCCGGCTGAGCATCATCGACCTGGCGGGCGGCCACCAGCCGCTCTGTAATGAGGATGGCTCCGTGTGGGTGGTGTTCAACGGCGAGATCTACAACTTCCGGGAGCTGCGCCACGAGCTGGAGGGACGCGGCCATCGCTTTACCACGGAAACTGACACCGAGACGATCGTCCACCTTTATGAGGAGTACGGGCCCCATTGCGTCACCAGATTGCGCGGCATGTTTGCGTTTGCCCTCTGGGATGCCCGCAGACAGCAGGTGGTTCTGGCGCGGGATCGGCTGGGCATCAAGCCGCTGTACTACGCGGAGGCAAGCGGGCGGCTCGTGTTTGCTTCCGAGCTGAAGGCGATCCTCCAACTCCCGGGCATCGAGCGGAGGCTGAACTGGTACGCGGTCCAGCACCTATTCACGTGGCTCACCACGCCCGCCGCCGACAGCATTCTCGAGGGAATCCGAAAGCTCGAACCCGGCCATATCCTCATCGCACGGTACGGAGGGGCGCCTCTCCTCGAGCGGTACTGGGACGTCCGGTCTGAGCCAGACTACGGACACAGCGAAGGCTACTTCGTCGAGCGGTTGCGGGAGTTGCTCCACGAGGCCGTGCGATTGCACCTGGTCAGTGACGTCCCGCTCGGGGCGTTCCTGAGCGGCGGGATCGATTCCAGCTCCGTTGTGGCGATGATGGCGCGGGCAGGCTCTCGCCCGGTCAAGACGTTTTCGATCGGGTTCGCCGACCAAGACTACAGCGAACTCCACTACGCGCGGCTCATCGCAAACGCCTTCGGGACCGACCATCACGAGTTGGTGCTCGAGCCTGATGTCATCGAGGACCTCGATGAGCTGACGTGGTTCCTCGACGAACCGTTCGGCGACTCGTCCGCCATCCCGACGTACATGGTGTCGAAACTCGCCGCCCAGCACGTCACCGTCGTGCTCTCTGGGGATGGCGGAGATGAGTTGTTCGCCGGCTACGACCGCTACCTCGTGGAGGAGCGGGAGCGACGGTTGCGGTTTATCCCCGATCCACTGCGGGGGGCCCTCCGGACTATGACCACGTTGCTGCCGCCGGGCCTGCGGGGGCGCAACTTCCTACAGCACATCCTGCTGCCGTACCCTGAGCGCTACCTCGATGCGATCGCACTCTTCGGCGAGGCCAAGCAGCGGGCGCTGTTCCGACCGGATGTCCTCGAGCTCGTTGCGGGGCACGATCCCTGGGCGGCCACGGCCCGGCGGCTCAGCGATGGCGACGGCCACTGGCTCTCCGCGCTCCAGGACCTCGACCTGCACACTTACCTCCCCCTCGACATCCTTACAAAGGTCGATCGGATGAGCATGGCACACTCGATCGAGGCGCGCCCACCCCTCCTGGACCACAAGCTAGTGGAATTTGCCGCGACCATTCCCCCCGAACTGAAACTCCACGAGGGCGTGACCAAGGGCATTTTCAAACGCGCTGTGCGCGGGATCTTACCCGACCAAGTCATTGATCGTCCCAAGCGGGGGTTTGCCATCCCCCTGGGGCGATGGTTCAAAGGGCAGCTGCACCAGTTCGTCCGCGAGCTCCTTTTGTCGGAGACGAGCAGAAACCGAGGCATCTTCAACCCAAACCACATCGAGGATCTGACCCGGAGGCGCGGACGCGGACGGACGACGGATCTCGACCTGGAGCTGTGGACGCTCATCTCGTTCGAGCTGTGGTGCAGGACGTTTCTGGATGGTAGCCGGAGGATTGGCCCGGTACCTCGCGCGGACGTCGGCATGGGCGCGAACGCCGGGCGCGCGCTCGGGAGCACCGGGGCAGTCCCGGCACCGCTCAAGGCCAGCGCGGGCTGGAGCCAGTGAAGCGCACGACGGTCGCACTCATCGCGCCCAGCATGGAGATCCTGGGCGGCCACGCCATCCAAGCACAGGCGCTCGCGCAGGGATTGCAGGCCGAGGGCTACGGGATTCTGTTTATTCCTATAAACCCCGGTTTGCGCCCGCAACTGCGCTGGCTCCGGCGTTATCCGTATGTGCGGACGGTGGTCAACGAAGCGCGCTATATCCCGACGCTCTTCCGCCTTCGGGAGGCGGATCTTGTGCATGTCTTCTCCGCCTCATACTGGTCGTTCGTCCTCGCGCCGGTGCCGGCGATTCTCCTCGCGCGACGCTTCGGGAAGCGGATCGTGCTGAATTACCACAGCGGGGAAGCCGCCGATCACCTGGCGCGGTGGGGGCCGCTTGTCCACCCGTGGCTGCGCTTGGTGGACGAAATCGTCGTGGCGTCCGAATTCTTGCGCGACGTCTTCGCCCGATATGGCTACCGGGCCCGCGTTATCCGCAACATCGTGGACACGGCCCGGTTCACCTACAGGGAGCGGCGCATCCTGCGCCCTCGGCTGCTCTCCACCCGCAACCTCGAGCCCCATTACCAGGTGGATAACACCCTGCAGGCGTTCGCCCGTGTGCAGGCACACTACCCGGAGGCAACGCTAACCGTGGCGGGAGCTGGCAGCGAGGAGAGCCGGCTGCGCCGGCTGGCCGACTCCCTCGGCGTGGCAGGGATTCGGTTTGTGGGACGCGTTGAGCCTGAGGCGATGCCGCGCCTATGTGACGAGGCCGATATCTTCCTCAACTCCTCCGTAATCGACAACCAACCGGTCTCCATGCTGGAAGCATTCGCGGCCGGGCTCCCGGTCGTTTCCACCGGGACCGGCGATCTCGCGGCACTCGTGCGCGACGGCGAGACCGGGTTGCGCGTCCCGCCGGGCGATCCCAGCGCTATGACCGAAGCCATCGTGAAGCTTCTCCGAGACCCTCAACAGGCTGTCGCCATGAGCTGTCGGGCGCGGCAGGAAGCGGAGCGGTACACTTGGGCCCACGTCCGCCAGGAGTGGGCGGCCGTGTATTCGGGCCCTGGGGGCGCGGGGGAGGGGCCGGGCCAGCCGCCCGTGTCTTAGCGAGCGCGAGATGTCCCCCACCAAACCGCAAGCCGTGCAATCTCTACCGCGTGCGAGTTCGCCAGGACGCGCGGGGGGGGATGTCTCGCTCGCGACCAGCGCGCTGTGGCTGGTGGTCGGCAAGACGGCTGCCGCCATGTTCAGTATCGCCGTGCCCCTGCTGCTGGTGCGGCTCCTCACGGTGCGGGAATTCGGAGTCTACAAGCAGCTGTTCCTCATCCTCGACACGGCGCTGGTGATTCTGCCGCTGGGGTTCTCCTTGAGCGCCTTCTATTTTTTCCCCCGGGAACCGGCGCGCAAAGCTCAGGTCGTTGGCAACATCCTGCTCATCCATGTGCTCGTGGGCGCTCTGGGAGGGGTGCTGGTCGTCGGCGTGCCCGCTTTGCCGGCGGCCATTTTGAACACGCCCGATCTGGCGGCGTATGCGCCGATTCTCGGCCTCGCGATACTGCTCTGGGTGGGTTCGTCGTTCATCGAATTCGTGGCCATCGCCCACGGGGAAGCGCGGCTCGCGGCACTCATCGTCTTGGGGATCCAACTCCTCCGGAGCGCGTTGCTCGTAGCGGCTGCTGTGGTGTTCGGGTCATTACGCACACTGGCATACGCAGCAGTGATCTGCGGGTTCGTCCAGAGCGCCTTCGTGCTCGGGTACGTGCGGTCACGATTTTCCGACCTGCGCTGGCGGGTCGACTGGCACCTGATGCGGGCCCAGCTCAGGTACGCGTTGCCTCTCGCCTATGCGGGGCTCTTGTGGTGGCTGCAAGGATTTGTCCATCACTACTTCGTGTCGAATCGTTTCGGCGCTGCGGTCTATGCCGTCTATGCCGTCGGCTCCTTCCAGTTGCCGATCGTGGGTATCATGCAGGAGTCGGTGGGGTCGGTGGTGATCCGGCGCATTAACGAGCTACGACGGCGAAACGAAACCCAGGAGATGATACGCCTCGCCACGCAAACAGTGCGGACGCTCGCGGCGTTTGCGTTCCCCCTGTACGCGCTCCTGCTGGTGACGGGGCGTGAGTTCATCACCGTCTTGTTCACGCAGCGATACAGCGCCAGCTGGCCGATATTCGCCGTTAACCTCACGCTGATCCCTCTGTCCATCTCCGCGCCTATCTGCGATGCGGTCTTTAGAGCTTGTCCGGAAGAGTTGCCTTTCTTCGTCAAGGCGCGGACGGCCTTGGCGGTGCCGCTTCTGACGGGTTTGTGGATTGCCACCGCGCGGTTCAGCCTGGTCGGTGCAGTGGCGGTGGTGGTAGGCGTCACCCTGCTTGAGCGCCTGGTCCTGGGGGTCAGAGCCGCCCATGTCCTCGGCCTGTCGTGGCCCGACCTCGGTCGGTTCCGGGACGCGGCGCGGCTGGGTGGCGCCGCTGGGGTCGCAGGGGTTTCGACACACCTCGTCCGTGGGATCCTGCTGGCCAATGGGCTGATGGCGCCGCTGGCCTTGTTGGTGCTCTGCTCTGCCGTGTTCACAGTCCTCTACCTGGGAACGGTGCTCCTCTTGAGAGTGCCGACACCAGAGGAGCGGAACGCCGTTCATCAGTGGCTGACCCGTCTACAGCAGGTCGTGTCGTGGAGAAGTGCCGTTGACGCTGCCGGGCCCGGGGGGGTCTGAGTCGTGGGCCGCCTGAGGCTGGAGCGTGTCATGCAGATGTCCGCCCACAAGGTGATGAGGCGGGGGTGCCAGGAGGCATCCAAGCGCTGGGACCTGATTGCGGCATGGGCGACCCCGCCGACCTTGTCAGCCCGCAGGCAACTGCGACGCGCCGGTGCCCGCGGGCAGGCCGCAGGCAGTCGCCTCGGAGGGGTCCTTGTCTCGTTGGACGGTTTGCGCTTCTTCGAGGGCGCCGCGCACGCAGGCACGACGGCCGCATGTGTGGCGCGGACCCCCGAAAGCCGCCAGATCATTTCCAAGGCTGATGAAATCTGCCAGGGACGTTTCGATCTGCTGGGTTACCGCGGGCTCGACTTCGGTGATCCGGTGGATTGGCACCTGGATCCGTGCTCGGCGCATCGCGCGCCATCCGTCCACTGGAGCCGTCTCGATCCGCTCGACTCGGCGGTCGTGGGGGATAGCAAGATCGTCTGGGAACTCAACCGCCACCAGTGGCTCCTCCATCTGGGGCAGGCCTACCAGTTCACCGGGGAGGAGCGGTATGCCGCGGCTTTCGCCCGATACGTACGGGAGTGGATGCGGGCGAATCCCGTCGGCATCGGAATCAACTGGGTGAGCAGCCTGGAGGTAGCGCTCAGGCTGATCTCGTGGTGCTGGGCGCTGGTGCTGTTCGACGGGTCGCAGGCGCTCTCCGATGAGCTGCGCACGCTGATCGTGGCAGGGATTGCCGACCACGCTCGCCGTGTGGAGCGGTATCTCTCATACGATTTCTCTCCGAACACGCATCTGACGGGCGAGGCCCTCGGCCTGTTCTACGCGGGAGTTCTCTTCCCCGATCTGGCACGGGCGCGGCGCTGGCGCGCCCGAGGGGCGCAGATTCTCATCGCTGAATGCGAGCGCCAGATCCTCCCAGACGGCGTCTACTTTGAACAGTCCACATGCTACCAGCGCTACACGGCGGAGATCTATTTCCACTTCCTGATCCTGGCCGCCCGCAATAGGATCGACGTGCCCGGTTCTGTTGCAACTCGCTTGCAGCACCTGGTCGACTTCCTCGTGGCCGTGCGTCGTCCAGACGGCTCGATGCCGCACATTGGGGATGCCGATGGGGGATGGCTCCTCCCGCTGGTTCCCCGGGACCCGGACGATTTTCGAGGGATCTGGTCGGTAGCCGCCGCCTTCTTCGGCCGGCCGGACTACGCGTGGGCCGCCGCCGGGGTGACACCGGAGGTCTTCTGGCTGCTGGGACCGACAGGCGCAAAGGCGTTCGACGCCCTCGTCTCGGCTCCCCCGCAGACCCCTCTGTCGCAGGTGTTTCCGCAGGGGGGGTATGTCGTCATGCGGAGCGGATGGGAACCGGATGCGCACCAGCTGATCTTCGACGTCGGTCCGCTCGGCTGCTCGGTCAGCGGCGGGCACGGTCACGCTGATCTGTTGAGCGTCCAATGCGCTGTCTTTGGCGAGCCTTACCTCGTCGATGCCGGAACCTATTGTTACGGAGGCGACTCCGGGAGCCGGGATTACTTTCGAAGTACGCAGGCGCACAGCAGCGTGATTGTGGATGGCGAGCCGCAGGCGATGCCGGCCGGACCCTTTCAGTGGCAGGCCCGCCCCGCCGCGCGGCTGCGCCGCTGGCTGTCGACACCGGAGTCGGATTTCGCTGACGCCGACCACAGTGCATATTTCCGCCTCTCGGGTGGTGTGGTGCACCGGCGTCGAGTGGTGTTCGTTAGAGATGGTTATTGGGTGCTGGTGGACGACCTTGAGGGGAGCGGGGAGCACCACGTCGCGCTGCGATTCCAATTTGCCCCGATCGAGGTCGACGTCGATCCCATGCTGTGGGCGCGAGCCCACGGGCGAGCGGGGCGGGGGCTCCTCATCCGCCCATTCGCCACCACCCCCCTCTCGGCCAACGTCCACAGCGGAGAGTTGGTCCCCATGCAGGGATGGGTGTGCCCGGCGTACGGTCGGCGGGCTCCCGCCCCGGCGGTCGCTTATTCAACAGTGACGAGACTCCCGCTACGGATCATGACATTGCTCCTGCCGACGGTAGACTCGCACGCGGATGTGCCGGCGGTCGCGCCTCTGGTCGGGAAGGACGGTGTGCTGGTGGGCCTCGTGTTCGATGACGGCCGTGGTATTCATCTCAGCGCGTCGGGGGTGGCTGTCCTGGGTCACCCCGAGAGAGGAGGGAGCAAGGACGGTGCACTGACTGAGTTTGCGTACGTGAGAGATGCTTAAGCAGCTTGGGGACTGGTAACAGTCCCACACTGAGAAAGGAGACTGCAATGAGATCGCTGTGGATGAAGCTGACAATCGTGCTACTCGTCTTTGGCATGCTCTTCGTCGCCCCACTGTTCGCGGCCACTACAGCCACGCTCGAAGCCGTCGGCACCGGGACGGTGGAAACGAACTGCTTTGGGACACTCTATGGAGGTTGCACCGTGACCTCGACGGGGTCGATCACTGGAACGCCGATCCTTACAGGTCAGTTTTTCTTGCGGTTCGACACCGGGAGTCCCAACTCGCTTAACGGATACCCAGCCGGCACCCCCACGGGCGGCACCCAGCAAGGGGTCTGCCTGCCGGCCAGTTTCTTGGGCACGTTCACCTCAGGGGGCGACAGTATCTCTTTCAACCACGCGGGCTTCGTGTGCGAGGAGGCGTCGGTGGGTTCGCCTTACGTCTACCACGGGACCTTCCGCATAACGGGCGGTACGGGAGTGTTCGCGGCGGCTACGGGGGGTGGGAGTGTGGTGGGGACCTTCACGCGCACGCCTGCAGAGTCGTTCATCTACCTCCGGGGGTCGATTACCTATTAGTCGATTAAGGTCTCCGATGCTGCACCCCATGAAGAAGTACCGTGGCCGCAGGCCCGCGACGATGACACGAGGCCTGCGGCCCTCGGTGCACCGGCCAACGAGGCCGCTGCGTCTCATGGTGGAGAGTCTATGTGCGGGATTGTAGGCATCGTTAATCTGCATGGGGGCAAGCCCGTCGACGAGACGCGGCTCACCTGCATGCGGGATGTCTTGCGCCACCGGGGACCAGACGGTGAAGGCCTCCTCGTCGATGGCCCGGTCGGCCTCGGGTCCCGGCGGCTCGCGATTGTGGACGTGGCCGGGGGCCATCAGCCGATGGCCAATGAGGACGAGAGCGTGTGGGTCGTCCTCAACGGGGAGATCTACAACCACGCCGCACTCCGGCCCGGCCTCCAGGCGCGAGGACACCGCTACCGGACATCGTCTGACACCGAAACAATCCTCCACCTCTACGAGGAGGAAGGCGACCATTGCGTCGAGCGGTTGCAGGGGATGTTCGCGTTCGCCGTGTGGGATCGGCCGCGTCAGCGCCTGCTCCTCGCTCGGGATCGGCTGGGGATCAAGCCGCTCTACTATGCGGTTGTAGACCAGGAGCTACTGTTTGCCTCCGAGATCAAGGCCATCTTGGAGGCGAGCAGCCGGCGCCCCGCGCTGAACGAGGCTATCCTCCCGGAGTTCCTGGCCACGCGCTTCATAGCCGGCGAGGACACGTTCTTCCGAGGGATCCGCAAGCTATTGCCGGGACAGACGCTCTCGTGGTCGAGGGCGGATGGCTTCCAGACCCGGCGGTACTGGCGCCTTCCCGCGGCGGTCGACGATATCCATGTCCCATTACGCCAAGCGGCCCAGGAGGTACGCGCCCGGCTCGCTGCAGTGGTGAAGAGCCATCTCATGAGCGATGTGCCCCTGGGACTCTTCCTCTCGGGCGGGATCGACTCGAGCGGACTCGCCGCCCTGATGGCCCCCATGATGACCGAGCCGATCCGCACCTTCGCGGTGGGGTTCTCCGAGCCGGACGCAAACGAGCTAGCCTACGCCCGACTCGTCGCCCGCGCGGTCGGAGCCGAGCATCGTGAGGTGGTCGTGTCCCCCAGCGAGTTTTTCACCGCGCTGCCCCAGCTCATCTGGCACGAGGACGAGCCGATTGCGTTCCCGTCGAGTGTGCCCCTCTACTTTGTGTCACGGCTGGCTCGCCAACATGTGAAAGTGGTGCTCACCGGCGAGGGGGCGGACGAGCTCTTCTTGGGCTACAACCGCTACCGCGTCACAGCCTGGAACGAGAGGCTCGGGCGCGCATACTGGAGGCTCGTTCCCCGACCGCTCCGTCAGGGGATTGGAGCCGCGGTCCATGGCCTCCCCCGCCAGATTCGCCGCTACGCTGAGCGCACGACGCTCGCGCTTGAGCCGAGTCCTCGCGCGCTCTTTTTTGAGAATTTTGCCGTGTTCCCGGAAACGCTCCAGCGTCAGCTGGTGGCGCCTGCGCTTCTTGACGGACGAGATCCCTACGGCGCCGCACTGGCCTGCTACGCTGAGGCGCCAGGTGGGACGTTGGAACGGATGAGCCATGCCGATTTGCAGACGTATCTGGTCGAACTGCTGATGAAGCAGGACCAGATGAGCATGGCAGCGTCGATCGAGAGCCGGGTCCCGTTCCTGGATCATGAGTTCGTAGAGTATGTCGCAGCGATGCCGGCGCGGTTCAAAATTAAGGGGTGGCGCACAAAAGTCGTCTTGCGAGAAGCGCTGCGAGGGCTCGTCCCTGATCCAATCCTCCGCCGGCGCAAAATGGGCTTTCCGGTCCCTGTGGGCCGATGGTTCCGCGGGCCCTTCTGGCCGGTCGTCCAGGAATTTGTCCTCAGCCCGCGGGCGCTGGGGCGGGGGCTCTTTAGGCCCTCAGTCCTGAGTCGTCTGGTGGAGGAGCATCGCGCGGGAACCTGGGACCATAGCGACCGTCTCTGGCTGCTGATCAACCTGGAGATCTGGCAGCGGGTCTTTCTCGACGGAGAAGACATCGCCCAACGTTCGTCGCAGCCTCCCGTCGTCCTGGTCCGCTAAGGAGTAGTGCGCGCACCATGCTTCGACAGATTCTTGAGCGCCTCTTTTCTGTCGTGGAGCGGATCGTCACGGCGGTGCTGTATCCATACTGCCTTCTGCGGGAGCGCCACCGCACGGGGACGCAAGTCCCCATCCTCATGTACCATCAGATCGGCCACCCGCCCAGCAGTATGCCGGAGCGGCAAGACTGCGTTACTCCGGCGCGGTTCGAGCGGCAACTCCGTGCACTCCTAGACTCTGGCTACCAGATTATTTCTCTCGGACGGCTCATCCAGCTGCTGAACGATTCACCCGACGCGCTGAGACGATGCGTCGCGCTCACGTTTGACGACGGCTACCACGGCCAGTTCAGGAATGCTTACCCGATCCTCAGACGCTACAGAGTTCCGGCGACTTTTTTCCTCGTGGGGGAGTCTGTCGGATCGCACGCCGTCTTGCCCCACCTCGACCTCGAGGGCGGCCGGATGGGGGAGGACGACCGGCTCACAGAGTGGCGCCCTCTGTCGTGGGACGAGGCCCGCGAACTCGCCCACAATGCAATGGAGGTCGGCTCCCACGGTGCTTCACACCGGTCGCTGGGGCACATGAGACAGGACGAGGTTATGGACGAGGTCCGCCGATCGAAAGAGAAGCTCGAGGCGCGGCTCGGCGTGCGTGTCGAGGTATTCGCGTATCCGTTCGGGTCACGGGCCTACGGTGATTTCGACCCCTCCATCCAGGCGGTCCTCCGCGACGCAGGGTACCGGGGAGCGTGCACGACCGTGGTGGGGCGGAGCGATCGAGATGCGGACCGGTTCGCGCTCCGGCGTATTCCAGTGGAGGAGGGAGACGGCCCGTTTCGTATCCGCGCGAAAGTCATAGGAGCGTTCGACTGGACCGGGCCGGTCAAAGAGTTATGGCAACGGCTTCTGCCCAGGAAGGAACGCGTCGACCTGGAGCTGGCTACGGCGGCGACCTCAGCCGGAGGCACACTCCGGTGAGCGTTCTCGTGACGGATGCGCAGGGCAATCACGCCCTCGCGGTGGTCAGGTCGTTGGGTCGGCGCGGGATTCGCGTCGCGGCGGCGGATAGTGTGCCGTGGGCGAAGAGTTTCTTCAGCAGATATTGCGTCCGTCGCGCCCTCTATCCGGCGCCCACAGCAGGCGTAGCGGCGTTCCTGCGAAGGCTCTGCCAGATCCTCGACGAGGTCCGGCCGGTTGTGCTCATGCCCATGACCGAGCGTACCATCCTGGCGATCATGGCCCACCGTCAGCAAATCGAGTCTCGGGTGATGATCGCCCCGCTCCCGTCTCCTCAGGCGCTTGCTGTGGCCTTTGACAAGCAGGCCACTGTCGAACTGGCGCAGAGGCATGCAGTTCTCACGCCGCGCACGTTCTGGCCGTCGAGACCGGAGGATCTCTCCAGGATTCGCGGTGACCTCCCTTACCCCGTCGTGATCAAGCCGCGACGGTCCGAGATCTGGACCGTGGACGACCGGATTGTGCCTAGTGGTCCCGTGGAGTACTGCTTTGCCCCTGAGGAGCTGGACGCGAGGTATCTGGCCGTCCACCGACGGGCGCCGCTCCCCCTCATTCAGGAGTTCATCCCGGGCGAAGGGTACGGGATCTCGACACTCTACTGCCGCGGGCGGCTCCGGGCGCTGTTTGCACACCGGCGTCTACGCATGATCCTCCCGACCGGCTCGGGAAGCTCGCTGCGAGAGAGCGTGGCGGCTCCGCCGGACATGGTGCACGCGGCCCGGTCGCTCCTGGACGCCCTAGGGTGGCACGGAGTGGCCATGGTGGAGTTCAAACGCGATACCCGGGACGGCCTCCCAAAGCTCATGGAGATCAACGGGCGGTTCTGGAACTCGCTACCGCTCGCGGTGGCCGCCGGTATGGACTTTTGCTCTCTCTTGTATGAACTGGCGACGGAAGGTGACGTCCCGGAGTGTTTCGAGTATTCCGTGGGCGTGAAGAGCCGGTGGCTTGCTGGGGATGTCCGGCATCTGATCGCGGTGCTGCGCGGGAGACCCCACGGGTGGACGGACAAGTTTCCGTCGCGCTGGGAAACCGTGCGAGACTTGCTAAACGTGGGGGATCGAAACGTGCACTATGATGAGCTATGGCCCTCGGACCCGTTCCCGATCGTCGGGGAGGTCGCAGACCTCATCCTGCGTCAGGCGCCGCGGATCATCCGCCGTCCCCGTCCGGTTGTCGAGGAGAAATACCGACACGAGTTTGCGGCGAGTGTGAAATGAGCCTGCGCATCCTCTGGGTGAAGATGGGCGGGCTCTGGCCTCCGACGAGTGGAGGGCGCTTGCGGAGCTTCCATATCGTGTCGGAGCTCGCCCGCCATCACCGCGTCACGCTGCTCACCACCCATGGTCCCTCCGACGATCCCGACGAGCTGCGCGCCCAGTTGCAGGGTTGCGCGCGCATTGACTCGCTGCCGTACGGCATCCCGAAATCAGGAAGCGCGCAGTTTGCAGTCACGCTCCTGCGATCTTGGATGTCCACTCAGCCGGTGGATGTTTTCAAGTTTCGTCTGCCCGCGCTGTCACGGGAGGTCCGCCAGCTCGTGAAAGGCGGAGCGGTAGATGTCTGCGTAGCGGACTTCCTGAGTGCGACACCAAACGTGCCATTCGATAGCCCGGTGCCTGCGGTCTTCTTTGCGCACAACGTGGAACACCAAATCTGGAAACGGCTGGCCGAACGCGCACGGCGCCCCTGGGAGCGGATGTTTCTTGACCACGAGTGGCGCAAGCTGCGCCGCTATGAAGCGCAGGTCTGCGCCCGGGCCGTGCTGACGGCTGCGGTTTCCGATGCCGATCGGTCGCTCCTTGCGGCGGATGCGCCGGGCGCCGCGGTGCGGACGATCCCCACAGGCGTCGATACGGCGTATTTTGCGCCGGACGGGATGCGCGAAGCTCCGAATGAGATCGTGTTCACCGGTTCGATGGACTGGTACCCGAACGAGGACGCTGTCCAGCATTTTGCCGACGCCATCCTCCCGCGAATCCGCCGTGAGGTGCCGGACGCCTCCTTCACCGTCGTGGGGCGGAACCCGACTCGCCGGTTACGGGCGACGCTGGCGGGGAAGAATATTCGCGTGACCGGTACCGTTGACGACGTCCGCCCGTACATTGCCGGAGCTGCCGTGTTCGCTGTGCCGCTGGGGATTGGGGGGGGGACACGGCTGAAGATCTTTGAGGCCCTGGCGATGGGCAAGGCTGTGCTCTCCTCGACGATCGGGGCGGAGGGCCTGCCGCTCGTGCCCGGTGAGCACTTCGTCAGAGCGGACGAGCCGGAGGAGTTTGCCAGCGCCGTGGTCTCTCTGCTCCGGGATCCGAATCGGCGGCGGAGACTCGGCGCGGCAGGGCGGCAGCTGGTGGAGGAGCGGTTCTCCTGGCAAGAAGTGGCCCGACGGTTTGCCGATTTATGCACAGAGGCGGTCACAGCCGGGCACCGGACCCCCGGGCCCCAGTGATGGATGCCAAGGCGTTAGCGAAGCAGATTCTCCCCCCTGGCGTTATCGTCCATCTTCGGGCGGCGCGAACCCTCCCCGTGCGGCAGTGGCCGCTGTACTGGAAGGTCTGTGCGCTGGGTGCGCTGCAGCCGGTTCGCGCGCGCGTCATCCGCTCTATCCTCTTCGTCTGTCAGGGAAATGTGATCCGCAGCCCGCTGGCAGCCGCATTGCTCCAGCGCTGTCTCTCCGCGCCCGGGTCGGCCAGCATCGCCATTGCCTCGGCCGGTCTGCGCGCCTCTCCGGGGGAGCCCGCTGACCCGCGGGCGCGGTCCGTCGCCGAGGAGTTCGGCGTCTCGCTGGAGGACCATCGCGCCCAGTTAGTGACAGAGGAGCGGGTCAGATGGGCTGACGTGATCGTCCCCATGGACGCGCTCGCCGCGGCGCAGTTGCTGGGGCGACATCCGGGCGTGCGGTCCAAGACCGTGCTGCTGGACAACATTGCAGATCCGTACGATCGCGACGTGGCCGAGGTCCGTCGGTGCGGCCACCGGATCCACATCGCAGTTCAGGAGCTCGCGTCCGTTCTTGCTCGGGGCACTGACGGCCCGACAGACGGTGGCAGTCATGCGCCGTGGCAACCGGCAAAGAGGAGGTAAGCGGAAATCATGCGTGTGAGCGTATTCGGACTCGGGTACGTCGGCTCAGTGACCGCGGCCGGCCTGGCCGCGGCCGGGCATGAGGTCGTCGGGGTCGACATCAACGAGCAGAAGGTTGCGATGGTGAATCTCGGCGCATCGCCGGTCGTGGAGCCCGGGTTGGAGGAGTTGTTGGCCCAGGCGGTCGGCACCAGGCGGTTGCGCGCCACCGTTTCAAGCGAGGAGGCGGTAGCCGAAACGGATGCGGCTCTGATCTGCGTGGGCACGCCTAGTCGATCGGACGGAAGCCTTGACGTGAGCGCCGTCGAGCACGTCGCGCATGGGATCGGGCGCGCGTTACGGCACCGCGCCAGCGCGTACACGGTGATCCTGCGGAGTACGGTACTGCCAGGAACGACCGAGAGGGTACTGGTCCCGGCGCTATCCGACGGGGCGGGCCACCCACTCGATGGGGCGATCCGGGTTGCGGTAAACCCCGAGTTCATGCGCGAAGGCTCATCGCTCCGCGACTTTGCGGAACCTCCGTTCGTTTTGGTAGGGTGCCAGGATCCTGGGACCGCTTCGCTGGTAAGATCTTTATACAGCGACGTTGTCGCGCCGTTTATCTGCACATCGATCCGGACGGCGGAAATGGTCAAATACGCCTCGAACGCGTTTCATGCCCTGAAGATCTGCTTCGCGAACGAGATCGGTGACGCATGCGAGGCGTTCGGGGCGGACCCGTTCGAGGTCACACGCGTGTTCTTGACGGACCGCAAGCTCAACATCTCTGAGGCATACCTGCAGCCAGGCTTCGCCTTCGGAGGATCGTGCCTCCCGAAGGATCTCCGGGCGCTTCTCTCCGCCGGCCAGGCCGCGGACCTCTCGCTCCCCCTTCTTTCCGCGATCTTCCCCTCGAACAACACGCAGCTACGGCGGGCCATCGAGGCCGTGATCGCGACAGGGAAGAAGCGCGTCGGCGTCGTGGGGCTGGCGTTCAAGCCTGGTACTGACGACCTCCGTGAGAGTCCTATGGTGGCGCTAGTTGAGGCGTGTCTCGGGCAGGGTCTGGAGGTGCGCATCTTCGATCCAAATGTCGCAGTGACACGGCTCGTCGGTGCGAACCGCCGCGACATCGAGGCGGACATCCCGCAGATCGCGTCGCTCCTGTGTGAGCGCATTGAGCTGGTGCTGGACCATGCCGAGGTGCTTGTCATCGGCAGCGTGAGTGACGACGCTGTGCGGACGCTGGCTGCGGCCCGCCCCAAACAGGTGGTCATCGATCTCACCCGTGGCGCTGCGGCGCAACGGCTCGCGCGTCTGCGCGAACCGGCGGAGCTGTCCGGATCTCGAACCGCGGTGTGAGCGTGCATGGTCCGTCGTCGGATGCGCGGCGTCGTCGGTGGGCTCCTCGCCGCAGTGGTGCTGTGCCTCGTGCATGGCGGGGCGCCCCACATTCGTCCCCGGGCGGTGTCCGGACCTGCACTCGCGGCCGCAGAAGCGGCCATCGGTCCACCCCAGGGCGCGGGCGTGACGGGCCAGGAGCGCCCCGCTCTTCCGCGTGTGACTCTGGATACGACAGTAGTCTCGCCGTCCGGGCGGGTCATCGCGGTGCCGGCGGGCGGCAATCTTCAGGCTGCACTGAACGCCGCGCAGCCGGGTGATGTGATCGACCTGCCTGCTGGGGCGGTGTTCGTCGGAAACTTCACTCTACCGAACAAGTCGGGAGCAGAGTGGATCACGGTTCGTTCGTCATCGTCCCCTCGCCTGCCGCCGCCTGGCTCCCGCGTCTCGCCGGGCGACGCGGTGGCCATGCCGAAGCTCGTGAGCCCGAACTCGGCGCCGACCCTGAGCACCGCTCCGCGGGCGCACCGGTATCGCCTGATCGGCATCGAGATCACGACCACGAGCTCCGTGAACTTTACCCTGGTCCTTCTGGAGTCTCCCCGGCAGACATCCACCGAGGCTATCCCCACTGACATCATCGTGGACCGGTGCTACATCCATGGAACGCTGGAGGGAGAGATCCGGCGGGGGGTAGCGCTGAACGGCGCTCGTCTTGCAGTAATCGACTCGTATCTCTCAGATTTTCATCAGCGAGGCGCGGACACCCAAGCCATCGCGGGCTGGAACGGACCGGGGCCGTTCAAGATCGTGAACAACTATCTGGAAGCGGCAGGGGAGAACGTCATCTTTGGCGGTGCCGACCCCTCGATCCTGGATCTCGTACCGTCCGACATCGAAATTCGGCGCAACTACTTGTTCAAACCGCTATCCTGGAAGATCGGGGAGCCCGCGTATGCTGGAAGGCCTTGGCGCGTGAAAAACCTCTTTGAACTCAAGAACGCCCGGCGTGTGGTGGTAGAGGGGAATATCTTCGAGCACAACTGGGCTCATGCCCAGAACGGCTTCGCCATCCTCTTCACCGTACGCAATCAGGACGGACGCGCCCCGTGGTCTGTCGTGGAGGACGTGACGTACGTGAGCAACATCGTGCGCGATACCGGCTCAGGGATCAACATCCTCGGCCGCGATGACATCCACCCAAGCCAGCAGACCCGCCGGATTCTCATCAAGAATAACCTCTTTGAGGATGTGAACGGCCCCCGGTGGGGTGGTGAGGGGCGGCTCTTCCAACTGCTGAACGGAACGGCCGATGTCATCATCGAGCAGAACATGGGCCTGCAGACTGGGGAAATCTTGGCGGCGGGTCCGGGCCCACATGCAGGGCTCATCTTTCGGAACAATATCGTCTTGCACAACATGTATGGGGTGGGTGGGGACAACACGTATGGGAACCCCGCTCTGACGCTCAGCACGTATTTTCCAGGCGCGGTGTTCGAGGGAAATATCCTCGTCGGCGGGAATCCCGCCCGCTACCCTGCGCGCAACTCCTTTCCCGCCTCGTTGGATGCCATTGGTTTCGTGAACCTCCACCAGGGCGACTGCCGCCTTTCCGCCTCCAGTGCCTACAAGCACGCGGGCACGGAACGGAAGGATCCCGGTGTCGATCTCGAGGCCCTGCGCATGGCGGTCGGTCCTACGGCGCGGGTAGGCTGTGGCAGCGCCGCACCCTGACGAGTTGCTGATGGCTACAAAGACCGCGTTTTGGGTGGTCGTGTTTCTCCTCGCGTACCTGCATCTCGGGTACCCAGCCTTGATTGGTATCTGGGCGGCGCTACAGCGGGCGCGGCCCGGGCACACCGCGTACGGACCAACCGTAAGCGTCCTGATTATCGCCCACAATGAGGTGGCTCGGATCGGAGCACGAATCGAGAACGTCCTGGCCCTAGATTATCCGCGAGACCGGTTGGAGATCGTGGTGGCCTCCGACGGTTCCACCGACGGCACCGCGGAGCGCGCGCGTAGCTACGTCGATAGCGGCGTCCGCGTCATCGAGTTTCATGCGCGCCGCGGAAAGCCCGCGGTTCTAAACGATCTCGTTCCGACCCTGCGGGCAGAGATCGTGATGCTGGCTGACGCGCGCCAGGAGTTTGAGATGGGAACGTTGCGGGCGCTCGTGGCGTCCTTCGGTGACCCGCGAGTCGGGGCCGTGAGCGGCGAGCTGATCCTCACCGAAGCCGCCGAGGGTCCGGGGGGTACCCAGGGAGTAAGCCTCTACTGGCGCTACGAAAAGCTGATTCGGTGGAGTGAGAGCCGGGTCGACTCGACCGTGGGTGCGACAGGCGCAATCTACGCCATCCGGCAGGCCCTCTTTGAGCCGATCCCTGAGGACACCATTCTGGACGACGTCGTCATTCCGCTGCGCATCGCGCGCCAGGGCTACCGGGTCCTCTTTGAACCCCAGGCACGCGCCTATGACCGAGTGGCACCGTCGAGCCAGGCGGAACTGACGCGAAAAGTGCGGACCCTCGCGGGCAACTTCCAGCTCTTCACACGAGAGCGCTGGCTACTCAATCCGTTTCGCAACCGGCTCTGGTTTCAAACGCTTTCGCACAAGGGGCTGCGCCTGCTCGCGCCGCTCCTCCAGGGGACGGCGCTTGCGACCAACCTCTTTCTTGCCTCGAGCCCAGGCTACCGCACCCTGCTTGCCGCGCAGGTGCTGTTCTATGCCAGCGCGCTGGGCGGCTACGCCCTCCGGAACACCAACTGGAAGCCCCCGGTCCTCGCGCTGCCCTACACGGTCTGCCTCTTTAGCTGGGCCACGGTAGTTGGGTTTTTCCGGTTCGCGACCGGACAGCAGCGCGTCACCTGGGAGAAGCGCGTCTCATGAGACCCCTACCTTCGCACGGGGGCTGACAAACACCGTGGCGGCGACCGTTTGGCCACGCCAGTAGCGCGTCCTCTTCGCGGTCAAGTCGTCAGATCTGTCATAGAAGCGCCCGGCCCCTGAGAGCATCACCGACGCGGTCGCGCTCGTTACAACAGCCGCGGCGTTGAGGGAGTTTCCCCTCGGTGTGGCGGGGGGCAGGATCCGCCACGCGGCCGGGGCCAGCGGGATTGACACGATCGAGGTCGATGTGCCGATCGTGGCATTCGTTACGGTGGCATAGAGAGTGGCAAGAGCTGTGGCGCCCACGAGCGGGTAGGTGGCGGCGACGGTGCTCGTGTAGACGAGGGTCCCGTTCTTGTAGTAGCGGACGGTCCCCGACACGACGATAATGCGGAAGACGTCACCGCTGATGAAGGGGACGTCAGTCCGGTAGACGCCCATCTCCCGGACTTCGGCGACGCCAGTTTGGAACCGGAAGGCGAAG
>MNEU01000040.1 GCA_001917855.1 Armatimonadetes bacterium 13_1_40CM_64_14 | reverse complement strand
TTGCTCCCGCTGTGCGTTCCCCGCCCTCGCCTCCGCGACCCACGCCTTGTCCACGCGGTAGGTCTTCAGTTGCTTGCCATCATGGAGATGGACGAAGGGATGTCCCAACGAGTCTTCGAGCACGACGATCCCCACTTTGAGCCCAAGCTTGCTCGCCACTTCCGTGGCACGCTCCAAGATCCAGCGGCGCTTCTCGTCGAGTTGCTGGCCCGGCCCACTCCCCAGCGTCTCGGCGATGGTCTTCCCCTTGAGCGGGTTGGGATCGAGGGTCGATCCTTTGGGAATCAACTCTTTGCGGCGCTTGCGGACTATACCCATCACTTGGTCCCACACGTCCAACCCCGCCACGGCAAACGCGAACAGATAAAAGAACACCACGGCGAATGTGAGCGACCAGTACCGGAAGAAGAATTTGAGTTCAGGCGTCATACCATCTCACGGGTGACCCTGCGCACGCGTGAAGCGCTCCGTGCATGCACGGCCCCGCAACGCTCCACGAAAGGAATTTGGCGCTCCGTCGGGGCGCTTCCTCCTCGATCTCCGGGCCGTGGTCCTCCCCCACATTCCACCCCATCGGGCAGTCGCCGCGGTATAATATGCGCACAACCATTCGCCATGAGGGCACCGAGGGTGCCCGAGGAGCCGTGCGATGCGCCCGATTTGGAAAGGCCATTTGACCTTTGGCCTCGTCACCATCCCTGTTAAACTCTACACCGCCACGGAGTCGAAGGACATTCGGTTCCGGCTGTTGCACCGCAGTTGCATGACCCCCATCCAGAACAAACGCTACTGTCCACACCATGAACAGATCGTCGACTGGAATGACGTCGTCCGCGGGTACGAATACGCGAAAGATAAGTTCATCGCCATGGCCGATGACGAACTCGATAGCGTCCCCTTGGAAACAGCTGGGACGGTCGCGGTCACCTCCTTCGCCGACTTGCACGAGATCGATCCTATCTTCTATGAGAAATCCTACTACCTCGCCCCTGACGAAGGGGGGCAGAAGGCCTATCGATTGCTCCACGATACCCTGGGCGAGATCACGAAGGTGGCGGTGGGCAAAGTCGTAATCAAGGAGAAAGAACACCTCGTCGCGGTGCGGCCGTACGATGGCACTCTAGTAATGTCCACGCTGTATTACGCAGACGAAGTCCGCGCGGTCGGTGACATTCCCGAGCTGCCCGTTCAGGCCAAGGTTCACCCCAACGAGAAGAAAATGGCGATGCAGCTGATCGAGGGCCTGATTGCCGCGTTCAAACCCGCCGACTATCGCGACGACTATCGGGAGGCTCTGCAGAAGGTGATCGCGGCGAAGGTCGACGGGGAGACCGTGGCCGTGCCGACGCGGAAGCCCGAAAAGGTGGTCGATCTGATGGAGGCGCTGCGCCGCAGTCTCCAAATGAACCGCCGTGAGAAACCTGCTTCCCGGCGCCGCCCCGTGCGTCCGAGCAGTGGACAGGCCGCGACGCCGCGCGTGGCCGCGATGCACGAACGG
This sequence comes from Armatimonadetes bacterium 13_1_40CM_64_14, assembly GCA_001917855.1. Classification (GTDB taxonomy): domain Bacteria; phylum Sysuimicrobiota; class Sysuimicrobiia; order Sysuimicrobiales; family Kaftiobacteriaceae; genus 13-1-40CM-64-14. The sequence goes on along the minus strand of MNEU01000040.1, from coordinate 21,244 downwards.
CACCGGTAACGTCCGGCCGGCCCCCTTTCCTTCTTCCCGTCCCCACCTAAGCGGGGGCATTGACTGGCACGATGGCGCGCGCGTACGTCGGAACGTCTGGGTTCAGTTATCCGGAGTGGAAGGGGTCTTTCTACCCGGCCGATCTTCCCACCGACCAGATGCTCCCGTTCTACGGGCGGACGTTTCCGACCGTCGAACTCAACAACACCTTCTATCGCTACCCTCAAGATCACACCCTTGCGCAGTGGGCGGGCGCCGTGCCGCCGGAGTTTCGGTTCGCCGTCAAAGCGCACCGGCGCATCACACATCTCAAACGGCTCGTGGACATCGATGGCGATCTCGCGTTCCTGTTCGAACGGCTGCGGGGTCTGGGGCCTCATCTAGGGCCCATTCTCTTCCAGTTCCCGCCGTCGCTGCGCTGCGACCTGGCACTATTAACGGGGTTGCTGGCGGGGTTGCGGCCCGGCGGGCAGGCAGTCGTGGAGTTTCGCCACGCCACCTGGCGACAGGACGCCGTCTACCGGTTGCTGGAGACGCACCGGGTCGCCTTGTGCGTCGCGGAAACCGACGAGGAGACGCAGCCGGCGGAGGTCGTGGGCCCGGTGTCCTACTTGCGGCTCCACAAATCCCGCTACTCGGGAGATGACCTGGCGCGGTGGGCGGCGTGGACTGCGGCACGGATCGCCGAAGGACGCGATGTCTACGCCTACTTCACCCACGAAGACGGAGCGCCCGCTCCCGACTACGCGCGACAGTTTGCCGGCCTCACCGGTGCGGCGCCTCCTCCATGAGCGCCAGCATATTGTCCTCGGAGTCATAGAAGAAAGCCATCCACAAGTCGTGGGTATCCATTTTCGCGACGAGGTGCGGGGCATCGTGGAACCGGACACCTCGATCCAACAGGGTCTGGTAGGCATGCTGGATCTCGGGCACGCGGAAGTCGAGGACGGATCCGTGCTGCGCCAGATCCGGCCCCTCCGGACGGCTCAGCATCAGCCGGACGGTCCCGCAGGCGAAAAACGATAGGCCGGGCGGGGCGGTGAACAGATGCCGCATGCCTAACCGGTCTCGATAGAAAGCTGTCGCCCGCTCGACGTCTTGCACGGGAACGCTGATCTGCCCGATCTCGGCCAGTCCCACTTGCCTTGTCATCGCGCCCCCTGGCGGTCTCTCCCCGAGATCGTGAGATATATACTGGTGGCGGCGGTGCTACGGTTCACCGGAGGGCAGGAGATGTCTGCCATCACCGGCATCATGGAGGACTACTTGAAAGCGATCTACAAACTCCAGCGAGGTCGCGACTCCGTCTCGACCTCGGCGCTAGCCAGGCGACTTCACGTGGCAGCCGCGTCAGCCACCGCGATGATCCAGCGTCTGGCCCGACTGAAGCTGGTCTCGTACCACCGATACCACGGACTTACCCTAACTCCGGCGGGTCAACGAATCGCGCTCGAAACGATCCGACATCACCGGTTGATTGAGCTGTACCTCGCGCAGCACCTGGGAGTCAGTCTCGACAAAGTTGATCGCGAAGCGGAAAAGATGGAGCACGTGCTCTCCGACGACGTGGAACTCCGCATCGCTGCGGCCCTCGGGAACCCGGCGGCAGATCCGCACGGCGACCCCATTCCCGCCACCGACGGCACAGTCCGTGACGTTCGGTATCCGGACCTTTCTACCCTCGCGCCGGGCGCGACCGGCGTGGTGGCTCGAGTGAGTGATCGAAATCCGGCGACGCTGCGCCGGCTAGCAGATCTTGGGATCTTGCCCGGGGTCACCCTCAAGGTCCTGGCCCATCGTCCCAGCGGCTACCGGGTGGAAATGAATAAACGCCGCATCACCCTCCCGCGGGCACTATGCAAAGCCATCTATGTCCAGTAGCGCCACGGTCACGAGACATTCACCCCCTACCCTCTTCACGTTTCCTGGTCGCTAGGTGACCGATCCACTCCAACGCAGTGGTGTGCAACCTGACATGACGCCATTCCTGCCCGCCTTAAGCGTTCCGGCCTAGGAGGCATACCCCACAAGGTAGTGGGAGGCCCACTGGCCGGGCCGCCGATTAACCCACCCGGTCCTCTTGCCCACGGCTTGACTGCACCCGATTGAATTTCGTATTATCTAAAAGAACTTCGTATATTCCAAATCGAGTGGATGCACTGCGGCGAGTGACGACTGATCATCCAGCGGAGCGGGAACTAGTCCTTAGGGAGACGCAACCAGCGTCACCACGTTGACGCCGAGTCCAGTAAGGGATCCACAGGCATTAGGAGGGCCAGGATGGCACGCTCGTACGCCCTGACGGATGTCGCGGCACCTCCGCACCCCGCCATTCAGCTTGCCGCACGCGAGGCCATCCTCGGCAAACGTCGCGGGTGGCGCGCCCTGCTGCCCTTCCTGGGCCCTGCTTTCATTGCCTCGATCGCCTACATCGATCCCGGGAACTTCGCCACGAACATCGCCGGCGGGGCTCAATTCGGTTACGCGCTCCTCTGGGTCATCCTGATGGCGAACCTGATGGCGATGCTGATCCAAGGGCTCGCTGCGAAATTGGGGATCGCGACCGGGATGAACCTCGCCGAGATGTGCCGTGCCCGCTACCCCCGGTGGCTGTGCTATGCGTTTTGGGTCACCCAGGAGACCACGGCGATGGCCACCGACCTCGCCGAGTTCCTGGGAGCCGCCATCGGGATCAACCTGCTCTTTGGCATCCCGATGTTCGGCGCGGCCCTGATCACTGGCGTGGGCGTCTTCTTGATCCTCACGCTGCAGGGGAAAGGGTTCCGGGGGCTCGAGGTATTCATCGGCGGGTGCGCGGGCGTGATCGCACTCTGTTACATCGTCGAGACGGTGTTGGCCAAGCCTGATTGGGGACAGGTCGCGTACCATAGCGTGGTCCCCAGCCTCCCTGGCAGCGACGCTGTCCTCCTGGCGGTGGGCATCATCGGCGCGACGGTGATGCCGCATGTGATCTACCTACACTCCGCCCTCACCCAAGGCCGCGTCGTCCCGGGGAGCGAGAACGAAGCCCAACGGGTCTTTGCCTTCGAAAAGATTGACGTCATCATCGCGATGGCGGTCGCTGGCCTGGTGAACATGGCGATGCTGTACATGGCCGCGAAAGTCTTCCACTTCACCGGGCACACCGACGTCGCCGAAATCAACACGGCGTACCAGACGCTGACGCCGCTCCTTGGCAAAGCGGCGGCTGTGGTGTTTGGGATCGCACTCGTGACGTCCGGGATCTCGAGCTCGCACGTCGGCACAATGGCGGGCCAGGTGGTCATGCAGGGATTCGTGAACTTCCGGACCCCAATCTGGTTACGGCGAATCGCCACGATGGTGCCGGCGTTGGTTGCCATCTACTTAGGCCTGGAACCGACCAGAACGCTTGTGATCAGCCAGGTCGTCCTCAGCTTCACGCTGCCGATCCCGATCATCACGTTGATTCTGTTCACCAGCAACCCGGTGATCATGGGCAAGATGGTCAACCATCGTGTGACGACGGTTCTCGCGGGGGGGTGCGCGGCGATCATTTTGCTGTTGAACGTCGTCCTACTGTACCAGACGTTCGGCGGTACCCTCTCCCTCTAGGCCGCTAGCCACGGAAGCGCTTCTGCGGAACCGGGCGTCCACCCGTACCCTGACAGGATAATCGTCGGCGAACACTCGGAGCGTGTTGCTGCAGTACTCCTCGTCCTTCTCGCTTTCGACGCGGTATTAGCCCGAGCACAAGACGCCGATGTTTTGCTAAAGTGAGGTCAGTCGGATAGTGTTTCGTCGAGCTGTCTGACTCACCTGATCCCGAATCCCGATGAGCCTGGAAGAGTACCGGCGAAAGCGTCGGTTCGCACAGACACCGGAGCCTCAAGGGCGCCCCGCGGGCCGCGAGTCTAGAGCGCTGCGCTTTGTCGTCCAAGAACACCACGCGACCCGCCGCCACTGGGACTTCCGTCTGGAGATGGGGGGAGTTCTGAAGTCCTGGGCCGTGCCCAAAGGCCCCACGTTTGACCCCGATGAGAAACGGCTCGCCGTCCCGGTCGAGGATCACCCCTTCGATTACATGGAGTTTGAAGGGGTGATCCCGGAGGGCAACTACGGCGCCGGGACGGTCATGGTGTGGGATCTCGGGACGTACGAGGTCCTCGAGGGTGACCCCCAGCAGGCCTACGACAAAGGAAAATTGACTCTCATCCTACACGGCACGAAACTGCACGGCGAGTTTCACCTCGTGCGCACGAAGATGGGTGGCCAAGTCCAGTGGTTGATGTTCAAGAAACGCGACGGCGACGCGGTCCCGGGCTGGACACTCCCCGACCCCTCCGTCTCGGTGAAAACCGGACGGACGATTGCGCAGATCGCCGCCGAGGGGCAGTCGCAATGGACGTCCGGAAACCGCAGTGATCGCACGCGACGGACGCTATCCGCCGCGACGCGCCAAGCGTCCGCGCGTCCCGGTCGAGGCCTGAAAACGCTCCATCTCGACAAAGTCGGCACAGATCCCTATCCGCAGGATCTCAAACCGATGTTGGCGACCCTGGTCGATGCACCCTTTGACGACCCGCAGTGGCTGTTTGAAATCAAATGGGATGGCATGCGCGCGGTGGCGTACGTGCGCGCGGAAGGACCTAAGCGCGAGGTGACGCTGCGGAGTCGAGGCGGCATGATCCTCAACGCTCGCTTTCCTGAGGTCGTCGAGGCACTGTACGCGCAGCAGCTGCCCGATGCGGTGTTGGACGGGGAGATCGTGGCCCTCGACGATCAGGGCCGGGCGCAATTTCAGCTGCTGCAGTCACGCCTGCAGGAGACAAATGGGGCCCAACCCGGACGGACTTCGCACATCGCGTACTACATCTTCGATGTCCTGTATCTCAACGGTCACACGTTAATGGGCTGGCCTCTGGATCGGCGGCGCAAGAGTTTGGCTGCCCTGCTGCGTCCCACGCAGGTGCTGCGGGTGTCCGACGCGGTGATCGGGACCGGCCGCGTCTTCTACGAAGCGGCCCAGGCGCATGGAGTGGAGGGGATTGTCGCCAAGCGCGCCGACAGCCACTACGAAACCGGTGAACGCACCCGCACCTGGCTAAAAATCAAAGTCAATCAGCGTCTGGACGCAGTGGTGGGCGGATTCACTCAGGGGCGAGGCGCGCGGGCTAAGACTTTCGGCGCGCTCGTCCTTGGAGCGTACGATGCCGACAGTCAGTTGCAGTACATCGGCAACTGCGGGAGCGGGTTCACTGATGCCGAGTTGAAGCGGTTGATGCCCCTGTTGACCGCACGTGCCGAGGCCGCGTGTCCGTTTGTCACTGTTCCGCCGACCAACGACACCATCACCTGGGTCCGGCCTGAGCTCGTCGTCGACGTCGAGTATGCCAGCTGGACGGACGATGGCCTCCTGCGGGCCCCGGTTTTCAAGGGGGTACGCGTCGACAAAGTGGCGCACGAGGTGCACCTCGAGCGTCCCCAGCCGCGTGCACCGGAACCCCCACCCCGCCCGCACGCGGTGCCCCGAACGCCCGTGAAGACAGGCAGTCCACAGACCGGCGATTCGCGGCCCGCAGCGGACCTGACCGAGAAGGCCGGGGAGGTTGAGTTCACAAACCTAGACAAAGTCTTCTGGCTTGAACGCGGCTACACGAAAGGCGATCTGATTCGCTACTATCTCGAGATCGCCCCGCACATCCTCCCCCACCTCACCGACCGACCGATCACCCTGCGCCGGTTTCCCAACGGCATCGCGGGGGAGAGCTTCTACCAGAAGGATCATCCCGACGCGCCCTCGTTCGTCCACGTCGTCCGCATTTGGACCGACAGTGAGAAGCACACGATGGCCGCCCCCGTGTGCAACAATCTGCCCACATTGCTGTGGCTGGCTCAGCTTGCCGACATCGAGATTCACACCTGGTTCAGTCGCATCACCCCTCTTCGTCGGGCCGACCGGGCGGGAAATGCCGGTGTGGACTTCGCCTCCTCCGAGCAGGCGCTGGGCAGCAGCGTGCTCAACCGACCAGACTTTGTGGCATTCGACATCGATCCCTACTTATTTCCCGACAACAAGCTCCCGCAGCGCAAAGGCGAGAAAGACCCCGACTACTCGCGCCGGGGATTCGAGGCCGCGGTCGAGGCGGCGCGGCTGTTGCGCGGCGTGCTGACGCGTCTGAAACTCGAGAGCTTCGTGAAGACGTCGGGCAAGACGGGGCTCCACGTTTTTGTCCCGATTGTGCGCCGGTACACCTTCGAGCAGACCCACGCCTTTGCCAAAACGGTGACGCAGCACCTGGAGAGCCTTTCTCCGAAGACCATCACGACCGCGTGGGCGGCGGAGCAGCGGGTCGGGAAAGTGTTTCTCGACTACAATCAGAACCGGCGCGGGGCCACGCTGGCCAGCGCCTTTAGCGTACGGCCCACTCCGGAGGCGGGCGTGTCGTTCCCGGTCTCTTGGAAGGAACTGGAAGGAGGACTTGATCCTCTGGAGTTCACGCTAAAGACCGTGCCGACCCTGATGCGTAAGCGCAAAGATCCGTGGCGGGACGTGCTGGCCAAACCTCAGCTGCTCGAAAAGCACCTCTAACCAGAGCCGCGCGGTCTAGAAGCTTGGCTCTGGTGTTGCGGCGTGGTGGTGGAGCGCGTCGGCCAGCTGGCGGAGGTAGGGCCGCGCGGCCGTGACGGCCCGGGCCCGGTGGCTAATGCGGTTTTTTACTGCCGGAGGGAGCTGCGCCATTGTCTTCCCGTACGCCGGGACGATGAAGATCGGATCGTAGCCGAAACCGTGCGCCCCGCGAGGCGCGGTGGCTAACTCCCCTTCGCACGTACCTTCGAAGGTCCGCACCGTCCCGTCCGGTGTCGCCACCGCGACCACGGCGCGATAGCGTGCGGTCCGCGCGGGCGGGGCAACCTGGGCGACCATTTTGAGGATCCGCACATTGCGCTGGGCATCCGATGCCCCGTCCCCCAGAAACCGACGCGACTGCGGACCGGGCGCCCCCTGGAACGCGTCGATCTCAATACCCGAGTCGTCGGCCATGGTCACCCGACGCGTCAGGCGGGCGACGGTCAGCGCTTTGCTAATGGCGTTCTCGGTGTACGTGAGGCCATCTTCGGGGAGGTCTGCAATCTGGGGAAACGCGTCCAAGGCGTAGACGCGCAGGGGCAAATCTCGCACTAACTCCAAAATCTCGTGGACTTTCCCAGGGTTGCGCGTCGCCAGTACCACCTCCAAGACACCCGGAGATGGCGCAGCCGGGCGTGCCGTCCCACGCCGACGGCGGCGGGGGGGACGCGCGGCCTTCGCGCGCGCCTTGCGGGCCGCTCGGGCCAACGGGATCGATACTCCTCTCTGATTTTGTCCGCCGCGGTGGAAGGAAGTCTACCGCCTGACGACTGCGACAATGTCGGCGAGCGCCTGCTTCTGCTGGGCAATCAGCTGACGCACGCCATTCTCAGCTAACCCCAGGAGTTGTTGCATCTCCTCGCGGGAAAACGGCATCCCTTCCGCCGTCCCCTGCACTTCGACGATCCGGGCTCCTTCGGTAAGGACAACGTTCATATCGACGCGGGCGCGAGAGTCTTCTGCAAAGGTGAGGTCGAGCACCGCCTGACCCTCCACAAACCCGACGCTCGTCGCGGCGAGAAACTCCCGCAGCGGCCACACGGTCAGCGCGCCGGTCGACCGCAAGACGTGCAACGCGTCAACCAAAGCTACAAAAGCCCCGGTAATCGCGGCCGTCCGTGTCCCCCCGTCAGCCTGGATCACGTCGCAGTCGATCCAGATCGTCCGCTCGCCGAGTTTCTCCAGATCCACCGCTGCCCGGAGCGACCGGCCCACCAGCCGCTGGATTTCTTGCACGCGGCCCCCCGGCCGGCCCGTGTCACGCGGATTGCGTTCCTGCGTGGCGCGGGGAAGCATACCGTATTCCGCGGTGATCCACCCTTGCCCGGCGCCCCGGAGCCACGGGGGCACGCGCTCCTCAAGACTTGCGGAGCAGACCACCCGCGTGTCGCCCAACTCCAGCAGCACCGAACCCTCGGCGTACTTGAGGTAGCGTCGAGTGATCGTCAGGGGTCGCAACTCGTCCGGGCGGCGACCGTCAGGCCGGGGCATGCACATTCACACCTCGTAGGCGAGGCCTTCTTCAGCCACCGCCACGTTGGCGAACTCCTTCGCGGCCGCGCCGTGGGTCTCCTGGAGTGCATACCGGGGGGTGAAGAAGTGGGTCAACAACAACCGCTTCACGTCGGCGCGGCGCGCTGTCGCACCAGCCATGGTGCCGGTCAGGTGCCCCAGGGGGCCCGCCAGATGAGCATCAGCTTCCATGAGCGTGGATTCGCACAGAAAGAGATCGCAGCCCGCCGCGAGGCGGTCTAAGGCCTCGCACGGGCCGGAGTCGCCACTGTAGACGAGCCGACGACCGCCGGCGGCGACTTGGACCGCGTGGCAAGGCATCGGGTGCACGGTGAGTGCGAAGCGCAGCCGCACCCCGCGCACGGTTCCGGCCCCGTCCTCTAACGTGTAAAACGTAAATCCGGAGGTGAACTCCTGCCGTGACTCAGCCTTGGGTAGGCAGGCGGCCAGATAGCCCCCCGCCCCGGCGGGAGCAAACAAGGGCAGCGGAGCGGCGGGAGGATTCGGCAGCCGGCCAAACGCCAGCTCGTTGCGCAGCGGGTAGATGTCCGTGAAGTGGTCGGGATGCAGATGCGTCAGCACCACCGCGTCGAGGTCGAATGCAGTTGCGCTGCGGTGCAAGTTCGCCACAACCCCAGATCCGCAGTCCAGCAGAATGCGGACGCCGTCGGCTTCCACCAGATATCCGGGACACGCCCCGCCGGCGGGAGGATACGGACTCCACTTGCCCAGCACCGTTAGCTTCATGCCTGTGATCTCCCGCCCACACGCCCCGCACGCCCGTGGTCCGGGTGCGGACGGTCATCAACACGTTGAGAGATCAGGGCGCACCCTGGGGGATCGGGTAGACGGCCAAGAAGCGCATGATCGCGCGGTGGACGGCTTCGGCTATCTCCTGCCGGAATTCCTGATCGCGCAAGTGCGCTTCATCGTCGGCATGCGAGATGTACGCGGTCTCCACAAGCACTGAGGGCACGTCGTTGTCGCGCAGGACAATGAAGTTCGCGGTTCTGATGCCGCGGCTGGGAATGCCTAGCACCGCCGCCAATTCGTCCTGAATCATCTGGGCGAGCGCCAGGCTCTGCGGAGTCAGATAGTAGGTTTCCGTCCCATTCACTGCTGCTCGCGTCGACGCGTTGGCATGGATGCTCACAAACACGGTGGCTCCCCCCTCCCGTGCCATCCGTGTCCGATCGTCCAGTTCGACCGTCGCGTCAGAATCTCGAACCATTAGCACGCGGACGCCGTCTTGACTCAACAGGTCCCGCACACGCTGGGCGACATCCAACACCACCTCCGCCTCACGCAACCCGGTGGGGCCGATGGCTCCGGGATCACGGCCGCCGTGCCCGGCGTCGAGGGCGACTGTGTGACCCTGCGCGGATCCGGTACTGAGGTCAACGAGCAGATGGCCAGCGGACCGGCTGACCACATAGTTGAGCTTCCGTTTTAGCGTGACCACTACGCGGGTCACAGGGGGAGTCGCGGTGAACTGGGCCGCGCGGACGGCGACCACGGAGGTCCCATTGACGGATACGTCCTGCTTGACGGGCACAAAGACGGCGCCGATCAAATCGATGGCCAGCCGGTCGGGGAACTTGAACTCCCGGATCTTGAATTCCATCGGACCGTTAGTCTCGACGGCCAGCCGACCTGCCGATCCGTCCTCTTGGAACGACACCCCGGTGATCTTCACGGATCCCGCGCCCGGGGCAATCGGGGTGGCTTGTGGAGCACTGGGCTGCGCGGCATCCGCGGGACCCGGGTCCTGTGGCCGCAGTTCCAGGGTGACGAGGTAACTGGTGGGATCCGTGGCGACCTGAATTTCCACGGCCTGCTGGAGGTCAAAGACGACCCGCGAGATATACGGTTTGACCTGAAACTGCCCCGTCCGGACGCGAAGAACACCCGCATCATTCACAGGGTACTCGCGGCCGGTCAGGCGCAGCGCGGCGTTGAGGAAGTCCACGACTAGCCGATCCGGGTTCCGCAGCACATGGGTTTCCACTTGGAGGGGCCCGGTCGCTTCCACGGCCACCTTCAGGACCCCGTCGACGATCTGCGGCGTGATCGCGGTGATCTGCGAACTTACGAAGACGGCCCCCTCCGCTTCATCAAACTTCGCCCATGCGCCGAGCAGGGCGAATACCGCTTGGACCGGGAGAAACACGTGCGATCCGATTTGGGCCGGAGCAGCCGGAAGCCGGGCGGGTTTGCCGTTGACAAGCGCGGCCGTGTCGTTCAACCGCATCTGCACCGTGGTCCGGAGGCGATTGGTGACCACGATGGTTTGGGTGGTTTCGTAAAAAGCACTAACGGCTCCCATCGGGTCGAACAACCCGGGCATGGGAGCCAGGACCTGGCCGTTAAGCGCAACGGCAGGAGCGGCGAGGGGGATGTCCACGCCGTTGACGACCACCCGTAGACCGGCAGTCTGACCAACCGCGGGACACGCCAGCATCCCTGAGGTCATCACCGCCAGCAGGGCGGCTGCAACGACTTTCATTCCCTACCTCACGAAGCGTCCACCACCTGCCGTTCCCACGGAGGAACTTCCCTATACCACCTCTCCCGACCCCACCCGTTTCGTGTCGCCATTCAGTTCTCCTGCGCAGGGGTGATGCAGATGTCGAATGGAAGCGCTATGGGGCGCAGCGCGCGCTGCGCTGCACCGCGGCACCGCGCGCACGTCTGGAGGGCAGCCCGTGAAAGTGGATGCCCAGATCATGTATGGCACCCTGCACGAGGTCCCACATCTCGTACAGGCGGCGGAAGCGTGGGGCCTGGATGGGGTCTGGTTCAGCGAGACCACGCATGATCCGTTCCTTGCCGCGGCACTGGCCGCCCAGTCCACCTCCCGCATCGCCATCGGGACTGGGATTGCCCTTGCTTTTACGCGTAGCCCCACCTTGCTCGCCTACCTTGCTTGGGACCTCGCCGCCCTTTCGAGGGGGCGGTTCATGTTGGGGTTGGGCACGCAGGTCAGAGCCCACATCGTGCGGCGGTTTGGCATGCCCTGGGCGCCGCCTGCTCCGCGCCTGCGCACCACGGTCCAGGCGGTGCGTGCCGTCTGGGACGCGTGGCGCAGCGGGGCACCGCTGGACTTCCGCGGCCAGGACATCACGCTCAGTTTGATGACGCCATTCTTTGCCCCACCCCCACAGCCGCATGCCATCCCGATCCTCACCGCGGGAGTCAATCCACCGCTGTGCCGCGTTGCAGGAGAAGTCGCAGACGGTTTCCACGTGCATCCATTTCACACACCGGCGTACTTGCGCGACGTGGTCCTGCCCGCTATCACGCGCGGACGCGAGAAGACCCAGAGAACATTCGGGGCCTTCGAAATCGTGGTCAGCGCCCTGACGGTCATCGAAGGAACCGAGGTGTCCGCTGGCGCGGCGAGGCGAGCGCTTGCGTTCTATGCGAGCACGCCGTCATACCGCGGCGTCCTCGCGCATCACGGATGGGAGGACCTCGGGCAGCGCCTCAGCGTCCTTGCCTCGCGGGGGCGGTGGGCGGAGATGAGCACATTGATCACCGATGATGTCTTACACGCATTTGCCGTCGTCGCACCACCCGAAGAGTTCGGGAGGAAACTTCGAGAGCGCTATCGCGGGCTCGCGGATCGCATCAGCATCTACGAACCGTTTGCCCCCAGTCAGGCGGCGCTGTATCGGACGCTAATCGCCGCCGTTAGGACGTAGCAAAAAGACGCACCGACGTCGAATAGATGCTCTCGCGTGTATGAAGCTCGGGGAGGTGCGTGCACTATGGGTGACCTCGAACGTTACATCGTGGAGGAATGGGCGGAGGACTTTCACGGCGGTCGGCTCAACCGCCGCGAGTTCTTGCGCCGTGTGGCCCTGATGGCCGGCGGGACCGCGGTGGCCCTCCCGGTCCTCCGGGAACTGGGCATCTTGACCACGCCGGAGGAGGTGGCATCTGCCAGCGCGTCAGCCCCGGTCGTCACCGCGCAGGCGGGAGGCGTCACGGTGCCACCGGATGATCCCACGCTAATGGCCGGAGGGCTGACGTTTCCCATGGGCACGGTGACCATGCAGGCTTACCAGGCGAGGCCGAAGTCCACAGGTCCCGCCCCGGGAGTCATCGTGATTCACGAGAACCGGGGATTGCTCGAACACTTCAAAGATGTCTGCCGACGACTGGCCAAGCTGGGCTATGCAGCGCTGGCGGTCGATCTGGCCTCAGCGGAAGGCGGCACAGCCAAGTACTCTGATCTGGCAGAAGTCACTGCCATCCTCGGCCGAACACCGCCGGACCAGCTCGTCGCGATGTTGAACGCGGGCGTCACCTACCTGCAAGGACAACCCACAGTGCGAAAAGACCGTGTCGGCGCGGTGGGGTTCTGCTTCGGCGGGGGGTTAACCTGGCGGCTGGCGACGCGCAACTCGGCGATCCGCGCTGCCGTCCCCTTCTATGGCCCCAACCCCCCCCTGGACGATGTCCCGCAGATCAAGGCGGCGATCCTGGCCATCTACGGCGAACTGGACAGTCGGATCACCGCTGGGATTCCTGCCATCCGCGAGGCCATGAAGAAAACCTCCGTGCCCTTTGAGGTCGTCATCTACCCGGGAGCCGACCACGCGTTCTTCAATGACACCGGGCAACGCTACCACGCGCCCTCCGCACTCGACGCATGGCGTCGCACGGTGGCGTGGTTTGATCGCTACCTGAAAGGATCGTGATCGGGAGTTCCCGAACGCACGAGACTCAGGACGCCAGGCCGATACGGTTGCCGCCGCGCGCTTTGACTTGGTACATGGCACGGTCGGCGGCGTCGAGGAGCTCGGGGGCTGTGAGGGCATCATCGGGATACGTGGACAGTCCGATGCTGGCGGTGAGGGGGGGGCGATCCGGCAGGTCGATCGCACTGATGGCGGTGCGAATCCGCTCGGCGGCGATCATCGCTTCGTCCGCCCGGCTGTCGGGGAGCACTACGACGAACTCATCCCCGCCAAAGCGGATCAACGAGTCCGTCGCGCGGCAGGTGACGCGCAGCGCAGCCCCCACTCGTCGGAGGATCTCATCACCGTGCAGGTGACCGAGCCGGTCATTCACCTCTTTGAAACCGTCTAACTCGACCACCAAAACGCCGACGGGCCGCCCCACCCGCGCGGACCGGGCGAGTTCTTGCTCTAGAGCCTGCTTGAGCGCACGACGGTTGCCCAGCCCTGTCAACCCGTCTGTATAGGCGAGCCGGGAAATCTCTTTCAGCTGCTGACGCCCGAGGGCACTGACGACCGCAACGAGGTAGAACATCGCTGCATAGCTCGCTAGAAACGCTCGGGCCGGTACGGGATCGCCCCCGGCATCGCGCAGGTGCAGACCCATTCCCACAGCAAATTCGGCCCCAACGAGAAGGTACAGACAGGACAACGTCGCGGTGATCAGCGCCCACCGCAGACCCCGCAACATCCCGTACATGGCACACACTAATGCAAAGATCCAGACGAACGGGCTGTGCACCCCGCCGCTGAATCCTACCCAGATCGTCAGAAGCGTCAACGCCACGTTCACGTGCACGACCGGCATCCAGGACCGGTAGTTCCCTCGCCGGACCATCTGTTCCTGAACCCAGGTCACCAAGAGCATGGTCGCGCCAATCAGCGTAGCGACGCCGAGCGGGATGTGCATCCCCAGGACACGAGCGAGGATGGAAATCGCGATGACCGCGGGGGTAATGCCGTAGGTCAGGCGCAGGGCATACCGATGGCCTGTCGACGGATCATCAACTGCGGTAAGCCATCGATCAAGGGGCAAACTCCGGTGTGGTGAGAGGCCGTCGATGCGTTCGGGCAGCGGCCCGTCGTTGGGCGGCAGGGGTGGGGTCTTTGCGCTCTCCCCAGCGGGATCCGGCAACTTAAATGGTATTTTACCCCAGGCTCACGAATGCTAATCAGTGCCTAACGGAGCGCGCGCAGACGGGCCCGCCCACTCAGGGCAGCAACAGGATTTTTCCCGTGGCCTGGCGGCTTTGCAAATAACGATGTGCCTCTGCTGCTTGCGCGAGGGGGAAGCGGCGGTCGATCCGCACGCGCAGGGCCCCCGATTGGACCCAGGACAGCACATCAGTCGCTCGGGCGAGGAGTTCCTCGCGCGTGTGGGTGTAGTGCCGGAGGGTTGGCCGCGTCAAAAAGAGCGACCCCTTGCGGTTGAGGATCTGGGGATCCTGAGGGGGCACCGGGCCGCTGGATTGCCCGTAGAGCACCAACGTGCCGCGCAACGCAAGGCAGTTGAGACTCTTCTCGAAGGTGTCCTTGCCCACGGAGTCGTACACGACCTGGACACCGCGCCCCCCTGTCAACCGCTTCGCCTCCGCGTCGACCTCGGCGCGGGGATAGACAATGGCCTCGTTCGCGCCCAGCGACCGCGCTAGTTCCGCCTTGGCATCGGAAGACACTGCCGCGATGACGCGCGCCCCCCGTCGGCGTGCCATCTGGACGAGGAGGTGTCCGACGCCGCCGGCGGCGGCATAGACAAGCGCCGTATCCGTTGGCCTGAGCGGGTAGGTATCGTGCACGAGGTAGTGCGCGGTCATCCCTTGCAACATCGCCGCCACGGCGGTCGCCGCATCGAGCCCTGCCGGGATCGGGACCAATTGCCACGCGGGCACGATCGCGTACTGTGCGTAACTTCCCTCGACGTTGGAATACACGACACGATCGCCGGGTCGGACGTCGGTGACACCCGGACCCACCGCGTCCACGACCCCCGCCCCCTCCTGGCCCGGAATTCCGGGGATCTGAAGCCCGTACTGCCCCAGGCGCTGATAGACGTCGGCGAAGTTCACCCCACAGACCTCCAACCGCACGCGCACTTGTCCTGATCCCGGCTCGGGCGTTGGGACATCTTCGATCTGCAGCACTTCGGGGCCGCCGAACTGGTGAATCCTAACCGCCTTCATCCCATTCCTCCCTGATGTGGACCATCGTGGCGCGGGGTCAATTCCCACCTCCGACCCTGTTCTCCTGCGGGGGGAGGCCGCATCCGTACCTCAGGAAGTTACCGCCAGGTGGTTAGGGCCTTGCCCCGATTTTTCTGGCGCCCTGGCACGATTATTATGCGAGGGGGTTATGCCGCGATAAGGAGAAGGAACAGGAGGCTGGCGTGGCACCAATCTTGCTGCGTAACCAGAATAAAGTGGCTGAACTTCAGGGGCAGTGGGTACGTAGTAGTCAGTGAAAGAGAGTCAGCCTGCAGGACTAACCCTGCGGGGCCCGTTGGAGAGAGGTGATCGGCCATGGGACTCTGGCGTTGTCCACGCTGCGGCACGGTTGTCACGCTGGAGCCACGCTTCGGGCAGATCGTGGGCGTGTACGATCTGTGCACGGAAGGCACCGACGCGCGAGCCGGCCGAGGCCCCACCCGGATGGAGCCCGTCGTGCAAGCACTCGAGGGATCATCAGACGTTCGCCAACCCGAACTCGTCACCGCCCGCACGTAGCAGTACTCTGTCCTGCTCGCAGCCCGTGCAAGGTAGTACCTACCATCGCGCCTGACCTGCGCGAGAAGCATCCACGCTGCCGCTCCGTATCTAAACCTGAATCGGACCTAATTTTGGATAGGATGTCGTGGAATAGAGATATCTCTCAGCGAGCCAGGGGGCCCGAACCCAACAAAGGGTTCGAAGGAACAGGTCTCCTATCCGAGGCCTGGGAAGCCCCCGCGCCCTCGTGGGGAGCCGCACTTATGGGTGTTAAGACCTGGATTAGGTGCGGACCTGGAGCAGGGACGCCGTGCCCGGTGAGGCGACGAGGGTGCTTTCGGCGACGAGCGCGAGGAATTCCGCAGACTCCGCGTACGCACCGCGCTTTCGCAGGGCCAGCCCGAATTCGCGAGCCATCCGCAAGGCCTTCCCGTTCATCCCACGTTCGCGGAAAGTGGTCATCGCGCGCCGCACACCATCAACGGCCCCCGTGACCTCGCCGCGGGCGAGACGGACGTAGCTAAGCACAATCTGCGCCTCGGCGGCCTCCACCACATCCCCCGTCCGCTGCGTCTCCGCCAGGGCCTCCCCAACAAAGTGGTCAGCCTCTGCGAGTTCTCCTAGGGTGAAGTGGACCCGGCCGATTTCGGTGAGGATCTTCGCCCGGTCAAGGGGTCGTTGCAGCCGTTCCATCACACGCAGTGCGTGGTGGAAGTGGCGCAGGGCTTCCTTAGGCTGCCCCTGCTCGTACTCTACCTGACCGAGATTGTGGAGCACTCGCATCAAATCGGTTAACTCTTCTGCGGACTCAAACACGTCCTTGGCCTTCACAAGGAACTCACGCGCCTGTTCGAGCGAGCCCAATTTTCGATGCATCCACCCTAACCCCCACACGGCGCGGCCGGCCAGAATGGGATTGTTCTTGGCAGCTTGCGACTGGGCCGCCTCCTGGTACCGTCGAAGTGCAGGCTCTGGTTTGTCCAGCGACCCCAGGGCAGTCCCGAGTTCGATCAGGGTGTGAATGCGCACGGGATCACGGCCCGCACGGGCCGACCGTAGCACAGCCAGAGCCTTCTCATACAGAGGGACGGCCTTGGCATATTCTCTCTGTCGTAACATTTGGCGTCCCTGCAAGAACAGGGTCCTGCCGAGACGCCAGTAGTCCTTGTCGCGCTCGCACACTCCCAGAACAGACGCGAGCGCTGCTGATGCGGGCACGAAATCCCCCTGCTCGATTGCTATCTCCGCCGACTGCAGCTGAATCTCGCGGGCTGCTTCTGCAAGCCCGTACTTGCCCGCGATAAAAGTGATCGCTTCAAGCAGCTTGGACGCGGTGGGGTAATCGCGTTGGAGGACCGCCTCGCGGCTGAGCGTCAGCAAACTCTCCGCAGCCAGGTCGGGCATGTGCCCGTCCTGACCCAGGAGCGCGTCCACTGACGTTCCCAAGCGGCGGGCGAAGAGAACAAGAGTGTCAACCGACGGCCTAGTCCGCTCTCGCTCCACCAGACTAATAAAGCTCTTCGACAGCTTCCCGCCTCCCAGCTGTTGCTGGGTGAGTCCCCGTGACTGACGGAGCTGGCGGATTCTGGAACCGAGCGACATGACTCGACCCTCCGGTTTCACCCGTTACGCATAGTTGCCCCGGCACAACGAGGCAAGCATACCAAAACTTGTTTACAGCAAACAAGGTGCCAGGGGGGGCACGGGGTGTTTCGGCACCTTGCCGCCTTACGCCTTCCTAGCTACCGGGTCCGATATCCCCTGCGACGTGAATCGTCGGCGGGAGAGCACTCCCGGGCCCGATATCCCCCGCGACACGGGTGACCATGGAACCGCTTAGACCAATTGCCCACGCGAGCAGTACAAGAATCGCCAACAGTCTCATGTTTTCCCTCCATTTGGGTAACAGAATGGGTTACTCTGCTCCCCGTGCCCCCCTGACGTGCTTCGGGGTTTGGTACTGTGCTCCTCGCCTTTTGGCCCCATTGCACGTATATGATAAAAGTGTGGCCATACTGTATCTTCCCCTACGGGATGGCCCGTACGGGATGATCCCATGCGCTGCAATGGGCGCCAAGGAAATGGCGCGGAAAATGCTCGAGGCGTTCTGGAGATCCCTTAGAGGGCGTTCGGTTCGCCGTGTCGGCGCGCTGAAGAGAGGACCTAAGGGGAGCGGTCAGACCCGCAGGATGTCAATTCAGGGAAGGCGCTCGATGCAGCAAACGGAAATGAAATGCGCGAACAATGGGATGCGCGATCCGGTACTTGGACCCACACCCCTGGGGACGTTCTGCCGACTTCGTACAGGGATCCGAGGGCTGTGTCGTCCCCATCGGGGAGTACGACCCACCCGCACCCCGCCCCAACCTTGGAGCGGGAGTCAAACCACGAGCGTAGAGGACATCATCTGTCACGCGGTCACATGAGCAGCATCAGTGGGACGGACTTCACACACCTTGCGCTTTGGGGGGCGGCGAGGCCTCCGACACCGTCATCGTGACATCCCAGATCCAGCATCTGACCAGGAGGTCGCGGAAGACCAAACCGGATCGTGCGGGGGAATCCCGTGCGCCTGATCAGTCGGACCAAACCGCAGGCTTGCGGTCCCACCGGTGGCGGCGCAGCTCGGCCATCACACTCGCCGGCAAGGGCGCCCCGGTGCTGGCAGAGGTATTGGCTAGAACGTTTGCCGTCTTGCGCATTCCGGGGATGACCGTCGACACAGTAGAGTTTTGAAGGATAAATCGCAGGGCAAGCTCCGGCAACGTCATCCCCTCCGGGACGATTTGCTGGACTGCATCCACACGTTGCAATGTGTGGAACAGGTTGTCCCGGTTGAAGTAGTGGTTGCGCCAGTCCCCTTGCGGCCATCGGGAGTCTTTCGTGAGGGCGCCCGTTAAGGACCCTTCGTCAAAGGGGACCCGCGCAATGACCGCGATGTTGAGATCACGGCACACGGGAAAGAGCTCGTCTTCAGGATTCTGGTCGAAGATATTGTAGATCACCTGGACGGCGTCGATCAGGCCCGTCTTCAGGGCAGCGATCCCGTTGGCTGGCTCCCAGCGATTGAGGCTTAGGCCCCACGCCCGCACCAGCCCCTCGTCCTTCAGACGGCGCATCTCCATTTGCCACCGCTCATCGCCCGCCCAGGCATCATGCCAGACGTGGAACTGCATTAAGTCGATAGCTCGCACCCCAAGGTTCTTCAAACTGCGTTCCGTGTACGCCCGAATGTGTGAGGGTGGGAAGGTCTCGTCCAGTGAATCGCGGGCCCGCGCTGGCCATCGCAGATTCTTAGGGGGGATCTTGCTCGCCGTGTATAGTCGGGCCGCAGGATTCGCACGGAGCAGCTGGCCCAGGAGATGTTCGCTGTGGCCCTGGCCATAGGCCCAGGCGGTGTCGAAGAAGTTCACACCTAAGTCCACCGCCTTTTGAAGGGACCGCATCGACTCGTCATCATCGGAGCCGGTCCAGTCTCCCATTCCCCACATCCCGTAGCCGACCTCACTCACTTCCCAGCCAGCCCGCCCGAATGTCCGATACCGCATGAGTTCCTCCACGAACCGGCTTGTTGGTGCAGCATGAGAGACGACGCCGCAGGTCTGGTCAACGTCGCCATCTCTGCCATTCCTACACTTCTCCTCGAGCTAGACCGTCCCTCGCTGGGCGGGCGTCTGAAGCCCCGGCCAACAGGGGTATATTTCCGGTAGGAGGGAATAAGTGTGTCCGGATTCCTCACGCTTGTGCTCGCAGCACTCTCTAGCGCCCTGACCGCCTATGGGGCGCACCGCACATCGCTATCGCACTTCCATGTGCTGGGCGGCATCCCGGTCGGTGCGGTGCTGATCGGGATCGGTGCTACTCTTGGCGTGGCCATGGCGATCCGGTTTACCGCCAGCTACGATACCGCGAATTATCGCATCTTCGCCCAGATGGGCGGCATGGCAGCGTATGCGGGCGCCGTGTTGCTCGACTACGCCCAGTACCAGCTTCATCTGGGCGGTCCTGCTGTAGCGACGCCCGAAGTCCTCCACGCGGTTAATTACGCGAGGCTGCTCATTGAAGGTGGGGGCCAGGCGATTGCTGCTCAGATGCCTAATAGCGTGGCTCTTCCCATGCCCGTGATCCTCGGGGTGGGAGTGCTCCGTCTATTCGTGGAGGTGCTGGGCGTGGTGGTCGCCACAGGCTGGACAATGTCCTACCTTGTAGACGTCCCGTTCTGTTGGACGCATCACCGATTCTACCAACTCAGACACATCGTGGAATGCGCGGATATGTCCGCGGTCCGAGAATGGGAGACCGCCATTCAGCAGCGCCGGCCGCATGAAGCACGCGCGCTGCTTGCCCGTGTCCGGGCCAGCCCGGTCGTACCGAGCGACCGCTCATGGATACGTGTCGCGGTGCACCAGTGCTCGGTATGCCATGCCGCGCGCGTGCGCATCGAAGGACGGCGACGGATCAGCCTCGGGCGAACCCGCACCGAGCCTGCCCAAGTGATGCAGTTCGATGCGGCCAGGGGATCAGCGCTCCTGGCCACATAGCCCCTGCCCCAAGATCGCCAGAGTACCCGCTCGGGAACAAGACGCTCGCTCCGACGGCTCTAGAGTCGTAGTGGTATAATTGCATTCAGGGGGCGATCGGTTTCGACTGGGATGGCAGAAGTGAAGCTGCGCGTCGAGGTGGTCCGGGCCCTCGTAAAATACCTGGACGGCGAATAACCGCCAACACACAGTACGCTTACGCTGCCTAGATAGCAGCGTACGTTCACCCGGGAGTGCCGGCGATCCGGGATGGACGCTAACAGCCGGCTCACTGCTCGATGCAATGCTCGGGCGCCGGGCAGGACACCTAACGGGCTGGCGTCTAGCGGATCCGGCTCAGGGGAGCTTCTGGACGCGAGACTCAAAGCCTGAGACACACGCGTAGACGCTTTGCTCTCGCAATCCTAGGACGCGGGTTCGATTCCCGCCGCCTCCACCAATTGAATCCCGCGATTTATGCGGGGTTCAGCTTTTTGTGGGGTAATTTAGCACCAACCTCCCTGCAGCGAATGACCGCGGGGTTCACCATTTTGGGGTTTTGCTGGTTCGGCGCCGCTTTCCGTCATCGGACTGCAGGAGTCGTCATGGGGGCATGCTCTCAATAGCCTGTTGTGGGACCAACCTGAGTCCTGCGGGGGTGATTCTCGTGCGACTGATCAACGCCATCGCAATCATCCTGATGATGCTAGCACTGGTCCTCCCCCGCACACCGGCACTTTCCGCAGAGGGGGAGGCTCCAGAGATCGTCGTCCTAAAGTACCTGCGGGCTGTATACATCCTGCCCTCGACGGAAATGTTCAGCGCGGCGTCGTACCCGGATCAGAGCTATTGCACTGCGTATGCACTCTTGTCTGAGGAGTCCCGCGCCAAGGTGACGCCTCAAGACTTTTTGTCATACGCCAGGTTGGCTCTGACATCATTTGTCCAAGCCGAGATGATCTACGGGCGGATCAAGGGGACGACCGCCAGGGTGACCGCGAGGTATTCGGTCGATGTCTATCGCATGTCAACCGCATTCACTATTTCTCTGGCAAAAGATTCGACAGACTCTCGTTTCGAGAACTGGCAACTGACAAAGGACGCAGACGGCTGGCGGATTGTCCTCGATGCACTGCAGCTTCCCAGAGTCCTCAA
>MNEU01000018.1 GCA_001917855.1 Armatimonadetes bacterium 13_1_40CM_64_14 | reverse complement strand
CCGGATGCTGTCAGAGGTCGAGCCCCGCTTTGCAACCGGAGGAAACCGGCTGTTCTACTTGGCCGCGCCCCCCTCGACCTATGAGCAGATCCTGACCCATCTCGGGCACAGCGAACTGGTCCGTTTCGGAGGGGGCGCGCCATGGACCCGCGTCATCATCGAGAAACCGTTTGGTCACGACGAAGCCTCGGCGCGCCGGCTGGATGCGCTCATCGACCGGGTGATCGGAGAGCAGTCGTGTTTTCGTATTGACCACTATCTGGGCAAAGAGACCGTGCAGAACATGCTGGTCTTCCGGTTTGCGAACACCGTGTTCGAGCCGGTGTGGGATCGACGGTATGTCGATCACGTCCAAATCTCCTTTGTCGAGGATATCGGCGTCGGGGGCCGCGGCCACTTCTACGAGGAAGTCGGGGTCGTGCGCGACGTGGTACAGAACCACGTCTTGCAGCTGCTAGCCATTATCGCGATGGAGCCCCCCGTCGTCTTCGACGCGGAGGGGTTCCGCAACGAGAAGGCCAAGGTGCTACGGGCCATCCCCCCGGTGCGGCCAGAGAACGCTGTCCGCGGGCAGTATGGGGCAGGTGTGGTCCGCGCTGTCCAGGTGCCCGCGTATCGGGACGAGGCGGGGATCGGTCGGGCGTCGACGACGCCGACATACGCTGCGATGAGGCTGCAGATCGATAATTGGCGGTGGGCCGACGTCCCGTTTTATTTGCGGGCCGGCAAGCGGCTAGCGCAAAAGGACACGGAGGTCGTCGTCGTGTTCCGCCAGCCTCCGTTGCGCCTGTTTCGCGACTACGACATGGCAGGGATGGACCACAACGTCTTGGCCATGAAGACGACCGACGATCAGAAGATCATGCTGCGCTTCGCTGCCCGTGTGCCCGGCCACAAACATCAAATCCGGTCCGTCGCCCTGGACTTTTCCTATCACGACTTTGGCGAGCCCGAGCATCCGCCGTATGAGCATCTCCTCCTGGACGCCCTCCGGGGCGTGCAGACCTCGTTCCCGCGCCGGGATGAGGTGGAGCTCCAGTGGGCCATCGTCGACCCGCTCTTGCGGTACTGGCAGGAGCACCCGCCGCAGGAGTTTCCGAACTACACAGCGGGTTCGGCGGGACCCCAACAAGCAGATGAGTTGCTGGCACGGGACGGGCGGCGGTGGCGAGCCGACTAGTTGAGCGGGCGCACCCGAGCCCGACGCCTGAGGGGGAGCAGGCGGCGTGTCCTGCGTTGTTGCCCGTGGTTGACCTCCCGAAGAGGCCGGTGTAGGATGCAAGCCAACATTGGCAGGAGGACCGAAGAATGAAGATGCCCGTCGAGAGCTTCCAGCAAGCGTCGACCACGATGCGCAACGTCTTGGTCGAGATCAAGAAAGTCATCGTCGGCCAGGACCTCATGCTGGAGCGGATTCTCGTTGCCCTCCTCGCACGCGGGCACGTGCTGATCGAAGGTGTGCCCGGCTTGGCCAAGACGCTGGCGATCAAGACGACGGCCCGGGTGATCGAGGCGGAGTTCAAACGCATTCAGTTCACTCCGGATCTCGTTCCCGCCGACCTCATTGGGACCCGCATCTACAATCAGCACACGGGGACCTTTGATACCGAGCTCGGCCCTGTGTTCGCCAATCTCGTCCTTGCCGATGAGATCAACCGCGCCCCGGCGAAGGTCCAGTCGGCCCTGCTCGAGGCGATGCAGGAGCACCAGGTCACCATCGGCAAGCAGACGTGGGCGCTGCCCAACCCCTTTTTGGTCCTGGCGACAGAAAACCCGATTGAGAGCGAAGGGACGTACCCGCTTCCGGAAGCCCAGGTCGACCGCTTCATGTTCAAGGTGGTCATCACCTATCCCAGTGTGCTGGAGGAAGTGACGGTCGTCGACCGCATGGCTGTGCAGCCTCCAGAGGTCCAGCCAGTCGTCCGCGCCAGCGAGCTTCTGGAGATGCAAGGCGTCGCCGACGCGGTGTACGTCCATCCCAAGCTCACCGAGTACGCGGTCACGCTGGCCAATGCGACGCGTCGGCCACAGGAAGTCGGGCTGGCGGAGCTGGCGTCATATATCTCCTACGGCAGCAGTCCGCGGGCGTCGTTGAATATGATCATTGGCGCCAAAGCTCTGGCGCTGATTCGAGGTCGGGAGTACGTGCTGCCCGAGGATGTCCGGGACATCGCCCCGGAAGTAATCCGGCACCGCCTCGTCCTATCGTACGAAGCGCTAGCCCAGAACATCACCGGGGACCATATCGTCGCCCGTGTCTTGGAGCGTCTGCCCGCGCCCCGCGTGCACTTCGGCGATCCGTACGATGCCGCCAAGGCCGCGCCCACGGGCTGATCGGGGCGGCTTTCCATGGAGACGCCTGAAAGCATCCTGCGGCGGCTGGAGTTCAAGGTCGTCCGCCGGCTGGACGGCTTCCTCTTCGGCGACTACACTGGCGTCTTCTATGGCCCCAGCTTGGATCTGGCCGAGGTGCGGGAGTACCAGCCTGGCGACGAGGTCCGCCGCATCGACTGGAACGTCACCGCGCGCATGGCCCGGTTGTTCGTCCGGCAGTACCGCGAGGAACGAGAGCTCACCGCATGGCTGCTGGTGGATCTGTCGCCCTCGATGGCATTTGGCACCCGCCGCCAACTGAAACGCGAGACGGCGGCGGAATTCGCTGGCGTCGCGGGTTACATCGCGGCTCGCCATGGCGACAAAATCGGCCTGCTGGGATTCCCCGGTCGCGACGTCTATGTCCCCCCCCGAGGCGGTCGGGTGCATGTGCTGCGTATTTTGAACACCCTGCAGCAAGCTGCCATGCGTGGAGACGGACGTGGGCTTGGCGAGGGGCTACGGCAGGCCGCGCGGGCCTTGAAGCGGCGCAGCTTAGTATTTCTGGTCTCTGACTTCCTGGCCGCCGACGGCTGGGCGCGGCCCCTGCAGGAGCTAGCGCGGCGCCATGACGTGATCGCGGTGTGGATTACTGATCCGGCCGAGCACGAACTTCCTGATGTCGGCGGCTTGGTCATGCGCGATCCCGAGTCAGGCCAGGAGCTCTGGGTGGATACAGCGGATCCCCGGGTGAGGAGCGCGTACCGCGATTTGGTCACCCGGCAACGGGAGCAAGTGGCGACGACACTCCGACATTCTGCTGTGGACGCCCTCATGCTCTCCACGGCTGATACGCTCTTGCAGCCGCTGTTGCAGTTCATCACGTACCGACGGAGGCGAGGACGGTGGAGTTCGGCTGGCCGGTGATGCTGTGGGCCCTCAGTGCAGCGCCGTTGCTGCTGTGGGCGTACGTGCGCGCCCAGCACCTCCGGGCCCGTCAGGAAGTGGCCCTGGCCGACCCACACTTGCTCCCTCACTTGTGGACGCGTCCGTCGGCGGTGCGTCGGCACCTGCCCGCCGGTTTCTATGTGGCGGCGGTGGCGCTGCTGACCCTGGCCCTGGCGCGGCCGATCGCAGCCGTGCCCCTGCCGACCAACCGCGCGGCGCTCATTTTGGCGATCGACGTCAGCAAGAGTATGATTGGCGAAGACGCCAAACCGAACCGGTTGGCTGCCGCAAAGGCCGCAGCGGAGCAGGTGCTTGCCGCGGTGCCGGGATCGACGAGGGTCGGACTGCTCACTTTCAGCGATTATGCGCAGGTGCTGGTGCCGCCGACGACCGAAAGGACTGCCCTGCGCGAAGCGCTCGCCCGCTTGACGCTCCAACAAGCGACCGGTGTGGGGTCGGCGATTCTGGAATCCCTCAAAGCTCTGCCCGGGCGGCGCGAGTTTTTCGGTGATCGCCTGAACATTGGACCCGCTCAGCCGGGTGCCTCACCGCCTCCTCCCCCGCCATCTGGATCGAGTCCGGGACCACTTCCCCCGGCGGCGATTATCCTTTTCTCCGACGGGGTCAGCAATTTCGGTGTCGATCCGACGATGGTGGCGGCCCTGGCCAAAGAGGGCAATGTCCGTGTTTTCGGCGTGGGGGTGGGGACGATCGGGGGGAGTGTCATGCAGGTCGAAGGACAGCTGGTGCTGGTGCCGTTTGATCCCACGCTGCTCCAGCAACTCGCCCTGATGACAGGCGGCCAGTACCTCGACATGTCGCACATCGATGATCTGCGGCGCGCCGCCCAGCTGTTAGGCAAAGACATCGCCTGGGAGCGCCATCGGACCGAGGTGACCGCGCTGCTGACCGCAGTTGCGGGTGTGCTCATGCTGACCGGCAGCGCATTTTCGTTGGCGTGGTTTAAGAAGGTACCGTAGTGGACTATCGCACAATTACCGACGAGGTTAGACCGACACGACCATGACGTTTCAGTGGCCACTAATGTTGCTTGGACTGGTAGCGCTGCCGGTGTTGGCGGCGGTGTACGTGTGGGCGCTGCGCCGACCCGCGCGGGCTCCGGTGGCTCACACGCAGCTCGCCCTCCTCGCGCAGGCGGTCGCCACGTCCTCGCCGTGGCGGCGTCACATCCCGGCCGTCCTCGCGGCTCTCGCACTAACGGCCGTGCTGCTCGCGATGGCCCGGCCGGTGGCGCCGCTGCCCGTGCCCGCCGTGCAGAACACAGTCGTGCTGTCGATCGATGTCAGCCGCAGCATGTTAGCGGACGACATTCCTCCGAGCCGGATCGAAGCGGCCAAGACGGCGGCCCGGGAGTTTGTCCGCGCTGTCCCCCAGGGGCTGAAAGTAGGGTTGGTGTCGTTCAGCAGCTACGCGACCCTGATCATCCCGCCGACTGCGGATCGCCAGCGCGTATTGGAAGCGATCGACCTACTGTCGACAGAGTTCGCGACCGCAATCGGAGACGGTCTGCTTGAGGCGGTGTGGGCTCTGCCGGGCCGTCAACGACCCGCCCCGGGCGCAGCGGCTGCGCCTCCGCAGCCCCCGGTGCCCCCCGGAACTGTGGTGTTGCTCTCCGACGGCCAAAGCAACCGCGGCACGATTCCCCAAGACGCCGCACGTGTGGCCCGGGAACAGGACGTCAAGGTGTACACCATCGGCGTAGGAACCCCGGAGGGGACATTTCTGAGCCTCGGCGGTCGGAGCATCTGGGTGAGGCTGGATGAGGCTACGTTGCAGGAAATTGCGGAAATGACAGGTGGGAGGTACTATCACGCCACCTCAGCATCCGAGCTGCGCCGCGTGTACCGGCAGTTGAGCCGCACAATTGGGTGGGAGGCGCGCCCCACAGAAGTTAGTGCCCTAGCAGCGGGCGCGGCCGCACTTCTCTTGGTGGGTGCTGTGGGGGTGTCACTGCTTGGTGTGCATAGACTTCAGGGTTAGGTCTGCGCTAGCCGTCCCGAAGTTTGCGTTGTCATCCGACCCGAGCTTGGGCATCCCGCTGACTTGCTAGAGCTTGGCTGACTACTCCGGACCCTCAGGTCCCAGGAGTACCCTAATGGGTCAAGTGGAAGCGGTCGTCGAGCCATACTCGGCATGTCCGGTCGCGATATACTACTTGCGCGAGACGAATTCTCGCCGGTGCAGGGTGGGGCGTCGGAACATATTCGCTACGCCCAGCAATCCGCCCGAAGACCGTTGGCGGGATGTGCACACGGGTCGGGCCCGTAGCTCAGCGGACAGAGCGGAGACCTTCTAAGTCTCTGGTCGGGGGTTCGATTCCCTCCGGGCCCGCCATGAGTGGATGCCCAGGCCGCCTCGAGATTAACCCTTCGCTGGCTCCGGTGCGGGCCGCCGAGAGTATAGGCTGTTTCAGCCTGGCGCGTCATCCATTTCCACGGGCATGATCCGTTTAAGGATAGTCGGTTGTTTTCGGCAAGAGGTCGTTCGAAGCATACAGACACCGGTGTGCAACGCCGTGTCGAGGGAGTCATCCGGTATGCGGGCAGCGACAGTCGGCGTCATCGCAAGCTTGACTCTTGCGCTGTCCTCTCCACCCTCGCTGGCACAGATCCCCAACCCCAACCCTGAGTTGCTGAAAGCGAGTTGGGTGAATCTGAACAAAGTGGTAACTGCGCTAGAGAGCTACTTTGCGGACTTCGCCAGGTACCCCCAGAGTATCGTCGAGCTGATTGGCACCCGCGGGCGTCAGTACATCGCGGAGCTCCCCGTTGACCCCTGTACGGGCGCTCCCTTTGGCGGTCTAACTGGATACCAGTACATCCCTTTGGGAAACCCCGCCGGAGGTTACGTCTTGAGAACTAACTGGTCGTGGACGGGTTTCGGTAAGGAGTGTTACGAAGCGAACAATAACTTCAACATTGTATACACTCCCAGCAGGGGCTTGCAGCTAACCCCGTAAGGTTACCTCGAGTCGGCGCTCCTGCGTGGCCGTTGCTTCCCAGCGTGTGGCATCTTTTGCGTAGGATGGGGATTCGAGTCCCTGGTCCCTTCTTCAGATCGTCGCGGTTTTCTTGGGAGTATCCGTCTAACTTTCCCCTTGACGGCTGCGGGTCCTTCCGATACAGTCAGATGCGGACTCAAGTGAGAATAATTCTCATATAGAACGGTTATCCCCCTGACCTTCGGGCGGTCTGCGGATGCGCAATCTACTCGCACTGCTCGTCGTCCTCACCGTGCTTCCCATAGCCGATCGCCGCGCATCCGCGGCCACAGACAAGATGGCCGTGGCGGCGTCGTTCTACCCGATGTACGAATTCGCTCGGCAGGTCGGTGGGGACCGCGTCCATGTTCGCAATCTCACCCCCGCGGGTGCCGAGCCGCACGACTATGAATTGACGCCCAAGGACATCATTGCGGTCAACGCATCCAAGGTGCTCATCTATAACGGGGCGGGGTTGGAGCCCTGGGCGCAGAAGCTTCTCCCGCAACTGCCCCCCTCTGTTCTGGTTGTGAACGCAGCCGGAGGAATTCGGATCGCGATAGCCACCTCGGGGGAGGACCAGGGGAAGCCTGATCCGCATATCTGGATGGACCCCGTTCTGGCTCAGAAGCAGGTGGACAACATTCTGACGGGATTCATCCGGGTCGACCCGATAGGCAAGGCCGTCTACGAAGCGAATGCCGCAAAGTTCAAGCAGGGGCTCGCCGCGTTGCATGAACGGTTCCAGCGGGCCTTAAGCACCTGCCGGGGAAAAATCTTCATCACCAACCACGCGGCCTTTGGATACTTCGCAGCTCGGTACGGTCTTACCCAGATCGGGATCGCCGGTCTCGCGCCGGACGCCGAGCCGTCCGCGGCCAAAATCAGAGAACTGATTCGCGTGGCGCGCCAAAACGACATCCAAGTTATCTACTACGAATCACTCGTGAGTCCGCGTGTGGCGGCGGCGATCGCGCGCGAGGTCGGGGCGCGCACGCTGGTGTTTGACCCCCTGGAGGGGTTGACGGATGAGGAGCTGGCGCAGGGCAGGAACTATCTGTCGGTCATGGGGCAGAACCTGCGTAACCTGATGCAGGGGCTGGACTGTCCGTGAAGGCGATTCCGCCCGGCGTTGACACAAAAGAGGTGCGCCCGTACGATCAGGGTGCCCTGTGCGGGCAATTCTCGCCAAACGAGTGAAGCGATGAGCAGACGTGAGGTGGTCGCACACCGGCGTGCGTCCTGGCAACGGGAAGCGATCCTGCGGGCCATGGAGGTGGCACGCTGCCACCTCACCGCGGAGGAACTCCACCGCCGCGTGCGGCGGACTCCTCACCCGATCGGCCTCGCCACCGTGTACCGGGCGCTGGAGACCTTTGTGCGTGAAGGCCTCGTTGAACCCATGCACGTCGGGGATGGGTCGGTGCGCTACGGATTGGCCGCGAAGCACCACGACCACCTCGTGTGCCTCGGGTGCGGGGAGTGGAAGCCTCTGCGGGAGTGCCTTGTCCCCCAGGCCCCCCGGCGCGTCACTGCTGAGTTTCGCATCACGGGCCACCAGCTCGAGATCTATGGCTACTGTGCCCGATGCCAGGCCTCGGCATGACCAGCCCGCCATGAGCCGCACCGGGGTCGTCCCGATGACTACGACTGCCGATCGCATCTCCACCATTGTCGATCTGGATCACGTCTGCTTCAGCTATGCCGGCGAGCGGGTCGTGGAGGAGGTCAGCCTGCAAATCCGCCGGGGTGCTTTCCTCGGGATCATCGGGCCCAATGGCTCGGGCAAAACGACGCTGCTGCGCATCATCCTCGGGCTCTTGCGCACGGAGTGCGGCCACGTCCGGCTCTTTGGTACCGATCTCACGAGTTTCCGCGACTGGCGGCGGGTCGGCTACGTGCCTCAGAGGGCCGCGTTCGAGTCCCGGTTTCCGGCGAGCGCCTTCGAAGTGGTGATGAGTGGGCGGTGTGGAGTCGTGGGCCTGGGACATCGGTTCGATGTGTACGATCGCGCTCTCGCCCTGGACGCCCTGGACATTGTGGGGATGGCAGGAGAGCGGGACCGGTTGATTGGTAACCTCTCCGCAGGACAGCAGCAACGCGTGTTCATTGCCCGCGCCCTGGCCAGTGGCCCGGAGCTGTTGGTGCTCGATGAGCCCACGGTCGGCGTGGATCTAGAGGCGCAGGAGCAATTCTACAGCCTGTTGCGACGGCTGAATCGCGACAGGAAGACGACGCTGGTTCTCGTCTCCCATGACGTGGCGGTGATCGCGAAAGAAGTCACCCAGCTCGCCTGCCTTAATCGGACCCTCATTTTTCACGGGAGCCCGGAAGACGCGATTGCCTCGGGTGCGATTGAGCAGATGTATCGGCCGTCCAGCCTGCTCGTCTCGCACCGACACTGAGCTGAGCGATCGTCGCCCACTCTCCGGAGGTGTCACCTGTGTTTGAGATGCTCTCGTATGGCTTCATGCAGCGCGCGCTGGCGGCAGGCCTGATGATCGGGATCATCGCCCCAATCATCGGTGTCTTCATCGTGTTGCGTCGACTCAGCTTGATTGCCGATACGCTCTCACACGTGGCACTCGCCGGGGTGGCCGCTGGGCTGCTTTTTCGGACCTATCCTGTGGCCGGAGCGTTGATCGCGTCGCTGGTCGGTGCCGTGGGCATCGAACGGTTGCGGGGCTCGGGCCGGCTCTTTGGCGAAGCCGCCTTAGCGGTCTTCTTGTCCGGCGGCTTTGCCGTCGCGGTGGTCTTGATTAGCCTGGCGCGGGGATTCAATACCGACCTGTTTTCCTACCTCTTCGGAGCGATCACCGTCGTGTCGCCGGTGGACCTGTGGGTGATCTTTGCGCTCGGACTGATTGTGCTCGCCGCCGTGGGAATTCTCCATAAAGAACTCTTCGCGATCACCTTTGATGAAGAGGCCGCGCGGGTGCAAGGAGTCCCGGTGGAGACTCTCAACATGTTGCTGACCACGCTTGTCGCTCTGACGGTGGTCCTAGCCATGCGCATCGTGGGCATCCTCCTCACGAGCGCGCTGCTGGTCATCCCCACGATTACCGCGCTCCGGGTGGCGCGCAATTTCCGCCATACCGTGTGGATCGCAGTGCTCTGCTCGCTGGTTGCGGTCGTGGCCGGGATGACCGTGTCGTTCTACCTAGACATTGCAGCGGGAGGGGCGATTGTGCTGATGGCGCTGCTGCTGTTCGGTGTTGCGTCGGTCATTCCCCGCAGCAGGTTGGCTCGCCAAGAACACGCAACACGCTAGGTCCCCCGAGACGACCCTCCACGTGTTGTAGCACCCCCGCCGCTTGCCGGCGCACTGGCACTGGTGTGGATGGCAGAACCCCGCGGTCGAGTACCGCGCATGTATTTGGGGCAAGATGACCCTAAGGTCGTTCGTCACCTACCATCTTCGAGGAGGATCAGTATATGCGTCGACTTGGCGTGGTGATCTTGGGGGTATCGCTCGCGATCTTGGGTCTTGCACGACCCGTTGCGGCGGCCGCGCAGTTCACAATCTGGCCCGCCAACTACTCGTACGGGACGCCACCCCCGGCGGGTCAGTTCACGTGGAGCGCCACTACGTACGCGATCGCATTTGAGCAGTCGCTTGCGCCATTCACCTCGTTGCGGACCAATCTGGCTTATGGGCCTACAAACACCGTCAACTTAAACGGAAGCGCTCTCTCCGGTTTCTCCGGAGGAGTGTTGCTGGCTGATGCCGCGCTACGGGTGGGGATGCAGACTGGTCCCCTGGGGCTCACGGCTTACGGCGGCTATGGCGGTATGTTTTTCAACGCCACGGGATCCACGGCTTCGGACCGGGTCGTGCTGCAGAGCTCGGGCACCCGCATCGGCGTGGAGGCCAATATGTCTCCGGCACCCGGCGTTTCCTTTCGGGGCAGCTACACTGTGACGACGGGGCTGACCACCAACGCAAATATTTCGATTACCAGCCCTCTCGTGACTGGAGCGTTTTCTGGCAGCGGTACCGGCAACGAGTACGAGGTGGCCTTGGTGCTCTCTCCTGTCCCGATGACTTCCATGTATGCCGGCTACCGCAGCGGGACGCAGCAGATCACCTGGAGTGGAGGAGCAAGCACGACCAACACTTTCAGCGGCTGGATGGTCGGAGTGGACCTGCGGTTTTAATCCCTCGCAGGGAATGCGGGGGTCTATACACAAGACC
>MNEU01000044.1:35378-38200 GCA_001917855.1 Armatimonadetes bacterium 13_1_40CM_64_14 | reverse complement strand
GATGCAGGGTCCGGTCTTTAGGATCAGAAATGGCAGTGCGGGAGGCGGATCACACGGGATGCCTACGCGGACTTTTAGCTTCGGGCTGTGGACACTGATGAATGCGGGCGCGGATCCCTTTGGGGCTCCGACCCGGGCCCCGCTGGACGCACTTCACGCGATCAGCGGGCTCGCGGCGCACAGCGTGGGGGCCTTTGAGCTCCACGCCGAGGACCTCATTCCTTCAGGCAGCAGTGGGGCCGAGCGCGATCGGATGATTCGCGAAGCACGTGCGCGGATGGCGGATACCGGGATCGTCTGTGATGCCTGCGGGTCCTCCCTGTTCACTGAGCCTGTCTTCAAAGACGGCGCGCTCGTCTCCAACGAAGCGCGGGTGCGTTCTCTAGCCCTGGCGCGATACAAGGACGCCATCGATGTGGGGCATCTTCTGGGAGCTCCTCTGTTTAACATCTGGGGCGGTCGCGATGGATCCGAGGTCGAGGCGAGCCGCTCCCCCATCGAGGCCCTCAAGCGTCTCCGGGATGCGTTCAACAACCTGGCCGACTACATTGCGCGGCAAGGGTACGCCATGCGGCTGTCCATCGAACCCAAACCCAACGAGCCCCGCGGCGACCTCTATATCTCCACCGTGGGCCACGCGCTGGGATTCATTGCCACTCTGGAGCACCCTGACCGCGTCGGCGTCGTCCCGGAGCTGGCTCACGCCGCCATGGCCGGGCTCAACCCGGCCCACGAAGTCGCCCATGCGCTATACGCTGGCAAGCTCTTTGGTCTTCATCTCAACGCCCAGCGGCCTCTGCGCTTTGACCAAGATCTGCGGTTCGGTGGGGCGGGGCTGAAGGACAGCTTCTTCGTGGTCAAGCTGCTGGAAGACGAGAACTGGCCTCTCCCGCGGACGTTCGATGCGCACCCGTACCGCACGACCGACGAACAGGGAGTGTGGAGTTTCGTCCAAGGGTGTATTCGCGCCTACGAAGTGTTGGCGGACAAAGTGGCCCAGTTCAACGCGGATGCGGAGGTCCGCACCCTGCTCGCCGAGATCCGAGAGTGGGACCACACAGCTGAGACAGGGTCTGTGTCGCCCCATCGCGGGTTTGCCTATGAGCGGCTGGACCATCTTGTCTTTGAGATTTTGACGGGCACGCGGGTCCACTGAGGGAGAAATGGCTGGTGTCTACAAGCGCGAGTGGCGGAGATGGGGGTCCAGCAGGTCGCGGATCCCATCCCCCAGCAAGTTGAACCCCAAGACCGTCAGGGCGATCGCGAGTCCCGGTAGGGTCGACATCCACCACTGGTCCACGAGATAGTTGCGCCCGTCGCTGACCATCGCCCCCCACTCAGGGGTCGGGGGCTGGGCCCCCAATCCCAAGAATCCCAGGCCCGCTGCGGTCAGGATGATCGTCCCCATACGCAGGGTCAATTGCACGATGACGACCGACAGCGCGGATGGCAGAATGTGCCGCACGATGACGCGGGGATCCCGCGCCCCCAGCGCCCGTGCTGCTTCCACGAAGTCCTGTTGCTTGATGCGCAACGCTTCGGCGCGGGCCAAGCGCGCCGACGGAGTCCAGGTGACCAGAGAAATGGCAAGGATGGCGTTCGTGAGGTTTGGCCCGAGTGCGGCGGCGAAGGCCATCGCAAGGACGAGGCTGGGGAATGCCAGGAACATGTCGGTCAGCCGACTGATCACTTCATCGATGCGTCCCCCAAAGTATCCGGCCAGCGTCCCTAACATAGTGCCGCTGAGGCCGCTAATTAGCGAGACGATCAGGATGATCTGTATCGCGATGCGCGACCCATAGACGACGCGGCTGAAGATGTCCCGACCGAATTGATCGGTGCCGAACCAGTGGCCCGCCCCCGGAGGTCGCAGCCGGACCGCAAAGTCCTGCTCGAGCGGGTGGTGGGTCGCTATCAGCGGGGCTGCGACGACGACCAGCAGCAGCAGTCCGATTAGCACGGTTCCCGTCACTGACAACGGGGAGCGCCGCCACGAGAGATAAGCCCGCCACACCTCCGTGGGTCGCACAGGGCGTGGGCCTCCAGGTGCGCTCGCGCTAGAAACGGATCTTGGGGTCGAGAAACGCATAGGCGATATCCACGAGGAGATTAGCCACGCTAAAGACCACCGCGATATAGAGGGTCCCGCCCATCACTGCGGGATAGTCCAGTGCTAGGAAACCAGTGGTGATGTACCGTCCCAGCCCCGGCCACGCGAAGATCGTTTCGGTTAGGACCGAGCCTTCCAGCAGACCGCCAAACACTAGGCCGACGACGGTCACCGTCGGAATCAGCGCGTTCCGGAGCGCGTGGCGAAGGATCACCACGCGCGGCCGCAACCCCTTGGCCTGGGCGGTGCGAATGTATTCCTGATGCAGCACGTCCAGCATGCTGGAGCGGCAGATCCGGGCAATCGTCGCGGTGGCGAGATAGCCGAGCACGAAGGCGGGCATGACGAGGTGGGCCAGGGCATTGCGGAAGGCCTCCCAGTTTCCGCTTAGGACGCTGTCGAACAGCAGAAAGCCGGTGCGGGAGGGAGGCGGGATGACCGTTAGGTCCAATCGTCCCGGACCGGGCAGCCAGCCCAGGTGGTAGTAGAAGAGCAGCAGCAACACGAGCCCCGTCCAAAACACGGGCATCGACACCCCGACGATGGAGAAGATCCGTGCCCCATGGTCGGGCGGACGGTTGCGGGTCACGGCGGAGATCACCCCGAGCGGAACGCCGAGGATGATAGCGAGGCCGATGGCGGTCAGGGTGAGCTCCAGGGTGGCCGGGAAGAATTGGCCGATATCCCGAGACACTGGCCGCCCCGTGCGGAG
>MNEU01000044.1:0-35339 GCA_001917855.1 Armatimonadetes bacterium 13_1_40CM_64_14 | reverse complement strand
GCCGGGATCACATGCGAGACGACGAAAGTGATGATGAGGACGCCGAAGAGGACCCCCACCATTAACATGAGGCGTCGGGCGATGTAGGCGGGAAGATTCACCCGCGTGCCCTCCAAATGCGAGGAGACGGAAGGGAGGTCCTCACCCCTCCGTCTCCTGCCGCGTCGTTCCCGGCAGCACCGCCCGGCCTATTCGCGCACCTTCGAGACCTTTGTGAAATCGAAGTGCATCGTGCCGAGGGCCGCCGCGTCCGCGTATCCCTTGACCCACGTGCGGATCACCCAGCTGTCCGTGGGCTGGTAGATGATGGCGAAGGCACCCTTGTGGAGCACCAGGTCCGTCAACTGGCGGTACAACGCCACGCGTTTGCCGGCATCCCGCTCCAGCATCGCCTTCTTGGTCAACTCGGTGGCGTCCTTGTCCATCCACGCGTTGCGCCAGGCC
This sequence comes from Armatimonadetes bacterium 13_1_40CM_64_14, assembly GCA_001917855.1. GTDB lineage: Bacteria > Sysuimicrobiota > Sysuimicrobiia > Sysuimicrobiales > Kaftiobacteriaceae > 13-1-40CM-64-14. Next base: position 34,895 of record MNEU01000044.1, on the reverse strand, counting down.
AGTTGTTTCACCGTGCCGTCGGCGAACGGCTTGGCGAGTGCATCGGGATCGGGATAGTCCACGCCCCACGAGGCCAGGATCATCTGCAGGCCCTGCTCGCGGAACTTCTGGTACATCACACCGGAGGCCATTAGCACGATCTTGACCTTGATCCCGACCTTCGCCAGGTTGTTCTGGATCAATTGCGCAATGTCTGGGCGCGTGGGGTGAGGGGAACTCGTCGTCAGCTCCACCTCAAACCCGTTGGGGTATCCCGCTTCGGCCAGGAGCTGTTTGGCTTTGGTCAGGTCTTGGGTGAACGGCCGGGACGGATTGTACCCCAGGTACCCCGTCGGGATAAACGTCTGTAGGGGAAGAGCTTCCCCGCGTAACACGTCTCGCAGGATGGCATCGTAGTCTATCGCCCACCGGATCGCTTCTCGCACCTTGTCCTTGGAAAGGGGTTCATATTTCACATTCATCCCGACGTAGGCGATGCCATGGGCGGGGATCTGGACGATGTCCACGCCCGGGGTCTTCTGCTTACGAATCTCCTCCCGCATTTGCGGCGACAGGTTCCAGGCCACATCGATGTCGCCCTTTTCCACCGCCAGACGCTGCGCGGTCGGCTCGGGTATGTCGCGGATGATGATCCGCTTTACAGGCGGAATGCCTCGCCAGTACGTGGGATTGGCGACGAGGTCTACGACGTCGTTGCGCTCCCAGCGGATCAGCGTGTAGGGTCCCGACCCTGCGCTATGGTCCTTCAGCCAGTCGCTGCCAAGGTCGCCTTCGGTGATGTGCTGCTGCACGAGGTCGGGATCCACGACCCCCGTGATCGGGAAGGCCAGGACGGACAGCACCAGGTTGGGGGCGAAGGCATCTGCGAGGACCAGTTGCACGGTGTAATCGTCGAGGGCCCGGATCGTCTGGTCCGCGTTGTCTTTCGCGAACCCGAGCTGCTCCAGCAACCACGCCGGGGTCTTGGCCAGCCGCACGGCGCGGCGCAGGGAGTAGACGACGGCCGCGGCGTTCACGGCGCGGCCGCTGGGAAAGCGCATCCCCTGACGGATGTTGAATGTCCAGGTCTTGCCGTCCGCGCTGGCGGCCCACGTTTGGGCGACCTTGGGAACGATCTGAATCGCTCCCTTCACCATTTCCATGTCGACCAGCTTGTCATACAGCTGGTCCACGATCACCGACCCTTCGACTTCGTAGACGACGCCGGGATCCAGGGTGATCAGGATGGCGGTGTTCATCCCGACGATGAGGGTGTTTACATCGACGGGAGCACCGAGGGTCTGTGGGGCACTCACACCCAGCAAGCTGATGACGATGGCGACCGCCACTACGCGTCCGAGGATGCCGCTCATGCCTCTCCCTCCTCAGGATCTAGCCGTTTCCATTCCCGCTCCACCCGGTCTATGCCTTCAACGTGCTGGCGACCAGGCCGCGTATAAGGACCGACCCGGCAGGACGTCCCCGTGCATCGTCGGGCATTCGTGTGGTAGGAGTTCGGAAATCCGAGCAGTCTCGGCCCCGCTTCCATTCCGCCGAAATAGTTATCCTGTTACGGAAAGCACGACTGCACAACTGCCGAGGCGACCACCTTCAGGAACTGCAGGCGGGATTGGGTGAGTTAAGGACCGCTGGTATACATGCTGCGGATTCACGAGAGACTTGCCGAGGCGTCGCGGCGGATCTGGCGGGACTCACGTCTCCCAAACCGAAATGCAGCGAACCCGTAAACCAGACCTGACAAACGAAGCCCCGGATTACAACCGCCACCAGAGCGGAACTGCGTGATCCCCTAAGGTTGCGCACGCTTGCGTAAGGCGTCCTCGGCTTCCAAGGCGATCACCAGTTGGTCGGCCGCGTCGGTCTTCGCGCCGTAGCGCATAAAGGCTTCTCCAAGATCCCGTGCGGCCTGGGCGATTCGCGCGTGCGCTCCGTGCACCCGAAAGGTCGCGAGCGCTTCTGCCATTAGCTCCTTGGCCCGCTCGGGACGGTCCTGCTTGGCGTACACAGTGGCGAGCACTGTCCGGGCCTCGGCGCCCTCCATCGCGTCGGGGGCATTTTGGGCCGCCGTGATTGCCTGCTGGGCGATTGCGCCAGCGTCTTCGAGATTGCTCGTGGCCAGATGCGTCCTGGCGATCTCCGTAAGCGTCGCAGCGTGCGTGATCTTCAGATTCAATCGTTCCGCGATTCGAAGCGCCTGGGTGAGATGGCGGAGTGCCTCGCCGTAGCGCCGCTGCTCATGTGACACTTGACCAATATTATGGAGGACGCCAGCCAGATCTGGCATTTCCTCAATTATCTCGAACGCCTCCTTGGCTTCATTGAGGCGCTGGGTGGCCAGGTCGAGATTCCCCAGACGTCTGTGGCTGAGGCCGAGGCCCCACAATGCGCGACCTCGCAGGACGGGATCGTGGCGCGTGGCTTGGGCGTCTGCGGCCTCAGCGTAGCGTTTCAGGGCGAGATCGTGCTTGCCTAAGTATGCGAGAGTCGTGCCGAGGAAGATGAGCGCTTCTGTGCGTGTGGGATCGCGGCTCGCCTTCGCCTGACGGAACGCTTCAAGAGCTTTTTCGAAACTCCTGACCGCCTCATGAAGTTCCCGGCGCACCAACTGGAGCCGACCCTGCAGGACCAACGCCCGTCCCGCACGCCATCGATCGCGCCCCGCCTCGCATTGCCGTAGCGCCTCCGTGATTTTCTGCGAGGTCAGCTCGTAATCACGGCGCTCTAGCGCGAGCTGCAACTCCTGCAGGAGAACTTCGCGCAGGGGTTCCTCCAAGCTGTACGATTCGGCGATGAAGCGGGCGGCGCTGAGCAGGCCGGTCGTGAGATCCAACCGGCGCTGTTGCATGGCTTGTGCGCTCAGGGCTAACAAGTTCATCGCGGCATGGTCGGGAATGTGGCCCTCGGATCCGAGGAGGGAGTCAACAGAAGCCCCCAGGCGCCGCGCGAGAATCACCAACGTGTCGACCGACGGCTTGGCGACCCCCCGCTCTAGCAGGCTGATAAAGCTCTTGGAAAAATCGCGACCTGCCAGCTGTTCTTGTGTAAGGCCCCGGTTCTGACGCACCTGGCGAATTCGCTCTCCGAGTGCCATGAGATCCTCCGTGGGGGGGGTTGTGTGTTGCTCGACTGATCTTGGCGGACAGATTTGACACGCTGCGCTAATACCCTTGTGTCCGGAGGGGACGGAGCGCCGGTCTCGGCGCGGGAATGAAGCGGACCGACGCTCCGCCTCTCGAGCGTGCTAGCTCGTTCCCCGGCTAACCCCCGCCAGGGCCGACATCGCCCGCAATCTGGAGAGGGTTGAACTGGTAGTTGCCACTGGGCACAACTGATGTCGTTGCCCACACAAGAAGTGCATCCCCGCGCTCGCGAAGGCGGTTCGCGAAAGGGTAATGTATTCCTTTGCTTTTGGAAGTAGGAGATTTAAGTAGGGCTACTTAATGTAGATAGAAGGAGGCTGCTGATAATGGAGCAAGAGGCAGATCTTGCGGTCAAACATGGCTAGCACTGGCAACGTAGACGACCAGTATCTCCGGGAGCTCGCCGCCTGGGGCGGGCCGGTGCGGATTCGCTGCGGTGGTGACCATCTTATCGAGGACGCGGTGGTGAAGGCCGTGGGAACTTACGCGATCCTGGTTGAGATGCCCGACGGCGAGAATGAGGAACTCATCTTCAAGCACGCCATCGACTCCATCGGGAGAATCCGCGAGAGCGAGTAGCTCATCGAGTCCTCGGCTCTGTTCGTCTACGCTTTCAACGAGCCCGCGAGCAAGCCGCGCATAAAGTACCGACCCAGGACGACATACAGGAGCATGGTCGGTAGCGCCGCGAGCAGCGCCCCCGCCATCTGCACGTTCCACTCCACGATGTAACTGCCCGCGAGGTTGTTCAGGGCGACCGTGATCGGCTGCACCGCCGGCCGCGGGGTCACGATGACGCCAAACAGGAAGTCGTTCCAGATTGAGGTAAACTGCCAGATCGCCACCACGGCGAACGCCGGTAGCGAGATGGGGACCATGACGTAGCGGAAAATTCCGAGAATGCCGGATCCGTCGATCGTTGCCGCTTCGACCAGTTCGTTCGGCACCGTCGCGTAGTAGTTCCGGAAGATCAAGGTTGTGATGGGGATGCCGTAGACGACGTGGACGAAGATGAGCCCCCGAATGGAGCCATACAATCCCAAGCGATTGAGGACTTGGACCAGCGGGATCAAGATGCTCTGGTACGGGATGAACATGCCAAACAATAGCAGCGTGAAGACGGCATCGGAGCCGCGGAACCGCCACTTGGCCAGGACGTACCCGTTGAGCGATCCCAACGCTGCCGAGAGGAGCGTGGCCGGGACGGCGAGGCGCAAACTGTTCCAGAAGTTGTTGTCCAATCCCCGGAACCCTTGAGCCTCACTGCCCACCCACGCTTTCACGAAACTGTCGAGCGAGACATGGGCGGGCCAGTCCCACATCCGATACAGATTCACCTCCGCGTAGCTCTTCAATCCCGTAAGGGCGAGCACGTAAATGGGCAGCAGGTAGAGGAGGGCGAACGCCGTGAGGAGGGCGTACAAAGCTAGGCGCGGCCAGGACTTTCGCCCATGCGGGTGGGGAGGGGCTGCGGGGAGTGCTATCGCTGCGTCTCCGTCCGCAAGCTGAAGACCAGGTACGGCACAATCAGCACCGCGACCATGAGGAGCAGGATCACGGCGATCCCTGAGCCTTGGGCGAAGTTGTTTCCGCGAAACGTCGTGTCAAACATGAAAAACGCTGGCACGTCCGAGGAAAACCCTGGCCCCGGTCCGGTCATGGCCACGACGAGGTCGAAGATCTTCAGCGAGATGTGCCCGAGGATGATGATCGCCCCGAGCGTAATTGGATGCAGTAGGGGCACGATGATGCTGCGGTACACCTGGAAATCGTTCGCGCCGTCCACTCGCGCCGCTTCCCGCAGCTCCTCCGGGATGCCCCGCAATCCCGCCAGGTACATGGCCATGACATACCCGGACAACTGCCACACAGCCGCGATGACCACGGCCTTAATGCCGATGCGGGGATCCGTGTACCAGCCAGTTTTCAGCATACCGAGACCAATCCGCTCCAACAGCAAGTTCACGCCTGCGGTGCCGAGCTGCGCGCTGCCCGGGTTGAGCAGCCAGCGCCACACCACGCCGGTCACGATGAACGAGAGGGCCAGGGGGAACAGGTAGATACTGCGGAAGAAGGCCTCCCCACGGATTCCCCGGTCCAGCAACACCGCGAGGGTAAAGCCGACCGACAGACAGATCGCCAGGAACAGGAGCGTGAACGTGACCGTGTTGCCCAGGTCGATCTGAAAGCGCACGGTGTTGAACAGGGCCGCGTAGTTCTTCCACCCCACCCACGTGAAATCTGGGGAGAGGTTGTCCCACTTGGTGAACGACGCGAACGCGGTGAAGCCAATGAAGCCGTAGACGAACACGGCGATGGCCGCCGCTGAGGGGGCAATGAGCAGCACGGCGATCAGCCGGTCAGCAGTCACAGCCCGCCGGCGGCGCAGGCGCGAAGCCGCGGGGGAAGCCATCTGCGCGCGAACCGTCTCGCTCACGCTTGGGTAGTCCCCGGAAGGATGCAGCGAGGCAGCCCAGAGTCAGACTGCCTCGCTGCGCAGTGCACGTGAGACGGGATCTTACTTACAGACCCCGGCGTCCTTACAGGCAGCCTGCAATGCGGCCTGCGTCTTCGCCACGTCCCCGCTGGTGACGAACAGAGCCATGGCGTCCTTGTACTTGGTCGCCCAACTCTCAAACGCTGCGGCGCCGTGGATCACCGACGGCACCAGCGCGTCCTTCGCCCAGTCCTTCGCGGAGGACTGGAGGTAGGCGTTAAACAGCGCTTGGTTGCAGTCCGTCCGGGCGCAGATCGAGCCCTTCTTGGGATTGAAGGCTTCTTGGCCCGCTTTGGATCCGGACACCTTCAGCCAGTTCTGGGCGTTGGTGCGGTTCCGGGCGGCCTTGGGCATCGCGAACGAGTCCGATAGCGCGTCAAAGACACCCGCGTTGCCTGGCGGGGACGCCCAGCCGTACCCTGTGAAGTTCTTGGACTGGAACCAGCCATCTTCCCAGTCGCCCATGATTTCCATCGCGCCCTTGCCGTCGATCAGGTACTGGCCGGCGCCATCCCACGTGAGGGCGGCGTGATCACTGTTGGTGTACGTGAGCATGCGCTTGAACGTGTTCAGCGCCTGGGTCACTTTCGCGTCCGTCCACGCGGTCTTGCCGGTCCACAGCCCGCGGTAGCCGTCTGCGCCCAGGGTCCCGATCAGCACCGCTTCAAACGCGTGTCCCGCTTCCCACCCTTCTTTATCCCCCAACACAAAGGGGACAATCCCCTTCGCCTTGAGCGTGTCCGCGAGCTTGAAGAACTCATCGAATGTTTTCGCGGGGGCGAGGTAATTAGAGGAAAAGACCTGCTTGCTGATCCACAGCACGTTCGCGCGGTGAATATTGACAGGCACCGACCAGTAGTTTCCCTGGTAGCGGAGCAAGTCTAGCAACCCGGACGGGAAGACCTTCTCCCATCCTTCTGACTTGAACAGTCCGCTGAGGGGCTCCAGGTACTTCGGGGGGTCGTACTTCTGCACTTCCAGTCCTGCATGGACTTGGAACGAGTCCGGCGGATCTCCGCCCGTCAGGCGCGTGGCCAACACAGCCTTCGCGTTGGTGCCGGCTCCACCGGCGACCGTCGCGTTCACAATCTCGACGCCGGGGTAGGCCTTCTGATACGCCGTAAACATTCCCTTGAGTCCTTCCGCCTCGCCGCCGGCAGTCCACCAGCTGAAGATCTCGAGCTTGCCAGAAGCGGCCGCGCCGACGTGGCTGGAGGGGAGCAACGACCAGATTGCGAGCAGGCTCACAACGGTGAGCCACCATATGCGCCGTACCATCGTGTTCCTCCTTAGAATATGCCACAGACTTGTAGTCATCGTGGTCCACAAGCTAAGCCGTTCCACCTCCTCAAGCGCGGCACGGAGACCGGATGCACGGAACCACCGGCCTTCGCGCAAGTCATGAAATTGCCAAGATCGCTCCTACTCTAACTACGACGGGTGCCATCGAGAACCTGCCAGATTGCAGGACGCGGCCGTAGTAGGCCCGGTGTGCGCCGCCGTCGAATCGAGGTGGTCATGGCAAAAGCACGCCGGAAGCGCAGGCGCGCGGTGGGGCCAGTTCGTCGCGGGAATCCGTCGGGTGGCCGCAGCCAAAGGACTTTGCGGGGGCGCGAGGCGGTCACCGTGCTCGGACCTGCCACGGAAACCGCGGCGTTGCGGGCGTGGGCGGAAGTAGACCTGAGGGCCATCGCCCACAACATTCGGGAGATCCGCGCCCGGCTGGCGCCCTCTGCCCGCGTGATGGCGGTCGTGAAGGCGGACGCTTACGGGCATGGCGTCGTGCCCGTGTGCCAAGCCGCCCTGAAAGCGGGTGCGAGCGCGGTGGGCGTGGCGACTCTCGGGGAGGGGGTGGCGCTGCGGTTGGGCGGGATCCGCGCGCCGATCCTCGTGCTGGGCGGTCTCACGGTGGGCGAGGTCGCGGATGCCGCTGCCCATCAACTGAGTATCAGCATCACGTCCCAGGAAATGGCACAGCTCATCCTCGAGCGCCCGCAGCGGTTGCCTACCGGTGTCCACCTCAAAGTCGACACCGGCATGACGCGGCTGGGCGTGTTCCCGCGGGAGGTCCCAGTTCTGCTCGACCGCCTGGTCACGAAAGGCGTGTCTGTGGCCGGGTGCTACACGCAACTCGCGAGCGCCGACCAAGCCGATCACGCCATGACGAGCGAGCAACTCGCTCGGTTCCATCCGGTGCTCGCCGTTGTCCGGGCGCGCTTTCCCCGAGTGGTCGTGCACGTCGCCAACAGCGCGGGGGCGCTCGCATCACCGGACACGCATTTTGACATGGCGCGGGTGGGGCTCGCGATGTACGGATTGTATCCATCGCCGGCGATGCGGTCGCTAGCGTCCCTGCGTCCGGCCATGCGTCTGTACAGTCGCGTCGTGCGCACCGCGCGCGTCGGGCCGGGCACGACCGTCAGCTACGGGGCCGCGTATCGGGCCCAGACGTCCACCACAATTGCGACCATCGCCTGCGGGTATGCGGACGGCTATCCGCGCTTAGCAGGGGAAACCGGGGAGGTCATCATCCGGGGGATGCGGCATAAAGTCGCCGGGAGGGTCTGCATGGATCATCTGATGGTGGATGTCGGCGATCACCCCGTGGCTGTGGGGGACGTGGTCCAGCTGTTCGGCGATGCTCCGAGCGCGGATGAAGTCGCCGCCCACGCCCACACGATCTCCTACGAGGTCCTCTGCGGTGTGGGACTACGCGTCCCCCGCATCTATGTGCGCTGACGGGACGAGCCGACCGTATCGTCGACTCTTCCCCGTTCGTGCCTGCAGCACCAACGCGGCACCAGATGCCGGGTGGATCTATCGGTGTGGTGATTCATGAAGGTAGCCTTTCAAGGAGAACGCGGAGCGTACAGCGAGGAGGCGGTGCGCGCACTCTTTGGCGAGGTGGAGGTGCACCCGTGCCCGTCGCTACGGGAGGTCTTCGACCTCGTCAGCGCCGGGGGCGCGAATCAAGCGGTCGTCCCGGTGGAAAACTCTCAGGCGGGCTCGATCAACGAGACCTACGATTTGTTGCTGGCGCACACCCTGTTTATCGTTGGCGAACTCGATCAACGCATCCGGCATTGTCTGCTGGCCCGCCCGGGGGAGGCGTTGGAGAGCATCCGCAGAGTGTACTCGCATCCGCAGGCCCTCGCCCAGTGTGATGTCTTTCTGCGCCAACACGGCCTGGAGCCCATGCCCGCCTACGACACGGCGGGGAGTGCCAAGATGGTCGCCGAGCAGCGTCTCGCCGGCGCGGGGGCCATCGCCGGTCGTGCCGCCGCGACGATTTATGGGCTCAGCGTACTCGCCGAAGGCATCGAGACCAATCCTTTCAACTACACGAAATTTCTCAGCCTCGCGCGCGAGCCGGCCCCGCGGACTCCGGAGAGCAAAACCTCGGTGGTGTTCATGACGCAAAATGCGCCCGGCGCGCTGTACCGGGCGCTCGGCGCCCTCGCGGGACGGGGCCTGAATCTGTCCAAGCTGGAATCACGGCCGCGCCGGCAAGTGCCGTGGGAGTACATTTTCTACGTCGATTTTGAGGGGCACCAAGATGACCCCCTGTCTGCTGCGGCCCTGAGTGAGTTGGCACAGTCTACGACGTTTCTCCGCGTGCTGGGATCGTATCCGAAATCGCCCCCGCCTTTGACGTGACGGCCCTCGCCTCTCCGTCTGTACGCGCCCTCGGCGACCGCGGGCTCTTAGTCGAGTTTGCGGACGAGTTGTCGGTGGAGATCAATGCGCGTGTGCGCGCGTTGGGCCGCGCCCTGCATGCCGTCCCCGGTGTCGTGGAGGTCATCCCCACCTTCCGCTCGCTGCTGATCGTCCTCGACCCATTGCAAGCAGATCGCGCCCGCATCGCGGAGGACGCGATGCAGCTGGCCCAACAGCTCCCCCGCGATGCGGGGGGCACGGGGAGACTCATTGAGCTCCCGGTCGTCTACGGCGGGGAGGCCGGTCCCGACTTGGATGCGCTTGCGCGGAGGTGGGGCATCACTGCCCGTGAGGCGATTGACCTCCACTGCGGCCACGAATACATCGTCTTCATGCTGGGGTTCGCTCCCGGCTTTCCCTATCTCGGGATTCTGCCGACGGCGCTACACACCCCGCGTCTCCCCTCGCCCCGGACCCGGGTGCCGGTGGGGTCGGTGGCCATCGCGGACGAACTGACGGGTGTCTATCCCCTGTCCACTCCCGGCGGCTGGCATCTGATCGGTCGCACCCCGCACCGTCTCTACGACCCCCACGCTCCCGATCCCATCCGCTGCCGCCCCGGCGATCGCGTCCGCTTCACGCCCATCGCCTCCGCGGAGTTTGCGGGCACCGCGGAGGCGGCCGCGCCATTACCGCGCCCGGCGCATCCGACGTGGGACGTACGTGAGGGGGGATTGTACACCACGGTTCAGGATTTGGGCCGTGTCGGCTACCGCAGTTTGGGCGTGCCGCTCTCTGGGGCCATGGACCCCGCGGCGTTGCAGCTGGCGAACGTGGTGGTCGGGAATGCGCCCGGCGTTCCCGCGATCGAGTGCACCGCGCCGGGACCCGTGCTGCGTGCCCTGGAGGATGTGACGATCGCGATCACCGGCGCGGACCTGCAGGCGACATTGGATCGCGCGACCCTGGAGCGGGGAACCGCGATTAGCGTGCGGGCAGGGCAGACACTCTCCTTCGGCGCACCGCGCGCCGGGATGTGGGCGTATGTAGCCGTCGCTGGGGGACTCGATGTCCCGACGGTTCTGGGCAGTGCGTCGGTCTATGTCCCCGGCTCGTTAGCTGGCGTTCGCCTGAGGGCAGGAGACGTCTTGGGGCGAAGAGAAGGACCGACCCGTTTTCTCACTCGGAGAACGCCGTCTCTTCCGATTCCGGCCACGGAGGCAACCGTCCGCGTCATTCCGGGTCCACAAGACGCGTGGTTTGAGCCGGAGGTCCTAGAGGCCTTCTACCGTACGACCTTCACCGTGAGTGTGCGGAGCGACCGCGCCGGAACCCGCCTCGACGGACCGAAAGTGCAAGTGGAACGAGAGCGCATGTTGTCCGACGGCATGGTGCCTGGGGCCGTTCAGGTGCCTTCGGGAGGGCAGCCGATCGTAATCATGCCTGACGGGCCGACGACAGGGGGCTACCCCAAGCTGGGTGTGGTCGCATCCGCTGATCTGCGGCTCCTGGCCCAGGCGCGGCCGGGGGTGAAGATCCACTTCGCCCCGACCACAGTGAGTGAGGCCGTGGCGGCCTGGGCGGACTGGGAGCAGACTGTGCAGGCCCTCTCCAGCCGCGTATGATTGCGGGGGAATTCGCGGAGGAGCCCCGTCCCTTCGATGTCGCCTTCTGAAGAGCACGTCGCGCAACTCGACCGCTTGCCTCGGGTAAACCTCGCGCAGCTTCCGACTCCATTAGAGGAGGCTCCCCGACTGTCGGAGTACCTGCGCGGGCCGCGAATTTGGATCAAACGCGACGATCTCACTGGGCTCGCCCTGGGGGGAAGCAAGGCCCGCAAACTCGAGTTCTTGCTCGCGCAGGCCCGGGCGCAGGGCTGCGATGTCATCATCACCGTGGGTGCGGTGCAGTCCAATCATGCCCGGATGACGGCGGCCGCCGCGCAAAAGCTGGGGCTGCGGTCCATTGTGGTGCTCAACGGCGAGCCGCCCCCGCAGGCCCAAGGGAATCTGCTGCTGGACCGCATCTTTGGGGCGGAGGTGCGGATCATTCAGACTGATGACGATTATGTGTTGATGGGTGTGGTCGCTGACCTCGAGCGTCAGTTGCGACGGGACGGACGAAAGCCCTATGTGATCCCGCGAGGCGGCAGCAACGCGTATGGCGCGTCGGGGTACGTCCAGGCATGGCTGGAACTGCGCTCGCAGATGATGGCCCTAGGCGTTCGGCTAGACGCGATCGTGCACGCCAGCACGTCGGGTGGGACGCAATCGGGCCTGTACACGGGAACGAAACTCGCAGACAGCGGCGTTCAAGTAGTGGGGATTAGCGCGGGCCCGCGCAAAGAGGTGGTGACCACCCGCGTGCTCGGAATCGTTACCGAACTCGTGGAGTTGTTGCACCTGCCGTGGCGCCCTCACCCCGATGATGTCATCGTCTACGATGACTACGTCGGGGAAAGATACGGAGTGCCCACGCCGGCCTGCTTGGATGCGATCCGGATCCTGGCACGCACGGAGGGAATCTTGCTCGACCCCGTGTACACGGGAAAGGCGATGGCCGGACTGATGGGACTCGTGGCACAAGGACGCTTCACATCTGCGCATAACGTCGTCTTCTGGCATACGGGCGGACAGCCGGCCGTGTTCGCGCATGCCGGCGCATTGCAGGAGGGCTAACAGGTGGGACGAGGGCGCTGGGTCATCATAACCGCGGCTGTAGCCGCGCTAGTCTTCGCACGTCTGCCCGCTGCGATCGGGCAAGACGACGGGGACCTGCGGCGGTCGTTTGGAGCATTTCTCCGCACGCAAGAGATGGTCATCGACAGCGTGCCCGATCTGTACCCCGGCGGCTACGCGCGGATCAGTCTCCACGCGCGCAACGCGAACCTGGGCGGCATGGTCGTCGATGACGTGTGGGTGAAGTTGGTTGGCGTGAGCCTGGATCCGGCCGCCTTGCAACAAGGGAAATTGCGGGTGCTTGATTATCGGGGAACAGCGATCCACGGCCAGGTCGGGGTGCGGCGCTTGCAAGACTTCTTTTCCTCCGGCGGCGCGATCAAAGATCTCCAAGTGTGGTCGGATGGCACCTCGCTCTATGGGGAGGGGTCCTTCCCCTACGAAGGCGTCAAACTCCGCGTGTGGCTCAAAGGTCAGTTTTCGGTGGATGGCACCAAGGAGGTCCACTTTCATATTGAGAACATGACGGTCGACGGCTTCCCGGTTTTCTCGCCGATCATCCGGGTCCTAGAAGATAAGATCAACCCCGTGCTCAGTCAGCGAGATTGGCCTGTGACGTTCACGCTGAAGTCGCTGCAGATGACGAAGGAGGGGTTTGTGCTGTCCTCGCAGCCCGATGCCCTGGCCCCGTGCGCGTTCTGCCTGCGTTCTGACGAGTCGGTCGGCCGCCCGTGAATGCTCCGCGCATCGGGATCACCACGACCGCCGGTCGGTCGGCCAAGGAGCGGGAGGGCTACTATGCGCAGGCGGTGGTCGCCGCCGGGGGAGATCCCGTCTGGCTCGAGCCCTCTTTGATCCTCGCTGCTCGGACCCCGGAAGACGTGTTGGGCGAGCTTGACGGGTTGGTGCTCAGCGGAGGAGTGGACATCGATCCGCGGTACTACGGAGAAATCGTCCGGCCCGACGCGGGGGTGAAGATTGACGCGCAGCGTGACGCCGCCGAACTCCTCCTCACGCGTGCGGCCTTGGCCTCTGAGATGCCCATCTTCGGCATCTGCCGGGGCATTCAAACCCTCAACGTCGCCGCGGGCGGATCGCTGTACCAAGATTTGGGTGACCTGCCGATCGATGCCTCGGTCCACCGGCAGCCGCGTACCAAAGAGGACTGGGAAGCGGCCCACTCCGTGACCGTGACGAAAGGGAGCCGCGTGGCCGCTCTGCTGGGGGGAGGGGAGGCCGAGGTCAACAGCTTCCATCACCAGGCAGTGAAGGTCGTGGCGGCGGACTTCGCCGTGACGGCCCAAGCGCCCGACGGCGTCGTCGAAGCTCTTGAGCATCGATCTCATTCCTTCGTCCTGGGCGTGCAGTGGCATCCGGAACGGATGGTGAGCCACTCCACCGTTCAGCGGAAGTTCTTTGAAGCGCTCATGGACGCCGCCCGGATCCATGGACTGTGGGCGGCAGGCACGGGGCGCAAGTAGACAGCGATTAGCGCGCGCATCCTCCTATCCATGAACGGCCACTGAGGAAGTTGGTCAGTTTTGAGGCAGAGGTCGCACCAACGCCGGGCGCTGCATAGATCGGTCCCCCTCTGTGTTTTGGCTATCAAAAGATCCTCTTTTCTATGGACAGATCCGATTCTGTATGGACAGATCCGAGGTTGGCGAGGCTTTTGAGACGTCGAAGGGGGTACCTACTCCCGCGACTAACTCCAACACACTCGTAATGCGCAGGCCACCAGTTCGAATCTGGTCGCCGGTTCCAGGGTTGGTTGAGGAGGCGCCGGAAGGTGCCTCCTCAAATCCTTTTCTCGCTCTCCCCTGGGGAGGGTTGGGTGAAGGGACTGCCTCTAGCCTCGCGGACCCAGTCTCAGGTAAAGCACCTGGGTAACGGTACGGCCGAGATCCTCCATGCGTGCTCTGCGGAAGTGCCGGAGCTGCCCTTCGACTCCTAGAGCCGACAGTCCGTGCACCATAGCCCGCGCCGTCAGCACCAGGTCCTCCGGGGCGTCATCCCGTACGCGCCCCGCCCACTGCGGGGTGTTCCCACGTCGCGCCTGAAACCCTCCCCAAGCAGTAGAATCCCCGCCGAATCGTGACCGCGGCCGCCACGAGGTCCACGTAGGACCGCCGCAGCCCACCCGCGGTACTTGCACCTTTTCTGACAGGAAAACGCCTCGGGATGGTCAATTGACATATCAACATATCAAGTCATGCCATATCAAGCTCGGTGACCGCTGACCATGCCCCTATACGCTGAAATCGAAGATGCAGTTAGAGATTTGATTGAACAGCAGCGATTGACGCCGGGTGACCGCCTGCCCGGAGAACACGACCTCATGGCGCGCTTTCGCGTGAGCCGTCTTACAGTGGTGCGGGCCGTGCGCGAGTTGGAGGCCGAGGGCTTGGTCGTCCGCCGTCAGGGTCGTGGCACCTTCGTCGCCCGCTCCAAGGTTCAGGTTGACCTTCAACGGATGAAGAGTTTCACGGAGGATATGCGCGTCAGAGGTTTCCGCCCTGGCGGACAGATCCTGGAGTGGTCTATTGTCCCCGCCCCACCTGACGTCGCCCAGATGCTTCGTGCCAATCCCTCAACGCCGCTCCTTCGCATTTTCCGCCTACGTTTCGCAAACGACGAACCCATCGGACTTCACGAAAGCTTTCTCGGAGAAGGGTTGACCATCGACCGGGCTGCTCTGGAGCGCAAAGGCTCGCTGCATGCGGTACTCAATGAGGCTCATCGTATCCGCCTGGAGGAAGCCGACGAAACCATTGCCGCAGTGACGGCGGCCAGTCGGGAGGCGCGCTTGCTAGGTGTTCCTCAAGGCGCGCCACTGCTTCGAGTCGAGCGGATCAGCTATAGCCAGATGCAAGATCCCATAGAGGTTGCCAGGATGGCCTACCGCGGCGATCGTTACCAATATTTCACGCGGCTGCATGTATGACGATGGAGGAGGTGAGAATGCGTTCTCTGTGATTTCCGAGGTTCATTTCATCGAGTAGGGGGCGCAATATGCGGAAAATCTTGACGGTTCTTCTTGCTGTGGGATTGCTCGCGGCGGCGTTTCAGACAGCACCGGCCGCCCCGAAGAAGGTCACGGTCTGCTTTGTTACGTTCAGCCTCCAAGTTGGGTTCTTCCAGGACAGTGTCAACGGCGGGAAACGTGAGGCAGCAGCGCAGGGTGCTGACATCATCGTCCAGGACCCCCAGGCGGACGTTCAGAAGCAGGTAACACAGATTGAGGACTGTGTCGCGCGGAAGGCGGACGCCATTGTTGTCGACGGCATTGAGAGCAAGGCAGTCCTCGGCCCCGCCTCAGAGGCAAAGAAGAACGGGGTCGTTGTGGTCGGGGTGGACACGTTCCTGGACAGCTCTGATGTGACGACCAACGTCGGTGTGTCGAATTTCGACGCTGCGAGGGAATACGGCCACTTCATTGCCGCGTGGATCCTCGGGAAGTACGGTGGCAAGGCCGATATCGGGATCGTCCTCGCGTCTACCGAGGTGCAGCTGGCCCGACGCGACGGATTCATGGAGGCGCTGAAGTCTCTGGGAGCGAATGTGCGCGTCGTCGGTACTGCGGACGGACGGAATATTCTCGAGCGAGCAACGGCCGTCTCCGAAGATCTGCTCTCGGGCAAACCGACCATTAAGGTGGTGTACGCGACGGGGGAACCCCAACTGCTCGGCGCACTCGCGGCCGCAGCCTCCCAGGGGCGGAAGGATATCGCGTTCTTCGGCTGGGACAAAGTCCCGCAGCCATTCATTCAGCCAATTCGAGATGGTCGTGTCATTGCGGTGACCAATCAGCAGCCCGAACTGCAAGGGCAACTCGGCGTACGCTATGCCGTTCAAGCCGCACGCGGAGAGAAGGTCCCCGCGCGCGTGAACACGCCGGTGGCGATCATCACCAGGTACAATCTCGACCAATGGTTGAAGTAGCGTAGTGGGCTCACGGGGCCTCCTCTTTAGGAGGCCCCGTCGGGCATCCAGGCGATGGGACGGGCCCGCATCGGCTATCGATGGAAGTCAGCCGCGCTGCAGCGCGCGCCGCTTCTGGCGATCCGCTACGGATTGTTCATAGCTTTCCTACTTTACTTTGCGCTGATGTCGTTCGTCAGCCCCTACTTTCTGACTACCGTCAATCTCTTAAACGTGCTGCGACAGACGGCGCCGGTGCTCATTATCGCCGTCGGAATGACGTTTGTGATCGCCACCGCGGGCATTGACCTGTCCGTTGGGTCTATCGTCGCGCTGGTATCGGTCGTGGCTGCTGACATACTGCACCGCGGTGGTTCAGCTGGCGTGGCTCTACTCGTCGTCCTCGCGGTGGGCGGGCTGGCAGGATTTATCAATGGCTATTGCGTTGCTCGGATGAACCTGACCGCCTTTGTCGTGACACTCGCTACGCTGAGCCTCCTGCGGGGGCTCGCGTTCATGTACACCAATGGCTATACGATTCCAATTAGCAACGACACATTCAACGCGTTGGGGCGCGGAGAAATTGCTTCGATCCATACGCCCATCATCATTGCTGCGGTCACCGTCATCGTTGCCCGATTCGTTCTAACCCAAAGCCGTTTTGGGCGCTACACACTTGCGGTCGGCGGACATGAAGAAGCCGCCCGACGGCAGGGGATCAACGTTCGGGAAATCAAGCTATGGGTCTATGTGGCAACGGGTGTGCTCGCTGCACTGGCGGGCGCCATCCTCACCGGTCGTGTTGCCAGCGGGTCGCCCAACGCCGGCCTGACGATGGAACTCGAAGTCATCACGGCAGTCGTCCTTGGGGGTACCAGTCTCTTCGGCGGAGAGGCCACGATCGGGGGAACGGTCGTTGGTACGCTGTTCACCAACTTCATTCGGAACGGCCTCAACCTTCTCGGCGTCAATCCCTTCGCCGTCTGGGTCGTCACGGGCATCATCCTGCTCATAGCGATCTGGTTCAATACCACGGTCGCGCGTCGGGTGGAGGACTGGCTGAGGGTTCAGACCCTCCGAGAGGAAATGTAGTGAGCGGCAGTCCGCTGGTCCAGATGATCGATATTTCGAAGGCATTCGGCGCCGTGCAGGCATTGCGCCGTGTGTCGTTCGTGGTCCATCATGGTGAAGTTGTCGGAGTCGTGGGCGACAATGCCGCGGGGAAATCTACGCTGATGAAGGTCCTCAGCGGCGTTTACCCTCCAGACCTCGGCCGGATCCTGATCGAAGGACGAGATGCGAGTTTCAGCGGCCCACACGACGCGCGGGACCTGGGGATTGAGATGATCTATCAGGATTTCGCCCTGGTTCCGCAATTGGACGTCACCGAGAATATCTTTCTGGGGAAGGAACTGACGAAGTCCTGGCTCGGACTTCGCCGTCTTCACCGATCTGCGATGGACGCCAGAGCGGAGGAACTGTTTCGCCAGTTGGGATTGACGGTGCCATCGGTCCGAAGCAAGGTCAGGGAACTCTCCGGCGGTCAACAGCAGGCGGTGGCGATCGCCCGCGCGACCGGGTTTGAGGCAAAGCTGATCATCATGGACGAGCCCACGGCCAACCTCGGTGCCACGGCGATCGAGAAAGTACGGCAGTCGATTCGGAATCTCAAAGCCCAGGGCGTGGCGGTGGTCATCGTCAGCCATCGGCTGGAGGACTTGTTCGCCGTCGCTAACCGGATGGTCGTTCTGAAGCATGGCCGGGTTGTTGGCGAACGTTCGATGGTTGAGACGAATCACGATGAGATCCTGGAGATGATCGTTGCCGGCGCAGATCGTCGGGCCTCGGCCGGGGAGAGGACGGCGCCCAACGCATGAGTCCACAACCGGCCGGGCTCGGAGGTGACGGCTGATGATGGCTCACGGTGTTTCCCGTCCAAAGGACAATGCTCTCACGGCGATTTTTGGGCGGTCGCGTGGAGTCGTCATCGGAGTGATTCATTCAAAACCACTGCCAGGCTCTCCCAGCTTCACCGGTGAATCGCTGGACGAGATCTACGCCTTCGCCGTAGAGGAAGGGCGCCAATACGCTGACGCTGGCGTCGATGGCCTGATCCTCGAGAACCACGGCGACATCCCGTTCGCGACGCCTGACGAGATTGGCGTCGAGACCGCAGCCACAATGGCAGTCATGGCCGACCGGCTGCGCAAGACGGTTGGACTCCCGCTGGGAATCAATGTGCTCGCAAACGGCGCCATTCCCGCCGTCGCGGTCGCGCAGGCAAGTGGCGCAGGCTTTGTCAGGGTTAATCAATGGGCCAATGCCTATGTCGCGAACGAGGGCATCATCCAGGGACCAGCAGGGCGCGCAGCCCGGTACCGATCCTGGGTCCGCGCCAACCAAATCAAGATCTTCGCCGATGTTCACGTGAAGCACGGGGCACATGCCATCGTTGCAGACCGGAGTATCACCGAACTCACGCGTGACCTGGAGTTCTTCGATGCGGATGTTGTCATCGTGACAGGGCAGCGCACGGGTGATCCCCCCTCCATCGACGAGTTGCGGGAGGTCCGGGAGGCCACGCCTCTTCCGCTGGTGATCGGAAGCGGGATGACCGAGAATGATGTGGAACGCCTTCTCGGGATCGCGGATGGCGTGATTATTGGCAGCGCGCTGAAGCGTGATGGCGTGTGGTGGAATGCGGTCGATCCTCAGCGGGCCAGCCGCTTCGTCGCCCGAGTGCGTTCCCTCTGACGCCGTAACCGGATGGCGGTCCTGGTTGTCGGGAACTGTACGTACGATCGGTCCTTCGAGCTCGATCGCTTCCCCCAGCCCGGCGAGACGCTGCTCGCTCATCGCAGCTGCGCGGATATCGGCGGCAAGGGTGCAAACCAGGCTGCGGCAGCGGCATGCGCGGGAGTGCCCGTGGCGTTCTGCAGTGTGGTCGGCTTAGATCCTGAGGGAGCCGAGTTTGAGCGCCATCTGTCCACGGCCGGTGTGGATCTGCGGTTTCTGCTGCGGCGGGACGGACCAACAGATACCTCGATCATCTACCTGGTGCCCGGGGGCGAAAACGCCATTGTCAGCAGCCATGCGTTGACTGCGTCGCTCGCAGCATCCGATGTGATGCCCTCACTTGCCACCTTGGGACCTCACGACATCCTGTTGCTGCAGGGAAATCTTCACCGTGAAACCACAGGCTTTTGTCTGCGGGAGGGGCACCGGCAGGGGGCTCGTGTCATCCTCAATCCTGCCCCGATTCATTATGACTATGATGACCTCTGGTCATTCGTCAGCATCGCAATCCTCAACGAGGTCGAGGCGGTAACGCTTGGGCATTGTGCCGATCCGATCGAGAGTGCCGGAACGATACTGTCGAAAGGGGTAGATGTCGTCATCACGACGATGGGTGCCGCAGGAGCCCTATTGATTCACCGCAGCGAGCAGTTACGGATTCCAGCGCCACCGGTTGACGTTGTGGATACCACCGGGGCAGGAGACGTATTCTGTGGAGTGTTCGTCGCTGGCTTGGCGCGCAGGCTCAAGCCGGACCTCGCGGCGCGATGGGCCGTGGCGGCTGCGAGTCTGTCTGTGACCCGTCGAGGAACTCAACGTGCGTTCCCCACACATGAAGAATTGGCATCACTGCTCAGTCGGGCTCGTCTTCCCGACTAGGCACCCGTCAGACCGAGCTTGATGGGAAGGGGTGAATCTGCGAGGTGGCTGAACAAGCAGCGTCTGAACCATTTGTGGAATACGCGCGCCGCACCGGTCTTCGGTTCAGTGACTGGCTCCGTGACCAGGCTGAGCCGGCGTGGACACGGGCGGTGGAGCATCGATTTACGCACGAAATTGCGGACGACGCGCTGGACGAATCAGTCTTCAAGCGGTATCTCACCAACGAGTACTCATTTGTCGTCACGGCAGCGACACTTCTTGGGTATGCGATTGCCAAGGCCCCGAGCATGGACGAAAAGGCCCGGTTGGCGGAAGGATTACGGGGTCTTACCACCGAGCAGTGGGCGTTCTTTATGCGGGCGTTCGAGGCGCTGGGGATTCCTGAGGCCATCTGGTCCGCCCCAATCGAGGACCCGGATGTGCTGGCATTTCGTGACACGACCATCCGCGCGGCCGCCCATGGGGGCTACGAGGAGGCTCTGGCCACGATGCTCGCGGCGGAGTGGATGTACGCAACCTGGTCGCAGCGAGCCCATCGCCGCCATCCGCGCCACCCCTATTATGCCGAGTGGATCGCCTTGCATGTGACTCCCGAGTTCGAAGGGCACGCCGCTTGGCTGCGCGACCGCCTCGACCACTACGGCCCCCTGTTACCGCCTTACCGTCAGGCAGAAGTCGTATACATCTTCAGGCGGACTTTGGAGCTCGAGGTTGCCTTCCACGAGGCTGCTTACCGAACCTGATGGATCGGCAATCTTACGGATCCGCCCATGACCCGCGTTGATGCATCTTCCTGCCACCCAGTTGACAGTTGGGCCGTCACGAGCTTCACTCCGCCAGCCAGCGAATCGCCTGACCCCATAGTCGCTGGTAACCAGGCCAGTTGACGAACGGTTCCGGGCACCAGTGGGGTCCCACATCGGATGCCCAAGCCAGCGTGCGGCCACGGCCGACCAGGCGTACTGCCAGGATCGGCAAGCCCTCGTGGGTAGCGAGCACCTCGGCATCGCTTCTCGCCTGTAGTTGGTTGAAGCCGAGTAGTATAGGCCAGGGTCCGGCGATTCCAGAGACAATGGGGTGCGATGGCGCGACCACCTTGGGAGAGAATCCTTCGGGAACCTCGACGCGATCGTCGTGCGGCGCGATTTCTACGGGCAACACCTCCTCGACGGACGTCCGATGATAGTGGGCTGCCCCGTAGATACCCCCAAAACTGTAGTAGCCGCCGGCCATCGCCAATCCGCCGCCTCCATGCACGTACTCCGCCAGCGCCCGCAGACGATTTGGCATCGGCCTCCCGTAAAGCCACGTTTCCGGGTGGAGGAGCAGAGTGTTTGCGCCAATGTCGCTGAGGATCACCACGCCATAGGCGCCGAGTGCCGCTGCGGTGAGCGGGAACTCCGTGGATGCGATGTGCGAAGGCATGTGCTCCACGACGATCCCCTGCTTCTCAAGAGCCCGCTGTAGATGGTCGCCTCCTGTGTGGAAGGTGGTGCTCGAAAAGAAGTCCCACCCCTTGAAGTGCGTGGATGTTGTTACCCACGACTCCCCGGCGATCAGAACCTTGATGCCGGCCATATCAGCTGCCCTCCTTAGCCGCGTTGACAAACACCCGCCGAGGGTTCTCGATAAGCATGGTCTTGACTTGCTCCTCGGTAACCCCGTGCCGCCGAAGGCGAGGCACGAAATGCCGAAGCACGTATGCGTAGCCGAACCCGCCGTTGCTGGTCAGCATCATTTTGAGGAACACGTCCTGTGATAGCAGCAAATGGCTAAGATGCCCGAACCTGATCAGGTTCCGGACAGCTGCGGCGTTCTCTTCGTCGCAGGGTGACTGGGCCTGCTGGTCCGCATAGTAGTAGTCCATGCCAACCATGTCGTACTCGAGGTACGCTCCGCGCTCTGCTAGGCTGGCTTGGTAATCGAGATCGATCCCGCTAGGGTTCATGTGGTCGAGGATAACGCAATGCAAATCGATCCCCTCCTCGGCCAGGAGGTCCAACACGCGGTGACCGAGTCGCTCCCAGCCTGGCATATGGATGGTTAGCGGCACACGAGTTGCCCGCTGAGCCCTGGCCGCTCCTCGCAGCACCTTCTGCTCCTCAGCGGAGAAGGCGGCGCTGATGCCAATCTCGCCGATGATCCCCGCCCGGATTCCGTCCACACCGTCGACGATGTCGCTTTCGATGAGCTGAGCGATCGTGTCGGCGGACATGCTGTATACTTCCAGGGGGTGCGCCGCCTCCAGGTAGAATCCCGTGCCCATGATAACGTTGAGGCCAGTCGCGCGCGCGATGGCCCGCAGAGCGTTCGGGTTTCGCCCGATTCCTCGAGAGGTGACGTCCGCCACCGTCCGCCCTCCCAGATCCCGGAAGATCTGGACTTCCTCCGCGGCCGCCTGCGGATCGTCAAGCCGACAGTTGTCTCGGTTGCCGAACGGGTCCATTCGCAGCTCTCCGTAGATCGCGGCGGACACCGGTGCATCAGCGAGAGCCGCATCTGCAGGGGGATGCCACCAAGATGTCACATCAACGATCAGGTGCTCGTGCATTAGGGTGATGCCGAGCTCGGCGGCCGGAATGGGCCCCAGCACGGTCATGACGTAAACGTCGTCCAAAGCTCACCTCCGCTGAGGACTCATGAGAGCGGGTCGAACACCGCGGCCACCCGTAGAATCTGTTCATGCTACGGCCGCGTCTATTGGAGCTGAATGGAGCGTCCTTGTCTTGCAGACTCCTCGATGGCGCTAAGAATCTTCATCGCGCCGACCGCCTCGCCAATGGTCGTGCCGCGATCGCGGTCTTCACCGCGGAAATGCACGGCGAAGAAGTCTTCCACCTCGGCACGGTAGAGTGCCAAGTGGTCGCGCGCATCGAACCGCTTTTCTCTGGCTACCTCGTTCGTCACAATTGTTATCGCCCTGATCGGTGCCTGCCCGATGCCGCCGAAAGCCTCGACTTTCCCCCGGGTTCCATAGATAAGGATGTGGTTGCCAGGCGCGGGCATAGTCCAGGATGATGCGAGGACGACGGTCGCATCGCCATAGATCAGCACTGCGACCTGATCACCAGGGCTACCTGGTGCTAATTCGCTCGCCGAATGCCCGGAGACGCGGTCGGGCATGCCAAAGAAGCTGA
The DNA here is from genome assembly GCA_001917855.1 of Armatimonadetes bacterium 13_1_40CM_64_14. Taxonomy (GTDB): domain Bacteria; phylum Sysuimicrobiota; class Sysuimicrobiia; order Sysuimicrobiales; family Kaftiobacteriaceae; genus 13-1-40CM-64-14. Next base: position 12,187 of record MNEU01000044.1, on the reverse strand, counting down.
TGGCTAAGTCGACGAGATGCACTCCGTTGTCGGCGAAGGTTCCCCAGCCGCCGCGCGCGTGGTCGAGTTTCCAGCTCGCCGACCGGTCCCGTGGGTTCAGCTCGTACCCCCACTGCATCCAGGAGGTCGCCATCTTTCCGATCTGGCCAGTGGTGACTGCGACTCGGATGTCCTGAACCGCCTGCTGGTGGCGCATGTGGTGCGCCACCATGAAGGGGATGCCAGGTTTCTGGCTGACCATGGCCTCGATCTGAAGGGCCTCCTCCAGACTCACGGACAGAGGTTTCTCGCAGATTACTGGAATGTCGCGCAGAAGCGCGGCCTCGATGTTGCGCGCGTGTAGGAACGGCGGAGTGGCGATGTATGCAGCATCGTAGGTTCGGTGGTCGAGCAAGTCCTCGACATCCGTGTATTGGTCGGAGATGCCGAAATCGGAAGCTACGCGGCGGACGCGCTCGCGGTCGCGGCCTTGGATAGCGACAACTTCGCAGGAGCGAGACTCCCGCAGCGCCGGGATCGTACGCTCGGCGGCAAACCCAGTAGCCCCAATAATGGCCAGCGTGTGCTTCATATAATCTGCTGCTTAAATGTGCGCTCGTTTCATCTTCCTGCGATCTCGTGCCGCTCAGTTTCGGGGCTCCTCGGCCTGCAGGGAACTCTTCAGGCCGCTGAGACTGTCCATATCCTTCGGTTGCCCAGTAAGGCATCTAACAAAATCACGGGACCCTAAAAGATTCCATTCTTCCAGGCGCAAGGGGGTTACCAACGTATCTTCCCGTCCCTGAGATAGGAAGCCTCCACGGAACAAAATAGACAGCCAGGCTGGATTCTGCCTCCTTCAGCCGAGCGTTCGCATCGCCAAATACCAGGCTGCCACTGTGCCCCCATACGAGAGCATCGATGTCATATGTAAGCAGGCGCTTCATCGAAGCCTTCCATGCCTTGAGATCCGAACCGACTGCCTCATGAGATCCTCCCCAAACCGTGTCCCCTGCAACAAGCAGTGTAAAATCATCCCAAGATACCAGCAAAGACACCGAACCCGGCGTGTTGCCCGGGGTACCATGTAGATCAGCCGACCTCCGCGCGCTTCCGGAAACACCAGGTCGCCGCGTTGCGGAAGGGTCCATAAGCGCGTGTACCACTTGCGGGACTCGTCTAATACGCGCCGAGCGCCGCCTTTGGGCGAGGGGTGCCGACCCTTCCGTTGTTGGGGCGAGTTTATTGCCCCCTGCCGTCTCGTCTCCCAAAGCATTGGGAGTTGTCGGAGCCCGCTGCTCGCCTCTAACGAATCGCGGCTGTCAGCTATGCGAACCCACGACAAGCTGCGGTCCGCGAAGCCGACCACGCCAGGACGTAACAAGCTGAACATTTCGCGCACCCCGGTTTTCCAATCACTCGTCGCCGACCCTGAGAGCACACATGTTAGAATGAAAACGCACCGTTTGGGGGCGAGCGCATGCGCCGCTTGGCCGACGTCCTGGAACAAGTGTCCGGGACGGCGAGCAAACTCCAGAAAATCGATCATCTGGCCGCCTACCTGCAGACCCTCGGCGACGACGACCTGCGGATCGCCTGCACGTACCTGACCGGTGCGCCGTTTCCCGCCGGAGACGCCCGCGCGCTGAATGTCGGGTGGTCGGCGCTCCTGGACGCGTTGCGGGAGGTGTCGGGGGCCTCAGACGACGACCTGGATCGTTCCTACCTCAAATACGGTGATCTGGGATCCGTGGCCGGAGAACTGCTGACCCAGAAGGTCCGCTTGCCTCTGTTTCCGCAAGTGCTGACTTTGCGCGCCGTACAGGAGATCTTCTCCCGCTTAGCCGCCTCGAGCGGTAAGGGATCCCGGCAAGGGAAGCTCGCGGCCATGCGTACGGTGTTCGAGAATGCCGATCCCCTGGAAGCGAAGTATCTCGCCCGGATCATCACCTCGGACATGCGGGTCGGGCTCAAAGAAGGATTGCTCGAAGAAGCGATTGCAAAGGCGTTTGCGCAGCCCGCGGCCGATGTGCGCCGGGCGAACATGCTCATGAGCGACATCGGCGCCGTCGCCGTCCTGGCGCGCCAGGGACGGTTGGGAGAGGCCGCGCTGCGGCTGTTCTCTCCCTTTCGGTTCATGCTGGCTGACACGATCTTCACCGCCGCCGAGGCGTTTGACCCGGTCCGGGGGGAGGATAAGGGCAGCCCTCCGCCGACCGCGGTGCTGGTCGAGGAGAAATACGATGGGGTGCGCGCGCAGGTGCACTTCGATGGCACGCGGCTAGCGATCTTCAGCCGCACCCTCGACGAGATCACGCCCTCCTTCCCCGACCTGCACGCGGATCTGCGCGCGCTCGCCAACCGCTACATCCTCGACGGGGAAATTGTCGCCTGGCGCGACGGCCGCGCGATCCCTTTCACGCAGCTGCAACAGCGCCTTCGCCGCAAGGATCCGACGGCGCTGATTGCCGATATCCCTGTGGTGCTCTTCGTCTTCGACCTGTTGCATCTCAATGGAGAGGACCTGCTCGATCATCCCTTGGCCGACCGCCGACGCGCGCTCGACGCGTTGCACTTCGGATCAGTCGTGCGCCCCTCCGAGGCCACGGTGGCCAGTGCGCCGGAGGATCTGGACGTACGGTTCCGCGACGCGCGCTTGCATGGGAATGAGGGGTTGGTCATCAAGCGGCGGGAAGGGCACTACCAACCCGGCAAGCGCGGGCGGCAGTGGGTGAAGTGGAAGGAAGAACTGGCCACCCTCGACGTGGTGGTCGTCGCGGCCGAGCAGGGCCACGGCAAACGGGCGGGGGTGCTGAGTGACGTCACCTTCGCCGTGCGCTCAGACGGCGAGCTGACGCCGGTGGGCAAGGCCTACAGCGGTCTGACCGACAGCGAAATCGCGTCGTTGACGGAGTGGTTTCGCGCCCATACGGTGGTGGACCGCGGGCGGGTCAAGATCGTCGAACCGAAGATCGTGCTCGAAGTTGCGTTTGATGCGGTGACGCGCAGTCCCCGCCACGCCAGCGGCTACGCGCTGCGGTTTCCGCGCATCAAGCGCATTCGGGACGACAAAACCCCGGAGGAGATTAATACCGTGGACGATGTCGCGCGCCTCTTTGCGCACCAGGGCTCGAGCCGGGGCGGCAGTTCTCCCAAGTTGGTCGCCCCGCGAGCGACAGAACGGGGGGCGCGCCGATGACCGTGCGCCGACTACTCGTCATCACCGTGCTGGTTGCGGGGTGGGCGACCCTCATCCAGGGTCTGGCCCTACCTCGGGCGGACTCGGCCGCCGCTGCGGACCCGGTGGTTGCGGGTCCGGTGGTGCTGCGGATCCGGGTGGACGGAGTGATCGCACCCGCCAGCGCCCGCTTCATTCAGCGGGCAATCCATGAGGCCGAAGAAGCCTCCGCCACCGCCCTGTTGATTGAACTGGACACACCCGGCGGGCTGCTGAAGTCGATGGATGACATTACCAAGGCGATCTTAAACTCGCGAGTCCCTGTGATTGTCTACATCAGTCCCAGCGGAGCCCGCGCGGCATCGGCGGGCGTGTTCATCACTTATGCGGCGCACATCGCCGCGATGGCGCCGACCACACACCTGGGAGCCGCGCATCCGGTGGGGGTGGGCTCGGGGGGCGCGCAGGATGCCACGATGATGCAAAAAATCACCAACGACTCCGTGGCCAACATCCGCGCCCTGGCCCGGCGGCGCGGTCGGAATGCGGACTGGGCGGAGAAAGCGGTACGGGAAAGCGTATCGGTCGACGAGGCCGAGGCGCTGCGTCTGAAGATCGTGGATCTGCTGGCGGCGGATGTGCACGAGCTGCTCACGCGGGTAGACGGACGCGAGGTGGAGACCGAGGCGGGCCCGGTGGTGCTCCACACCGCTCGCGCCTCCGTGCGCCCGGTCGGGATGGACGTCAGCGAGCGGCTTCTGGACTTGCTCAGCGATCCGAACGTAGGATTGATCTTAATGACAATTGCCATCTACGGCATCATCTTCGAGCTCAGCAACCCCGGGGCCGTCCTCCCGGGCGTCATCGGGGCGATTGCCCTGGTTCTGGCCCTGACGTCCTTTGCCATTTTGCAGGTCAATGCCGCCGGCGTGGGATTACTGGCGCTGTCGGTCCTGTTCTTCATCGCCGATATTAAAGTGCCGACCCACGGGGTGTTGACGGCGGGGGGCATCCTCTCGTTCGTCTTGGGCGCGATGCTCCTGACCAATCGGCAGCTGCCGTTTCTCCGCGTGTCGCTGCAGGTGGCCATCTTCACCGCACTGTTCACCGGGGCGTTCTTCCTGTTTGCCGTGGGCGCGGGGATCCGTGCCCAGCGGACGAAGGTGCGCACGGGGACCGAAGGGCTCATTGGAGCGGTCGGCGTGGCTCGTTCCGCGCTCAGTCCCGAGGGTCAGGTGCATGTGCGGGGGGAGATGTGGACGGCTGAGGCGGAGGACCGGACGCCCATCCGAGAAGGCGACCGCATCGTCGTCATCGGTGTGGAGGGGTTACGTTTGCGCGTCCGCCCGCTGCCCCGGTGAGGCCCGCTGGCGTCCCTCGCACACGGACGCCGTCGACGAATGTGAGCAGACCCGATCCCCGAGGCATCCCTGCCACCCGGCGCCGCGTCCGTTTTGAGACGGCGAGTCCTACACAGACCGAAGCCCTGGGAGCGCGTCTTGGCCGGTTGTTGCAGGCGGGAGATGTGGTCGCCTTATCGGGTGATCTCGGTGCGGGCAAGACGGTGTTCGCCCGAGGCATCGCCCGTGGAGCCGGCGCGACGGGGTATGTCGCCAGTCCGACGTTCACCTTGATTCGCGAGTACCATGGCACGCCGCCCGTCTACCATGTGGATCTGTACCGACTGGATCGACCCGAGCAACTCGATGATCTCGGATTGGACATGGTCTTCGACGGCTCCGGGATCGTCGTCATCGAATGGGCCGAGCACGCCTTCTCCTGGCTCCCTGACGATTACCTGTGGATCACCATCCGGTTCGGCGCTGGAGCGGAGCATCGCGTGCTGGAGCTGGAGCCACACGGCGCGCGGTTCGAGGCCCTGCTGGCGCAGCTTGGTGGCCGCACTCCCTAATGCGCCTGCTCGCGTTGGAAACGGCGACGAGTGTGGGGAGTGTGGCGCTGCTGGACGACGGCGTCGTGGTGAGGGAGCACAGCGATCGTGTGCCGCGACAGCACCTGGAGTGGCTAGTGCCGGCGGTTGCAGGAGTCCTCACCGCTGCCGGGTGGACGCCGGGGGACGTGGAGGCGGTGGCGGTGTCCACCGGGCCAGGCTCGTTTACGAGCCTGCGGATTGGGATCGCCACTGCCGCGATGTGGTCGCGCTCCCGCGGCATTCCGGCTGTCGGCGTCCCCACACTCGATGCCGTGGCGCTGGGCACGCAGACCCCCGGCCTCATCGGAGCCATTCTCGATGTGCGGCGCGGCGAAGTGGCCTTCGCGCTGTTCCGCCGGGACGGGGTGCTCCAGAGGATGACCGACGATCGGGTGGGATCCGTCGCGAGCGTCCTCGAGAGTCTGCCCCCGGGGCCGATTACCTTCAGTGGGGATGCGCTAGAGCGCTACGGGGAGGCCATCGTGGGGCTGCGGGACCAGGCCACCTTCGCCCCCCGGCCGCAGTGGTACCCCATGGCCTCAGCGGTGGGACACCTGGGGTGGGAGCGCCTGGCACGCGGCGAGCACGACGACGTCTACCGGTTGCATCCCACCTACAGCCGGGCGCCGACCGACAAGGAGAGTGCGGGCGCCCAAGGCTAGACGGAGTATCGTCTTCGGAGTAAGCTCGACGGCGATGAAACAGATTACGCGTGTGACCCTTGAGGCAATGCGGATGGACGACATTCCGCGCGTGTTGGCCATCGAGCGCCAATCCTTCCGCACGCCGTGGCCACGAGATGCCTACACCCATGAGCTGAATGAGAACCGGCTCGCCGCCTACCTCGTCGCGAAAACGGATGATGCGATTGTCGGGTATGGCGGGATGTGGGTCATCCTCGATGAAGCGCATGTGACGACGATTGCGGTCGACCCGGTCTACCGCGGGCAGCACATCGGGGAGCGGGTCCTGTTAGGGTTGATCGATGCCGCCCTAGCCCGCGGGGCTCGGTGGATGACACTGGAAGTCCGCCGCTCCAACGACGTGGCGCAGACTCTGTACAAGAAGTACGGCTTCCGCGAGATCGGCGTCCGCAAGGGGTACTACAGCGATAACCGCGAGGACGCGATCGTGATGTGGAGCGGAAATCTGCAGGACCGCGAGTATCGCCACAAACTCGACGCATTTCGGGCCGCTTTCGATGATTCGTCCGAGGCGTAAGGCGCCTATGGGAGGCCTCCGTTTGTGACCTCCGCAGAGTCGCTGATTCTGGGCATCGAAACGTCCTGTGATGAGACCTCCGTCTCCGTCCTCGCGCACGGCTCGGACATCCGGAGCAACGTCGTCGCCTCCCAAGCCGATCTGCACCGCCGTTTTGGGGGCGTGGTCCCCGAACTGGCCTCCCGCCAGCACCTCGAGCGGCTGCTTCCCGTGCTGGACGAGGCGTTAGAGCGCGCGGGCGCCGTGCTGGAGGATCTCACCGCGGTAGCCGTTACGCAGGGGCCGGGGCTGGTGGGCGCCCTCACCGTCGGCGTGGCGGCGGCGAAGGCTCTCGCACTGAGCCGCGACCTGGCCCTCGTGGGCGTCAACCACCTGGAAGGGCACCTCTATGGCGCGTGGTTGGCGGCCCCGGATCTCGCGCTTCCCGCAGTTGCCCTGATCGTCTCCGGCGCGCATACCGACGTGGTCGTCATGCGTGACCATGGGCACTACGAGGTTCTCGGGCGGACCCGAGACGACGCCGCCGGCGAAGCGTTCGACAAAGTCGCTCGAGCAATGGGGCTGGGCTATCCCGGCGGGCCCGAGCTGGACCGCCTCGCCCACGGGGGAGATCCCCGCGCCGTGCCGCTTCCCCTGCCGATGGCAGACGAGTCGTTCGAGTTCTCGTTCAGCGGGATCAAGACCGCGGCCTTGCGGGTCCTTGCCACCGCCTCCCGGTCGGCGCAATTTGACGCTGATTTCGCGGCCAGTCTGCAGCGTGTGGTCGTGGAAGTCTTGGTTGCGAAAACCATGCGCGCGGCCGTGCAGACCGGTGTGTCGACCGTGCTCGTGGTCGGCGGGGTGGCGGCAAACTCGCGTCTGCGTGCCGAGATGGACCGCGCCTGCCGCCAGGCGGGAGTTCGATTGGTTGTGCCGCCACTACCTCTGTGCACCGATAATGCGGCGATGATCGCCGCCGCCGGCTATCAGCGCTTGCGTCGCGGACTGCGCGCCGACCTGCACCTGGGAGCATCGAGCGACCTGGCCCTGGTCTGAGCCGCATCCGCCTGCTCTTCATCATCCGGATGTTCGCCCAGAAGGCTGGGGATTGTCGCCCTGTGGATAATGTGGATAACCCGGTGTATAAGGCCTCCTGCAAGGGATTTTCCCGCCCGGGCAGGGTGGGGGGGGGCCGGGGGCGGTCCTCGAGAGCGCGCACGCCCCCGCGCGGGGCGGTCGTTCGCACGATCGGCCGTCTCGGCTCGAATGGAGAGGGATGAGGCCGCGTGGGGGAGGCGGGAAGGCACAATCCCCCGATACGGTCTTGAACAGAAAGCAGGGGCGGACTAAGATGGTGAGTGCCTAGCACTCGCCATCGTCGAGTGCTAATTCATGCACATAAAGGGGAGGGACCATCGATGAAGGTGCGGCCGTTAGGGGACCGTGTGGTGGTGAAGCCGCTAGAGGACGAGGAGCGCACTAAGGGCGGGATCGTATTACCCGATACCGCGAAAGAGAAGCCCCAGCGAGGCGAAGTGGTGGCCGCCGGTCCGGGCGATTGGGATGAAAGCGCGACCAAACGCGTCCCACTGGACGTCAAGGCCGGCGATCACGTGCTGTATGCGAAGTACTCGGGTTCGGAGTTCAAGATCGATGGCGTGGAGCATCTCATCTTGCGGAGCAGCGACATCCTCGCCATCGTCGACCGCGAGCCCGCGACTGCAGGCAAGAAATGACGCATCGCTTGCGGTCTCCCTGAGTGTCAGGCGGGGCTGCGGGCGTTACGAGAGTCTTGTGGAGAGAGGTGAGTTAGTGTGGCAAAGGTCCTCGCATTTGACGAGGTGGCCCGGCGCGCCCTGGAGCGGGGTGTCAATAAGCTTGCCGACGCCGTAAAAATTACGCTCGGGCCCAAAGGGCGCAATGTCGTCTTGGAAAAGAAGTACGGGTCCCCCACGATCACGCATGACGGTGTGACCGTGGCGAAGGAGATCGAGCTCGAGGACCCGTACGAGAATGCCGGCGCGCAGCTGGTGCGGGAAGTGGCGACCAAGACCGAAGATGTTGCTGGCGATGGGACGACCACGGCCACGGTCCTCGCGCAGGTTCTGGTCCACGAGGGCATGCGGGTCGTGTCCGCCGGGGCCAACCCCATGGCGGTGAAGCGCGGGATCGATCGCGCGGTGGGCATCGTCGTCGAGGAGCTGCGCAAAGTCAGCAAGCCGGTCGAGACGAAGGAAGCCATCCAGTCGGTCGCCAGCATCTCGGCCAACGATCCCGCCATCGGCAGCCTCATCGCCGACGCGATGGACAAGGTCGGCAAAGATGGGGTCATTACCGTCGAGGAGTCGAAGGGCATCGAGACCACCGTCGAGGTGGTCGAGGGCATGATGTTTGACAAGGGGTACGTCTCCGCGTACTTCGTCACCGATCCGGAGAAGATGGAAGCGGTGTTGGAAGATCCGTACATCCTCATCACCGACAAGAAGATCTCCGCCATCAAAGACCTCCTCCCGGCGCTGGAGAAAATCGCGCAGGTCGCTCGTCCGCTGCTGGTCATCGCCGAAGACCTTGAGGGCGAGGCTCTGGCGACCCTCGTGGTCAACAAGCTGCGGGGGACGCTGAATTCGTGCGCGGTGAAAGCACCGGCCTTTGGCGAGCGGCGCAAGGCGATTCTCGATGACATCGCCGTCCTCACCAGCGGGCAGGTCATTTCTGATGAGATCGGCCTCAAACTTGAAAACGTCGACCTCACGCAGCTGGGCCGAGCCCGCCAGGTCCGCGTCCGCAAAGAAGAGACGATTATCGTGGGGGGCGCGGGCAAGCCCGAGGCGATCGAGAAGCGCGTGAACCAGCTGCGTAAGCAGATCGAGGACACCGAGTCCGACTACGACCGGGAGAAGTTGCAGGAGCGGCTCGGGAAGCTCTCCGGCGGCGTCGCGGTGATCAAGGTGGGCGCCCACAGCGAGACGGAGTTGAAGTACCGGAAGACCCGGACAGAAGACGCCCTGCGCGCGACCCGCTCTGCGGTCGAGGAGGGCATTGTGCCCGGCGGGGGCAGTGTGCTGGTCTATGCGGCCAAGGCGCTGGCCAAGGTCGAGGCCGACGGCGACGAGAAGACCGGAGTCCAGCTGGTGGCCCGCGCGCTGCTCGAACCGGCCCGACAGTTGGCGATCAACGCCGGGCAGGAGGGGTCGCTCATCGTCGAGCACCAGAAGGAGAAACCACTCGGCACCGGCTATAACGTGAACTCGGGGAAGTTTGAGGACTTGGTAAAAGCCGGCATCGTCGATCCCGCCAAGGTGGTGCGTTCGGCACTCCAGAACGCCGCGAGCGTGGCCTCCCTGATGCTGACGACTGAGGCGATGGTCGTCGAGAAGCCCGAAGACGAAGACAAGCCCGCGACACCCTCGATGCCCCCGATGTAGTCATTGACGCGGGAAGAGCACTGATGCTCAGGCCTCACCAGGCATCGGTCGGTGAGGCCTGTGTGTTTGTGCCGGATTCCTTGTACCACTGGAGTTGATCAATCACGGGGGAGCTAGCGCGGGTCTCAAACCCCGAACGTTGAACGCCAAAAGGCGAACATTGTTGCTGCTGGAGGCATCTTTGTTTATGATTATCTCGCCGGTTGTGCTGCCGACGTGCTCCGTGAGCCGCGCACGGCGGTGTGAGTCCGAACTTTCCAGGTTGCGCAGTGCCCAAGATTCTGGTCGTGGGATCCGGCGGCAGAGAGCACGCCCTGGCCTGGCAACTCGCCCGGGATGGGGGGGCCCAGCTATACGCCGCACCCGGTAATCCCGGCATCGCGTCGCTTGCCCGCTGCCTCCCGATTGAGGCCACCGCGATCTCCGCCCTCGCCTCCGCCGCCGAGCAGTTGCACATCGATCTCACCGTCGTCGGTCCCGAAGCGCCTCTCGCCGCTGGGCTCGTCGATGCGTTTGCCGCCTGTGGCTTACTCGCGTTCGGTCCCACGCAGCGCGGGTCCCAACTGGAAGCGAGCAAAGTGTTTGCCAAGAATCTCATGCGTCGCGCCCGCATCCCCACCGCACCGTTCGCCGTCTTCGAGGATCCCGCAGACGCCGCTGCGTTTGTCCGCCGCCTCAGGCGGCCCGCTGTCGTGAAAGCAGATGGATTGGCCGCCGGCAAAGGGGTCGTCGTCGCCCGCGATACCACGGAGGCGGTCAGCGCGATTGACGCCCTCATGGCCCGCCGTGTGCACGGGGACGCCGGTGCGCGCATTGTCATCGAGGAGAAGCTCGACGGTGAGGAAGTGAGCGTGCTCGCCTTCGTCCACGGCGCACACGTGTGGCCGTTACTGCCCGCGCGAGATTTCAAACGGGCGGCCGACGGAGACACCGGACCCAACACGGGAGGCATGGGCGCGGTGGCGCCGCCCCCCCTGCCCGGAGGTGTGATGGACCAGATTACCGCGCAGATCCTCGAACCCGCCGCCGCGGCGATGGCCGCCGACGGGTGCCCCTTTATCGGCGTCCTCTATGCCGGCATCATGCTCACACCGACAGGCCCCCAGGTCCTCGAGTTCAACTGCCGGTTCGGCGATCCTGAGACTCAGGTGATCCTGCCGTTGCTAGATGCTCCCCTGGCAGACGTGCTCCTTGACGTGGTCCATGGCCGGGAGCCGGAGTTACGGTGGGCCAACCAATCAGCGGTCTGCGTAGTGTTGGCCTCTGGAGGATACCCGGGGCAGTTTCGGACCGGCCTGCCCATTAGTGGGCTCGACGCTGGGAGCGAAGACGTGGTGGTGTTCCACGCCGGGACGGGTCTCCGCGGCGCCGATGTTGTGACGGCGGGCGGTCGCGTGCTGAACATCGTGGCCCGGGGGGCCTCGATTCCTCAGGCGAGCGATCGGGCCTACACCGCCATTCCAGGAATTCAGTTTGACGCGATGCAGTATCGCCGGGACATAGGGCGCTCGGCCGCCGTCGCGCCCGTCGCTCCTGCGATCGCGGGGGGAGGCATCTGACTGTGACGACAAATCAACCTCCGGTCTCACCCTCGGGAAATCCGCAAGTGGCCGTTGTGCTGGGGAGTGATTCTGACCGCGCGGTGATGGAAGATGCCGCGCGGACGCTCGGGGAGTTTGGCGTCCCCTGGGAAATGGTCGTCGCCTCGGCGCATCGCTCCCCCGAGCTCGTGGACCGCTACGTGCGTGCGGCCGAAGGGCGCGGGATTCGGGTCCTCATCGCTGCCGCCGGGGGAGCGGCGCACCTTGCCGGAGCGCTGGCTGCTCGCACGGTCCTCCCCGTGATCGGCGTGCCGCTGGATGCCACGGGGCTGGGCGGACTGGACGCCCTGCTGTCGACAGTCCAGATGCCCCCGGGCGTTCCCGTTGCGGCGGTGTCGATTGGCGCGTGGGGCGCGCGCAATGCCGCCGTGCTGGCCGTGCAGATGCTGGCGACGGGGGATCCTGAACTGCGTGAGCGCGTGCGGGGCTACAAAGCCGCGATGGCCCGCCGCCTGGAAGCGAATGCGTCCGAAGCGCGGCTACCGACCCCGCCGTCGCGAGGAGCCTGACATGCCTGTGACAGCGATTGTGGGTGGTCATTGGGGCGACGAGGGCAAAGGCAAGGTCGTCGATGCCCTCGCCGCGCACGCCGACCACGTCATCCGGTTCAATGGGGGCAACAATGCCGGGCACACGATTGTCGGCGACCACGGCGAACTGCGGTTGCACCTGGTGCCGTCTGGCATCTTGCATCCCGGTGTGGAGTGCATCATTGGACCGGGCGTCGTTGTCGATCCGCGCGCGTTGTTCGAAGAGCTAACCATGTTGGAGAGTGCCGGCATTTCCACCGCCCGGCTGCGGGTGTCGGATCGAGCGCACTTGGTGTTCCCGTTCCATGTGGAACTCGATGAGATCGCGGAAGTGGCCCGCG
>MNEU01000030.1 GCA_001917855.1 Armatimonadetes bacterium 13_1_40CM_64_14 | reverse complement strand
CTCGCAACCTTCGAGCAAACGCCCATTCGCCACCGGCAATTTCTGTTATGGTGGCCCGGATCGTATGGAGCCGAAGGGAAACTCACGCGTGTAGTCCCCCTGGTTAAGGGGCCGAATCCAATCAAAGAGCCGCGCACGAGAAAGTGTGAGATACTCGTACGCTCTAAGTGGGTTCATCGCTTTGCGCGCATTCTAGCGCTCGCGCTTCCTCCCTTGTTCTGGGCGGTCAAACCGGGACAGTACCCGAGAGCACTCAACAAGCGTGGTGAGCGGATGCGTGTCCGCGAAGGTCTCGTCGGATCAGTCGACGGTGCGGTTCCTTCCCACCATCGACTCCCCAAACCCCGCCCGCTCCGCCGCCTCCACTAACGCCCGCGGGACCGCCGCGACGTCGGAAGCTATCTGAGTCACCAACTCCTCCGCAGTGGAAAAGGTCACCTCATCGCGCAGTCGCGCCGCCATCCGCAGTTCGAGTGGTGATCCGTACACGTTCCCGCTGAAGTTCAGCAAGTACGCCTCGACTTGGAGCGGTCCTGGACCAAACGTCGGCCGGGTGCCAATGCTGACGGCCGCCGCAAACTCGCCGGCGGATGGGCGGGCATAGGCCGCGTAGATACCGGGGGATGGAATGAGTTTGGAAGGGGGAAGCTGGAGGTTTGCGGTGGGATACCCTAAGTCGCGACCCCGCCCCTCCCCCCGCGTAACTGTCCCCCGGAGGCTGTACCACCGTCCCAGCAGACGAGCGGCGTCTAAGACGTGGCCGGCGAGAAGCAGACGGCGAATCCGCGAACTACTGACCCGTTCGCCGCCCGCTTCGACCGGATCAACGACCCACACCTGAAAGCCCTGACGCGCTCCCAGGCGCCGCAAGAGGTCCGGATTCCCCCGTCGATCATGGCCGAACGCATAGGAGGGCCCGCAAACGATTTCGGTCATTCGGACGCAGGCCGTCAGCGCACTCACCCATGCCTCGGCGGACATCCGCCGGGTGCCTTCGTCAAACCGCGCGACTACGGCAAGGTCGACGCCCACTTCCGCAAACAACTCCAGACGCTCGTCTATCGTGGTGAGAAGAGAGGGAGCAGACTCCGGTGTTAGCACAGTAGCCGGATGTGGATCGAACGTCAGCGCCGCGCACCGACCTCCCAAGATCCTGGCCCGCTCCCGTGCGTGAGCAAGCAGGGTTTGGTGGCCTCGATGGACACCGTCAAAGGTGCCCACCGCGAGCACGACTGGCGTCCGGTGTGCCGGAAACGCCTCCAATCCGCGAATCACGTCCATGCTGATCCGCCAAGCTCCGACTTCACCCTGCGTTAGTCCCGCAGAACCTTAAACGGGCGGAGCAGCCCTTCCTCGACGCGGGCCAGTGCCACCAACCCAGTGGCATCGCGGAGCCGCACGACCGGGGCGCCGACCAGCTGCTGCCATCGCGCGACGCGGAACAGCGGGATGGGCTGACCGCGCATGGCCGCCTGCCGCTGCGGCGGCTGCAGGTCAACTGCGGGAAGGTCGGCGAGCGCTTCGTCCATCGAGAGGAGCGCCTCCTCCAATCTCGCGGTATCTGCCAGGGCTTGCAGTTCCTCCAGCGTCGCCGACTCCGCCAGGTGATAGCGACCGACTCGGGTCCGGACCATGAAGGACGCGAACGCGCCACACCCGAGCACGTCCCCGAGATCAGAACATAGGCGTCGAACGTACGTCCCCTTGGAACACGCGACGTGGAGCATCGCACTCGGCGGGGAAGTAGCGACAAAGTCTAGCAAGGTTAGCTGGTAAATCCAGACATGGCGCGGAGGAACCTCGATCGTGACACCCTCGCGGGCGAGTTCATACAGCCGACGGCCCCCCACGTGGACGGCGGACGCCAGCGGTGGCACCTGCGCGATTTCTCCGACAAATTGCGGGAGCGCTGCAGCCACCTGCTCCCCCGTGAGGGTATCCGCGGGTGCTTCGCGGACCGTGCGGCCGTACGCATCACCGCTGTCCGTGGACTTTCCGAACGTGACCTCCACCCGGTATTCTTTGTCTGCATCAGCCAAGAATTCGGCGATACGGGTCGCCCGGTTGAATACCAACACCAACACGCCGGTGGCCCCGGGGTCGAGCGTCCCCGTATGCCCCACGCGGCGCGTGTGTGCCAGCCGACGCGCGGCGTCGACCACGTCGTGCGAGGTCATCCCCACCGGCTTGCAAACGTTCAGGACGCCCTCCACAGACGATGTTGCGCGCTCCTCCATCCGACCTCGTTCCACGAGATCCGTCATCCGCTAAGGCGAGGAAGGCCGCTCCGCCAGTTGATGAATCTCCTTCTCCGCTGCCGCCAGCGTCTGCGCCATCACCTGCGCCAGCTCGCCCGTCCCAGTGAAGCCCGCGGCCCCCTGGTGTCCTCCGCCTCCGAACGCTTCCGCGATCACGTTGGCCCTCGCGCCGCCGCGGGAGCGGATGCTGACCTTGACTCCTCCCGCAGTGACTTCAAACAGCAAGGCAATCCGGATCCCGTCGACCTGGCGCACCATCGCCACGATGCCGGTCGTGTCCTCCGAGACAGCCCCCGCGGCGGCCAACATTTGGGGGGTCACAGTCGTCCAGGCGATGTGTCTATCGGCGTTGAGCTGGACGCTCGCCAGAGCCATCCCCAGGAGGCGCAGCCCCCCGAGGCTGCGCGTTTCGTACGCCCGCTCCACGATGTCCGAGACCGACGCTCCGGCGTCCATCAGATCGGCCGCAAGACGCAGCGTCTGAGCGGTCGTGTTCGGGTAGCGGAAAGTTCCCGTATCCGTCACCAGAGCGGCGAGGAGACACTGCGCGATCTCGCGATCAACGGGGACCCGCAACCCCTCGATGACTTTGCCCACCAGCTCGCCGACGGCGGCAGCCGCGGGATCCCGGTAGACGATGTGGCCGTATCCGGCGGTATTCAGGTGATGGTCAATGTTGATCAAGGTTGTGGCACGACCCAAAGCCGGGCCAAAGGTGCCCGCGCGATCCAAGGTACTGCATTCCATTGCCACGCCGACGTCAACCCGCCCCGTTGGGGGGGTCGTCAGCACCTGGTCGGCGCCCGGGAGGGTGCGAAACGCGGGAGGCACCCCGTCTGCGCTACCGACCTGCGCAGGAATGCCGAGGCGTGCCAAAGCCAGCCGGAGCGCCAACGCCGACCCCACGGTGTCGCCATCAGGGGCGACGTGGCAGGCGATGAGGACGCTACGGCTTTTTCGGAGAACGGCGGCGATCTGGTCGGGGTGGTTGGGCATCTCCTGGACTCTCGGTGACCTGGCGGATCAAGCTCATCACGCGCGTGCCGCGCTCAATCGAGTCGTCTAAGCGGAACAGGACCTCGGGGGAAAACCGCATCTGCAGGCGCCGGCCTAGCTCCCCGCGCACATAGCCCTCGGCGCTCGCTAACCCGGCCATGGTGTCGGTTTTCGCCTGCGCGTCCCCGAGCACGCTCACGAACACTTTGGCATGGCGGAGGTCGGCGCTCACTTCGACGCTGGTCACCGACACGAAACCAATGCGCGGATCTTTCAGGTCCCGCTGAATGATCTCGCCGACCTGTTCTTTGATAAACTCGCGGACTCTCTCTGGACGATGCCCCATAGTCCACCACCGTTCTCCGGGGCCCACCCCAGGCGCACGCACGACCACCGCCACGGGCTCCGGGTTATCGAAGTTCCAGATCATAGTGCACAACCACCATCTCTGATTCCCGGTCTACGGTCGACATCACGTGGGAGAGGATCTGGTTGGCGTGTTTGGCTTCACTGCTGACGCACGTCACGGCCAAGTGGGCGCGCCGGTAATTATCTTGCGCGTCGATCTCTGCCGCCGCAACGTTGAACTGGTTGTGCAGACGGTCCAGCAGACTCTTCACCAGTCGACGCTTGTCCTTCAGACTGTTGCTGGCGGGCAGCGTGAGCTCGACCTGCAGGACGCCGATCACCATGGCGACTCCGGTGCGCGATCTTGCGCGGCGTCGGCTCGCCCCCGTCGGGACAGGATGCCTGCAAGTCGACCCGCCGCTCCCACCTGCGCGACTTAGGCCGGTTCCTCCCGAATCTCAAACGCTTCCAGGATATCGCCCACTTTCATGTCGGGGAAGCGCTCGAGGCCAATGCCGCACTCGAAACCGGCTGCGACTTCGCGGACGTCCTCCTTGAATCGGCGTAAGGAACTGATTTTGCCTTCGTGGACGACCACGCCGTCGCGGATGACGCGCACCGTCGCGCTGCGCGTGATGACCCCCGCGTTGACGGAGCATCCGGCGATCGTCCCGACCTTGGAAATCGTAAATGTCTTTAGTACCGCGGCCTGCCCCAGCGACACCTCGACCCGCTTGGGCGCGCGCATGCCGCGGAGGCGGTTCTTGATGTCGTCGAGGGCCTCATAGATGATCCGGTAGGTGAGGATGTCGATGTGCTCTTGCTCGGCCAGCTTGCGCACCGGGGGCTCAGGCCGGATGTTGAACCCGATGATAATCGCCCGGCTCGCCGCGGCGAGCATGACGTCGGATTCGGTCACATTCCCCACGGCAGCGTGCAGGACCGTGACGCCAACCTCCGGCGAGGCCAGACGTGCCAACGAGGTCGACAATGCTTCGACCGCCCCGTGTGAATCCGCTTTGAGGAGCACACGCAGCTCCTTGGCCTCACCCGCGGCGGGCACCGCTTCCTCCACCCCGCGGGTTGCAGCAGCCTCACCAGCACGCGCCCGCAAGCGGCGTTCTTCGGCGACCACCTTGGCTTCTTTCTCGTCGCCCACCGCTTCCATTACGTCCCCCGCGGTCGGCACATCGTCGAGACCCACCACCTCCACCGGCGTGGCCGGGAGGGCCTCGGTCAACCGCTCTCCTCGGTCATTGGTCATCGCCCGCACGCGGCCTGACGTCGATCCGGCCACCACGGCATCCCCTACCCGCAGCGTGCCCTCCTGAACGAGCACAGTGGCCACGGGGCCGCGCCCGCGGTCCAGCCGGGTCTCGAGGATTGTCCCGCGGGCGGGTCGGCTGGGATTGGCGCGGTGCTCCTGGAGGTCGGTGACCAGCAGGATCATCTCGAGAAGTTCCTTGAGGCCCTGGCGGGTTCGCGCGGACACGGGGACGGTCACGGTATCGCCACCCCAGTCCTCGGGCACCAGACCCGCGTCGGAGAGTTGCTGTTTCACGCGATCAGGGTTCGCCTGCGGGAGGTCCACCTTGTTGATCGCCACGACGATCGGCACACCCGCGGCTTTGGCGTGGTTGAGCGCCTCAATCGTCTGAGGCATCACCCCGTCATCGGCGGCGACGACCAGCACGGCAATATCCGTGACCTGAGCGCCCCGCGCCCGAAGGGTGGTGAACGCCTCGTGACCGGGCGTATCGATGAAGACGATGCGCCGGCTGTCCACGTCGACAGTGGATGCACCAATGTGTTGCGTGATCCCGCCAAACTCCCGGGCCGCAACGTCCGTCTGCCGGATGGCATCGAGCAGCGACGTCTTCCCGTGATCGACGTGGCCTAGGATCGTGACCACAGGTGGACGTGGCACGGCCGCATCATCTCGCGCTACCTCGAGCCGCTTCGGTGCCGCGACTGTCAGGACGCCTGCGGTCATCCCCTCAGGCTTGCGCACCTTGGATCCAAATGACTCAGCGACCTTCGCGGCGGCCTCAAGGGGAATCTGCTGATTGATGCCGGCCAGCACGCGCTGCTCCAACAGACGTTTCACCACATCGCCCGGGCCAAGACCCAGCTTGACCGCAAGTTCGCCGACCGTTAACGGACCGGGGAGCTCGATCTCGGCCGTCACAACCGGCGGTGCCGCCACGGGTGCAGGCGGAGGCGGTGGAGGAAGACGCTCTTTGACCTTGGGCGGTCGTTCTTTCGGCGGCGCCCCCACTGGCGCGGGCGCGGGCGACGGAGCGGCACCTGGCTCGACGGGGGCCCGCGGGGGTTGGGGCCGTGGTGTATCCCGGCGCGGGGGCGTGGGCCTCACCAACGGTCGGGCGGGCGCCGCTGTCCCGGCAGAGGCGGCCGGCCGCATGGGAGTCCGAAAGTCCTTGGTAATCACTTTAGGCGCGGCCGCGGGCTGGCCCGGTCGAGCGACAGGGCGGCCTTCTGCATCCGTGGGGCCCACAACGGCGGGCCGACTCGGCATGACAACTTCCGTTGTAGCGGGTTTAACTTTGACCGCCGGTTCTGCGGACGGTTTTCCCGGCATCTCCTGACCAGGAAGCTCCTCAACAGGGGCACTCGCGAGCGTCTCCTGAACAGGCACAGGCTCAGGAGGCGGTGGCGGTGGTGTGATCTTGCGCATCCCCAGAATGCGCTCTCCACTCGCCGTCTTGGCGACGCGGGACGGCTCGGGCTTGGGCTGATCCTGTCCTTTCGCCTTTCGCCGCACCCGCGCGACCGTCGCGTCGTCGAGTGTGCTACTGTGACTCTTCACGGAAATGTTCATGCTGGCCAGCAGGTCCACCATGGCCTTGCTGCTTAAGCCGAGGTCCTTGGCCAGCTCATGCACTCGCATCCGTCACCTGTTCTCTCTTGTTCAATGCGCTCCCAACCTGCGATGCAACCCCGCACTTGCCGGGATCCGAATCACCTTGGGCTGGCTCTCTCCAGCCTGAGAGGCGATCATCCCCGCGATCACTCGCCGCAGCTCGTCGTGCACTCCCTGTGGGATGGGGACTTCCAGCGCGTGCTGCAATCTCCCCTCCCGCACGCCCGCATCGGCGCACTGCTCCGTCGGGCACACGTAGGCGCCACGGCCCGCAATCTTGCTGGTCGGGTCGACTCGGACGCCTCCATCCGCGGCGCGGACGACGCGGATCAGTTCGCGCTTCGACTTCATCTGCTTGCAGGCCACACACATCCGTGTGGGGACCTTCCGCGCCTTAGGCATCGGTAGTCTTCTTCGTCCGCCGCTTCTTCGGCTTCGCTGTGGTAGATGTTGCACTCACCGCGTCATTGGAGGGAGCATCCGCCCCATCCGCGGGTGGTCCCGCAGGCGCCGTGGCTTCTGCCACGGGCGCCGGTTCCGTACCCTCCACCGCTACCGGAACGGTCGGCTCAGATTCTTCTGGCACCGCCTCCGTAAGCGGCTCGCCGTCTGCCGGGGGGGGCGATGTCTCCCCCTCCACCAGCACCGCGGCGGCCGGCTCGGATTGCTCCTGGGCCGCCTCCGCTGGCGCCTCGGCCTGGGGCGGGGCTTCTGAGGCAACAGACACACCTTCCGCCCCGACGGCACCCTGGCCTTCTGCTGGGGCGGCCTCAGGGGCCGCGGCGGGAGTGACGTCTTCTTCGGGCAAATCCACGAACAGCTTCTTCGCTTCGATCTCCCTGATTTGGGCCTCGCTCTTGATGTCGATCCGCCAGCCAGTCAATTTGGCGGCCAGCCGGGCGTTCTGACCCTCGCGCCCGATGGCCAGAGACAGCTGGTTATCGGGCACGATCACCAGCGCGGTCTTCGTCTCCTCGGTGATCTCGACACGCGTCACCTTCGCCGGGCTGAGGGCGCCCGCCACAAACAGCGCCTGCTCGGCGTTCCAGGGGACGATGTCGATCTTTTCGCCTTTCAATTCGTCGACAATCGATTGGACGCGACTGCCTTTGGGGCCGACGCAGGCCCCGACCGCATCCACGTTCCGGTCGCGAGAGGAGACGGCGATTTTGCTCCGCCCTCCCGCCTCCCGGGCAATCGCTTTGATTTCGACGATGCCCTCATAGATCTCGGGCACCTCAAGTTCAAACAGACGCTTCAAGAGCCCCGGGTGCGTTCGCGACACGACGATCTGCGGACCGCGCGTACCTTGACGCACCTCGACCACATAGGCTTTGATGCGTTCGCTCTGCCGATAGCTCTCCCGGGGGATCTGCTCGGTGGGCGGCAGCACGGCTTCAATGCGGCCCAGGTCCAGGTAGACATTCTTGCGTTCGATGCGCTGGACCGTGCCGGTGACGATGTCGCCTTCCCGGTCCCGAAACTCCTTGTAGACGAGGTCGCGTTCGGCCTCCCGCAGCCGCTGGACCACCACCTGTTTCGCGGTCTGGGCCGCGATCCGGCCAAAGTCGCGCGGGGTCACCTCGATTTCCACCATGTCGTCGACTTTGGCGGTCGGATCCCACTCCTGCGCTTCCGCTAAGGCGATCTGCGAGTGTTCATCCTCCACCGCGTCCACGACGGTCCGGATTTGGTAGGCGCGCATCTCGCCTGTGTCGGGGTCCACCTCGATGCGCATGTTCTGGGCAGAGGCGCCATAGTTCTTCTTATAGGCGGAGAGGAGCGCCGCCTCAATAGCCTCAATGATGACCTGTTTGCCAATCCCCTTCTCTTCCTCGATCTGCTCGAGGGCCTTCATCAGCTCCACGTTCATGCTGGCCACCCCATCTGATCCACACTCACGCCCGCAGGTCGGCGCGGAGATCTTCCATCTCCACGACCAACCGCGCCTGGGCGATCTGATCCTTAGGAACCTGGACTTGTCCGTGCTCTCCTTGCAGCACGACGGCAGGGCCGATCACGCCAAGGAGGAGGCCTCGGAAATGCCGCTGTCCCTCGACCGCCCCGATGGTCTTGATCTCCACTTTCTTACCGGCGAAGCGGCGAAAGTCGGCATCGCTGCGCAGCAATCGGTCCAACCCCGGGGAGGATACCTCCAACGTGTACCGGTACGCAAACAGGTCGTAGAGATCCAGTTGCCTGCTGAGAGCCTCATTGACCCGCGCGCACTCCTCCACAGTGATCCCCCCGTCGGGGCGGTCCATCAGCACGCGCAGCACGGTCCGATGGGCATCTCCAGAGACTGTCACCTCTACGGTCTCCAACCCCATACGGGAGGCGATCGGCTGCAAGATCTCCTCGATTTGTGCCACAACCCCCTGTCGTGTCATCCACTTTGCCCTGCGGGTCTCGTCCCCGCAGATTCGTCCCTCGTCTTTTCCATAAAAAAGAGTGGGTAATCACTTCCACCCACTCCGCAGCGCTCCCAAGGCGGGAGCTTTCCGTCACATACGTCGCCGCTGCAGGCGACGCAGTTAGTATAACATGGGCCCCGTGCCGGCGGCAACGGAGGTGAAATCACCACGCCCCAGGTGAGACACACGCATGGCAGACGTGTCCGTGGTTGAGGACGCGTGGGCGCAAACGAAATAGATCGCCTCCGCCCGCTCCGGCCTGCGGGGCAGGGTCACAAACTGCTGCGGGTGGCGGTTTGCCGCCAGGGCGTGAGGCGACGCTCCAGCCGGGTGACCAAAAAGTCCGCGATGAGGGCTACCACTGACAAAATCGCCATCGCCGCAAAGACCCCATTCGCGTTGAAAGCACCCTGGGCGGAAGCTACCAAGTACCCGAGACCGTGCGTCGCGCCCAGGAACTCTCCCACAACAGCTCCGACGAGGGCAAAACCGAAGCTGGTGTGGAGACTGCTGATGATCCACCCCAATGCCGCAGGCAACATTACGTCGAACGACAGCTGTCTCGGGCCGGCCCCGAGGAGGCGCGCATTGTTCACCAGATTGGGATCGACTTCTCGGACTCCTTGGAACGCGTTGAAAAAGACAATGAAGAAGACAAGAGTGACCCCCAACGCAACCTTGCTGGCCATATCCAGCCCCAGCCAGATGACAAAAATCGAGCCGAGGATCACCCGCGGAATGGCGTTCCCCATCCGGATGTAGGGACCGAACGCCGCGGCGAGCATCCGATTCCTTCCCAGCGCAAACCCGGCCACGACGCCGATGACGACACCGATGCAGAAGGCCAGCACGGCTTCTTCGAGGGTCACGACGACATGTTGCCACAGCGGGCCCTGGGGCGTGCCTCGCGTGGACCACCGCCAGATGGTCGCGATAACCCCGGAGGGCTGCCCGAAGAAGAACGGATCGGCCACCCCCGTCCGCGCGGAGATCTCCCACCCTCCAACGATGAAGACGAAGATCGCCCCCTGCCAGAAGCGTTCCAAGCGGGCGCGCCGGCGGTCGGCGACCTCAGCCGCCTGCTCCTCCGCCGTCAAGGCCTCCACGGGACGGGGGCTAAGACCTGACTTGTTGGAGAGACCGCTCATAGGCAATGACGGCTTCGTCACGCAAGTCCTGCCAAATGTGTTCATACAGTTGGGTGAACCGTGGATCAAACCGGACTTCGGTCACATTGCGGGGCCGCGGCAAGTCGATCTCGTAACTCCGCTTCAACGTCGCCGGCGCCGCCGTGAAAACCAGGACGCGGTCCGCTAACGCGATGGCTTCTTCGAGGTCGTGCGTCACAAAGACGACGGACGCGGAGGTGCCGGACCACAGCTCGAGCAGCTCATTCTCCATCATCGTCCGGGTCTGCACGTCAAGAGAGGCGAACGGTTCGTCCATCAACAGGACGGCAGGCTCATTGATCAGCGTTTGTGCGAGCGCGACGCGTTTCCGCATGCCGCCGCTCAACTGGCTTGGGTAGCGGTCTCCAAACCCCGCGAGTCCCACCCGGCCAATCCACTCGCGGGCCCGGCGTACCGCCTCCTCTCGCCCTGCGCCGCGATACAGAGGCCCGGTGGCCACATTCGCCAGGACGTTCTTCCAGGGGAAAACCGCGTCGGTTTGGAACATATAGCCGACTCCCGCGTTCGGACCCGTCACGGGCTGACCGAGAACGAATGCCTGCCCCCGGCTTGGCGTGTCGAGCCCCGCAATGAGGTTGAGCGTTGTCGATTTCCCCGATCCGGTGGGACCGACGATTGCGCAGAATTCACCGCCGGCGACGTCAAAAGTCAGGCTATGCACCGCCACATAAAAATCACCGCGGGATGTGCGAAAGCGCTTCATCACATCGCGCAATGCGATGGTCGGTCCGCCCTGGCCCACCGCAGCTACCGCGGGATTAGGGATCTCGGCACGACC
Source organism: Armatimonadetes bacterium 13_1_40CM_64_14 (assembly GCA_001917855.1). Classification (GTDB taxonomy): domain Bacteria; phylum Sysuimicrobiota; class Sysuimicrobiia; order Sysuimicrobiales; family Kaftiobacteriaceae; genus 13-1-40CM-64-14. Next base: position 14,262 of record MNEU01000030.1, on the reverse strand, counting down.
GCGCCCGGGGTTCGGCATGTCAGGACTCCTCACCGGTTGCCCCTCCTCCCCCGGCTCAAAAACAAAGGGAGCGCCGGGTACCTGGTGCTGGTCCCGGGCGCTCCTTTGTCCACTCCCGACTTACTTGGATGCGGCTTGGACGAACTCGTCGGTATAGGTTTTCGACAAGTCGATCTTCGTCGGATCGAGCTCCTTGTTAAACGAGGCCAGGACACGCAAAACGGTAGGGGGGCCGTCGGGGGGCATCAGCCCTGTCGGATTAAACATGTTCATGCTCGACGCCAGGGCGGCCAGGTACAGCGGCTTATCTCCCACGTAGTAGTCTTCGGGCAGCTGGGCCGCGATCGTCTCCGGTTTGGTGGCCTGCAGGTATTTGAGCGTCTTCACGAACGCGTTCACGACGCGCTGCACGGCATCCTTGTGACTGTTCACATAGTCTGCCCGCATGTACAGACTCGTCGCGGGATACGTGCCCCCCAGCGCGCCGCGCGTTCCGGCGGCCGTGCGCATCTCGACGAGGACGTGCGCGATCCCCATTTTGATTAAGCGCGAGACCGTGGGGTCGGTCGTCACGGCCGCCTCAATGCGGTTTTGCTGCATCGCCGCGATTAGCGTGTTCCCGGCACCAACCGGGACGGGCGTATACTCGCCTTGGCTGCCCCCACCCTTGGTCACTAAGAACGACGCGAGGAAGTTCGTCGACGAGCCAAACGACGTGACCCCAATGCGCTTCCCTCGCAGACCCGCAAGTGAATTAATTCCCGAGGAATTGCTGACCATCAGGGCTTCACCCGGAACGCGATTCATGATGACCACAGCTTCGACGATCTTCCCTTTAGACTGAAGGTCAATGCTGTGATCATAGAACCCGCCGGTGCCGTCGACCCGTCCCGCGAGCATTTCGTCTTCCGCTGACTGGCCCGAGGCCTCGTCGTAGAGGGTGACATCTACTCCGGCTTGAGCGAAGTAGCCGAGCCTCTGAGTCAGCATGTATGGGAGGTAGATGATTTTCTCCAGCCCACCCACCATGATGCTCACCTTCGGCAGCCCTTGCGCGCCGGTGGGGCGAATGAAACCTGCGATAAGAGCTATGCTCCCTAGCAGCACGATGATATGCACACCTAGCCGCTTCATCCTTCGTTCCTCCCCCTGATCCAATGCCGGAATGTCTCCACTTGTTCGCGGTCTCGCACGACCCTCCTTCAACAGCGCGACGGCGGCGGTCGGAAACCATTTCAACGTACTGCCAATCAGCGCACCGCCGCACTGCCAGGCTAAACTTCATTCTGGGTGGCCCGCGACCTCTCCGAGAAACAGAAGGGGGCGATTGTGCTGTTCGGGAACTCACAGGGGATTGCGCGGGGATCGTCCTTGCGCCGTTGGCTGCTCGTCGGGCTGTCCTCCTGCTCGTCGCGTCCCCAGGCGTCCCGTGCCCCGATGGCCCGGATGACCACGCGCGTGAGACACTGATGCACTGCTCACCCCAGACATCCGGGAAGAGGGGTGGACTCAACCTACGGCGGGAGGCCGGCAATGGTCATCCGGGTCGAAGAAGCGGCGGCACACGTTGGGAAGGAGGTGGAGATCCGCGGCTGGCTTCACAATAAACGGAGCAGCGGCAGCATTCATTTCCTACAGGTCCGGGACGGCTCGGGGGTGATGCAGACAGTGATGACCCGCGCGGAGGTGTCCCCGCAGGCCTTTGCTGCGGCAGACGGCGTGACCCAGGAGTCTGCCATCATCGTGCGCGGCGTGGTGCGCACGGATGCACGGGCCCCCGGTGGGCACGAACTGCTGGTGCGAGACCTACATATCGTGCACCTGGCGGAGCCCTTCCCCATCACTCCGAAAGAACACGGGGTTGAGTTCCTCATGGACCACCGGCACTTGTGGCTGCGGTCGCGGCGCCAACACGCGCTGATGCGCATCCGCGCGGAGGTTATTCGGGCGGCCACTGAGTTTTTGGACCGCGCCGGTTATCTCCGCGTGGACACACCGATCCTCACCCCCGCGGCTGTTGAAGGAACGACGACGCTGTTTGAAACCCCCTACTTTGATCTCGGCAGAGCCTACCTTACGCAGTCAGGCCAACTCTACAATGAGGCGGCCGCGATGGCGTTCGGCCAGGTGTACTGCTTTGGGCCTACGTTCCGCGCCGAGAAATCCAAGACCCGGCGCCACCTCACCGAGTTCTGGATGCTGGAACCCGAAGCTGCGTACATGGTCCTCGAAGAATACATGGAGTTCGCCGAGGCCCTCGTGTGCGCCATCGCCGCCCAGGTAACGGAGCGACGGCGCGCGGAACTCGGAGTGCTCGAACGCGACATCGCACAACTCGAGAAAGTGCGGCCCCCGTTTCCACGGCTCTCCTACGACGAGGCGTTGGCGCGGCTGGCGGCGGCAGGCAAGCCGCTCCCCTGGGGCGAGGACTTGGGCGGCGACGAGGAGACGGTCATCTCATCAGCGTTCGACCGGCCCGTGTTCGTCCACCGATATCCCGCGCAGTGCAAAGCCTTCTACATGCAGCCCGATCCGACCCGACCAGAGGTCGTGCTGTCTGCCGATCTCCTCGCGAGTGAAGGCTACGGCGAGATCATCGGAGGGGGACAGCGGATCCACGACCTGCGCTTGCTCGAACTACGGTTGCACGAGCACCACCTCCCACCCGACGTATACCGGTGGTACCTGGACCTCCGTCGATACGGCTCGGTCCCGCACTCGGGGTTCGGTCTGGGGATCGAGCGCACGGTGGCGTGGCTCGCAGGAATCGAGCACGTGCGGGAAGCGATCGCCTTCCCTCGGCTGCTTAACCGATTGTACCCATAGACCATTGGGCAAGGAGAGCTCTTCTCGACGGTCGAAGCCCCCTACCACAAAAGGTCGAGTGAGGAGGCGCCCTGTGCGCGCGCAAGGGTGGAGGCGGTTTGTGCTCACCATGGGGGTGGCCCTGGGGGCCGCAGGATGGATCTTCCCGGCCTCCGGGGCGGAGCCGGTGTCAATTACCTTCTGGCACGGCATGAGTGGAGTGCTCAACCCCGCGATCGATGCCCTGACCGCGGATTTCAACAAACTCAATCCCGGGATCGTGGTCAATGCGCAGTACCAAGGATCCTACGCCACCACGGGCAGTCCGTATCGCCAAAAACTGATCGCGGCCGCAGCCGCGGGCAGCCCTCCCACGTTGGCCCAGGTCTTTCCGAACTACACCGACCAGTTGAGCCGGGCGAACGCCCTCGTCCCCATGGAGAAATTCGTCAGGGGACCGGACGGACTATCCGAGGCCGACCTGGACGATATTGTCCCCGCGTTGCGCCAGGCGAATACGTTCAACGGCGTCTTGTGGACGATGCCGTTCAACAAGAGCTTGAATCTCCTCTTCTTCAATGCCGACTTGTTGAAGCAGCGCGGTCTCAATGTTCCTCAGACTTGGGACGACTTGCGCGGGGTGGCGAAAGTGTTGACTCAAGAAGACGGCGGCCGGGTGACCCGCTACGGGTTCGTCGTCCGCCCGACATCCGACTACTTCTTCGTGATGCTCCTCACGAACGGCGGGGAGTTCCTGCGCACGGAGAAGGAGGTCGGGTTCAACAGTCCGGCGGGCGTGGAGGCCCTGCAGTTTCTGGTCGATCTGGTCAACAAAGATAAGGTGGCCTACATCCTGCCGGGGTTCGCGGACGCCGACTTGGGCGCAGGCCGAGTGGCGATGTACTTCGCCACCAATCCGGGCTTGGCGTTCGCTAAAGAGGCGGTCGCCGGCAAGTTCGCGGTCGGGCTTGCCGTTCTGCCGTACCGGAAGACCCGCGCGACGCTGCTGACCGGAACTGACCTCGCGATCTTCGCCAAGGCCACCCCCGAGCAGCAAGTGGCGGCGTGGAAGTACGTCAAGTTCCTCACGAGTCCGGTGGGAACCGCCCGCTGGTCGGTGCGGACGTTCTACATGCCTGTGCGCCGATCCGCCCTCAACTCAACGTTAATGCAGGTCGCGTTGCGGCAAGATCCCGACCTGCGTGCAGGCATCGACTCGGTGTTGCTGGCCAAGACGGAGCCGGGCGTTGCGGAGTGGCAAGAGATTCGGGACACTGTCGACGGCGCCGTGGAGGCGGCCCTGTTTGGCAAAATGACCCCGAAAGACGCGCTCGACGGAGCGGCCGCCAAGGCCAACCGGTTGCTCGCCCAGAGGAAGTGACGTTAGGCGGGCGCGTCGCAGCACAGGGGTGTCGTGGCCGCACAAGACAGGACTGATCGCGTCTTGCAGGGTGCTCCAAGCCGCCCGCGTCGGCTCCGGCGGCTCTCGGAAAACGCGGAAGCCTACCTGTTTATCTTGCCCGCGGCCCTGGTTTTGGCCGTTTTCAACCTGTTCCCCATCCTCTATGCGTTCTTCGTAAGCTTGTTGCGGTGGAACCTCATTGACCCAGTGCGCACCTTTGTCGGCCTGGGAAACTACGCGGAGTTACTGCAGGATCCCAGGTTCCTGTCTGCTCTGGCCAACACGACGTATTTTTCCGTCGCCTCTGTCGCGGTAGGCCTCCCGCTCGCGCTCGTGTTTGCCGTCCTGCTGAACCGCACCCTTACGGGGATGTCCTGGTATCGGACGGCCTTCTTCGTCCCCTATGTGACGTCGCTTGCCGCCGCGGCGATGGTGTGGCACTGGTTGTACCATCCCGATCAGTTCGGATTACTGAACTACCTCATCGGCAAGCTGGGAGTCTCCCCCCAGCGCTGGTTGCTCGATCCCGGGCAGGCGATGCCTGCTGTCGTGGCCGTGGCTATCTGGAGCGGTCTGGGACGAGATATCGTGATCTTCCTCGCCGGATTGCAGTCCATCACGGCTGAGTACTACGAAGCCGCCCAGATCGACGGGGCGAACCGGTGGCAGGTGTTCCGCTACGTCACGCTCCCGTTGCTCTCGCCGACCACCTACTTCCTCCTGGTCATCGGCATGATCGGCGCCTTCAAGGTATTCGTCCTTCCTCTGTTTCTCACCCAGGGCGGCCCACTGGGCCGCACGTTCACCGTCGTCTACTCCCTGTATCAGCAAGGGTTCCAGTACTTTCGCATGGGCTATGCGGCCGCACAGGCGTACGCGCTCTTCGCGGTCATCTTCATTATTACGATGTTGCAGCGGCGGATCCTAACCGGCCGCGTGCACTACGACACGTAGCCATGGCACGCGGGAGCACGATCACCCCGACCTCCTCACGGCCCGCCCCGAGGCGTCCCTGGCTGACGCACCTCCCTATCCACGTGGCGCTCCTGATGACGGCGGGGCTCGTGCTGTTGCCGTACTACCTGATGGTGGTGACCTCCCTGAAGCCCGTCCGCGAGGTGTTCACCGATCCGTTCACGTGGATTCCGTCCCGGCTCGCGTGGGAGAACTACGTCGACGCTTGGAACCATGCTCCCTTTGGCCGGTACTTTGTCAACAGCATGATCATTTCCGCAAGCGAAACCGCCGGTGTGCTCGTCACCTCTGCTCTGGCCGGCTATGCGTTCGCCCGCATGCGGTTCGTGGGACGGGAAGTGCTGTTCACGCTGTTCTTGGGAACCTTAATGGTCCCCGGCGAGGTGCAGTTGGTCCCAAACTATATCACCATCGTCCGCCTGGGATGGCTGAACAGCTACTCCGCGCTCATCGTTCCCTGGCTGGCAAGCGTGTTTGGGATTTTCCTGATGCGGCAGTTCTTCGCGGGCATCCCTCAAGAGCTCCAAGACGCAGCGACCATGGACGGCGCGTCGCATTGGACATTTCTGTGGCGGGTGGTCGTCCCCTTAAGCACGCCGGCGTTCATCACCGTGGCCCTGCTGACCTTCTTGGGGTCGTGGAATGCCCTAACGTGGCCCTTGATCGTCACGACCACGCCCGAGATGCGGCCGGTCATGGTGGGACTGCTGTCGTTCTCAGGCGAATGGGGGACGCAGCCGCGGCTGCTCATGGCCGCCGCCACCTTCTCCGTGCTGCCGGTGCTGGTCTTGTTCTTCGCACTGCAGCGCTATTTCATCCAGGGCATCGCGCGCGCGGGTCTGAAATTCTAACGGTCCGCAGACGACGGGAGGATTCCGCGGAGTGCCGCGAGGACCTCGGCGGAGTGCCCCTGGACTTTCACGTTGGGAAACACCTTCGCCACCTTCCCCTGCTCGTCAATGATAACCGTGGTGCGCGCCACGCCCCAGTAGGACTTGCCCATCATGGATTTCTGGACCCAGACGCCGTAGCGTTCGGCGGCCGCATGCTCAGTATCGGCCAACAGCGGGTGAGGAATCTGGAGCTTCTGCCTCCACTTCGCGTGCGAGGCGACGTCGTCCGGGCTCACACCGAGAATCTGGACGTGGAGTTTTTTGTAGGCCGCGAAGTCCTCACGGAACGCGGTGGCTTCGAGCGTTCACCCAGGCGTGAAGTCCCGCACATAGAACCACAGCACGACCTTGGTGCCCCGAAAGTCTTTCAGGCTCACCGAACGGCCTTGATCGTCGGGTAACGTGAAGTCAGGTGCCTTGTCCCCTTCGGAGACCACTCCGGTCCTCCCCGACGAACGCTTGCGCGGACGTGCCTGGCGCGACGCCATCTGCTTAAGGAGGTTTCGACCCCGAGGGCGAAACCCTCTGCGCGATGCGCGTGCCGCCCCACACCGCATTCATCTTCGACCTCGACGACACCCTCGTACTGTCGCGTATCGACTTCCTCGCTGTGCGACACCGCCTGATTGATCTCCTGCACACCAGCGGCCGCGCGACGGAGTCACGCGATCTGTTGCTGGCCCGATCGCTTGCCGACCTCGTCGCCCAAGGCGCAGCAGTGAGCCCCACACTCGAGGCCCAGATGTGGGACCTGATCCGGGAAGCCGAGATCCAAGGTCTGTCGCGCGCGACGGTGGCACCTGGAGCAGTGGATGTGCTCCGGGAGCTCCGCCGACGGGACCATGGGATCGCTCTGCTGACGAATACATCCCGGAGCGGTCTGATGGACCGTTTGCAGACGTGGGGGCTCGCGCCGTACTTCGACCTCATCGCGACGCGCGATGATGTTCCCGCGCTAAAGCCGCACCCGGCCGGCTTGTCCTACGTCCTGGCGCACCTCCCCCCTATCCGCGCCGCCTATCTGGTGGGCGATGCCTGGATCGACGCGCAGGCGGCCCGCGAGGCGAACGTCCGGTTCATTGGCATCGGGGGCAAGCGGGCCACGATTGAATCGCGTGGGCTCCCGATCTGGGCGTGGATCGCTGAGTTGGGGGACCTGTTGCGTCTTGAGGTCAGCGCCCCGTAGGCGGGGCGCCACAAAGTTACCAGAGGTGTTTGAACTTGGCCGCGAAGCGCCGCTCCATCTCATCTTGATGGAGGGCGTAGACGGGACACTCCCGCAGGCGACACACGTGCAAGGCCTGGTTGCAGAATGCCTCCGGAAGTTCCCAGCATTTCTTGTTCACGAAGTAGGCGGCGCACACGCCCTTGCGCGGGTGCAAGGTGAGTTCCTCCACTCCCCGCATCGGCTCGGCCGTCGGGGCCTCACGGACCAATCGGAGGATGGGACGGTCGGCGGGCACAGGCTCCCGGGACGCGGGGGAGGGCTTGGGGAGGGGGGGCGCCGACGTGGCTGTGAACTCCGCCAGCTCGGTGGATGCGTCCTGGATAAATGCCCTAATGCCGCGCCGCAGCTCCTCGCGCCCTTTCTTCATGCGTCTTGATCACCTCCTTGGCCAGTTCCATGTACTCCTGGGCGCCCCGGGATGCCGACTCGTGGATGAACAACGGCACCCCTACCATAGACGATTCCACCAGCTTGATGTTGAAGTGAATCGTTGTGTCAAACACCTTGTCTCCAAAGAAGTCCTTGATCCCCTGAACAATCTCCTTGCTCATGTTCGTCCGGGAGTCATACATCGTAGGCAGCACCCCCGCGATCTCCACCTGATGGCCCACTTCCTCGCGGACCATCTTCAAGGTCCGCAGCAGCTGGCGCATCCCCAAGAGCGCGTAGTAGTGCGTTTGGATCGGGATAATGACTTCGTCACTGGCGACGAGCGCGTTCAACGTCAGCAGCCCGAGGCTGGGCGGCGTATCAATAAAGATGTACGCATACTCGCTCAACACCGGACCCATGCGCTTGCGCAAGGAGTTCTCGCGCCCGATCCGGGCGGCGAGTTCGAGCTCCGCGGCGGCCAAGTCAATGGACGACGGCGCGAGGGAGAGGTTGCTGACGGTCGTGGGCACGATGACCTGCGGGAGCGTCACGCCCCCGTCGTCGGTCTCCGCCCCCACCAGGACGTGGTACACCGTCCGGGTCAGGCCGCCCGGGTCGACGCCCAAGCTGACGGACGCATTCGCCTGCGGATCCATGTCGATGACGAGGGTCTTGCGGCCACTGGCTGCCATGCAGGCCGCGAGGTTAACGGCAGTCGTCGTCTTCGCGCATCCGCCCTTCTGGTTGACTAGTGCGATCACTCGGGCGGACCCAGAGTGCGTCACGCAACCCTCCTTACCGTCGGCATTCTGCCCCCCCCGGCACAGGGGTGCCGGCCCCCTGAGACCCGGGCCCGGGCGGGAATCAGCCCCGCAAGTACCAGTCTAGCCGCCGGTCGATCGCGTCGACAACGGCCGCAGCCGCGGCGTCTTCTAGCGGACCGCCCCGGCCCAACGCGCTCCCGACGAGGTGCTCCTGACCGCGCGGCGTTTCGACCAGGATGTGGGCGATGACCGCCGGTCCGGCGCTCACCGGATGGCTCAACGCCCCCTGCAGAACGAACGTGGTTCCAGGAGGGACCACTTGTCCCACCGCGGCGATCGCGGCTTCGGCTGCGACCTGCACGCTCCCGGACTCCCCGTTCGGACGCTCGACGCGCGCGGTTAACACAGTGCTATCGTGAAGCAGATTGACAGTGACCGCCACGCGTCCTGGCGTCCGCTCGACGCGCACCCCCCCAACTCGTAGCCGCACCATTCGTCCCTCGCCCCGGAATCGGGGCCACTGGCACGGGCCTTGTGGGGGGAAACAGGCACCGCATCGTGCACTGTTCGGTTGCGTGTTCGACCCATTGGAGAGGTTTCCCTCTTCCAGTAGAATCGCCCTGCGGCTCCAAGCCCTTCCCGGATCGGCGGGTCGGACGCCAGCACGCCCGGGGTGAAATCCCTGCCCGACCGCCTGCGCCGTCAATGGACTCCTGTCCGTTCGTGCAAGCAGAACACCCTACGGTATACGGCGGAAGTCGTCCAGGCAAGGAGTTCTTTGCGGTGACCCGAACTGCTACGATGATTCCAGGACGGGGGGAGACCATGCGCGTCACAGTGAGCATTATCAAGGCGGACATCGGCGCCATCGGGGGCCACACGATCCCCAGTGCAGAGGTCATAGGGATTGCTCGAGAGCGCGTGGAGCGGGCCAAACGGTCGTTGCTCATCGACGGCTACACCTGTCACACCGGCGATGACATCGCCCTGATCATGACGCACACCCGCGGGGTGGGAAATGCTGAGGTCCACCAGCTGGCCTGGGAGACCTTCGTGGCGTGTACGGAAAAAGCCAAGACCCAGGGCCTCTATGGGGCCGGACAAGACTTGCTGAAAGATGCATTTTCCGGCAACGTGCGAGGGTTGGGACCCGGGTCAGCCGAGATGGAGTTCCAGGAACGCCCGAGCGAAGCGCTGATGCTGCTGCTCGGCGACAAATGCGGCGCCGGTGCGTACAATCTGCCGTTGTACCTGGCCTTTGCCGACCCCATGTATTCACCAGGGCTGCTTGTGTCTGAGGCGCTGCACGACGGATTCACGTTCCAAATCTTGGATATGGATTACTCCGGCGGCGATCGCATGATCACGCTGCCAGCGCCCGACCGACTGTATGACATTGCCGCCCTCCTGCGGGACACGAATCGCTACGCCATCCGGGGCATTTGGTCCCGGAAGTTTCCAAACGAGCAGGCCGTCGCCGTCGGCACGGAGCGATTGAGGAATATTGCTGGGAAGTATGTCGGCAAGGACGATCCTCCCGCTATAGTGCGCGTGCAGAAGATCTTCCCGGCCACGGAGGAATTTGGCCCAGTGTTCGGCTTGGGCGCGTTTGTCGGCGGGGACACGCGGGGGAGCCACAATTTGCCTTTGATGCCAGTGCCCATTAACACCCCCGCCTCGACTTACTTCTGCTGTCCAATGGTATCCGCCCTCGGATTCTCGGTGCATGAAGGGATCTTGACCGGGCCCTCGGATTTGTTTGCCGATCCGTTCTGGCACCATGTGCGCGATCAGGTGGCTGGCAAAGCGATGGAGATGCGCCGCCAGGGATTCTTCGAACCCGCCATGCTACCCATGTCCGAGCTCGAGTACGGGGGCATCGTCGCGCGACTGAAAGGGCTGGAGCGCGAGTTCAAGGTTCAGCAACAAACTGCAGGGGCCCCGGCTGGGTCGGAATAACCCTCCGCCTTCCCAGCCTTACGCATCGGGCGGATCGGGCATGCTCAGGGTCTTTGTGCGTCACGCGGGCTTCGTTTCATCCTTCGCCTACAGCCACGATTACACATGGGATAACGCCCGAGGATCCTCGCGATGAGATATCCCGTCCACCTTGAGGGGTTCGAAGGTCAAACTCTCGAGGTTCAACCGGGAGGCCTGTTCTCTGGGCCCAAGGTCTTCGTAAACCACCAGCCCGCTCCTAGGGGAAAGGGACGCGAGGTCCTCTTGCGTCGCAATGACGGCACCAGCATTGCTGTCAGATTGAAACCCAGCGTCTTTGGATTGGACGTGCCCCAACTTGTGGTCGAGGGAAAAACCATTCGCGTGATCGATCCTCTGAAGTGGTACGTATGGGTGTGGATCGCATTGCCCCTCCTCCTCGTGTTTGTGGGGGGAGCGCTAGGAGGCATCGTGGGTGCCTTGGCACTCACGACAAATGCGAAGATCGTCCGCTCCAAGATGAATGGCCTCGCCAAATTCACGTTGACCGCAGTCGTCTCGTTGCTTGTTGCGGCAGCCTTCGTGGCAGTGGTGGTCGCGTTGGGCGGGTATCTCAAATGACCGTGCGTTGCGTGCATGCCATCATCAAAGATACGATGGGCTGACCGCCTGCTTAGTGCGGGGGTGCGGAGCCCGATCCCTTCTCCTCTTTCAACACGTTAGCGTCCACGTAGGCCACCAGCGAGGGCAAGTACTTCGGGAGGAGGGCCCCAATTACAACAAACGCCGCGAGGAGCCCGAGGACAACATAGACGATGGCAAGTTCACTCACGCAGGATCACCCCGTCTTTGGAGTTCTGGAATTGGACGCACCCTCCTCTGTGCCGCCGCGGACGCCGCCAGGGCCCTCACCCCGGCCCGGGGGCGGAGGAAACGTCTGCCGAATGAAGGCCAGCGCGGCGTCGCGCGAGGCCACGCGGCCTTCTAGCCGAGCATCTTCGACGTAGTCCAGGATTGTCTTGAACTGCGCGCCCGGCGGGTAGCCTAGCGCCACCAGATCGTCGCCAGTCACCAGCCGCTCGCGGTCCGGATGCTGCGCGCTCAGTTCCGCCAGTGCCTCCGTCGCCCACGTGTAGACACCCAGATCTCCGTGGCTGGCCAGACAATCGGCTCGGTGGAGTTCAAGGTGGTCTGCGATGTCCGGTTGCAAGAGGAAGCGCTTCGCTTTGGCCGGACGCATCTTGGGTAGGTCCTTGATGCGCAGATGATCCCGGACGAGCGCGACGATCCGTTCAGTTTGATGCCCCGACAACCGCAGCCGACGGCAGATGTCTTCTGCCATCCGGGCGCCGACGGCATCATGCTCGTTAAAGCGGATCCGATCCGACTGCGAGAATGTCGGCGGCTTCCCGATGTCGTGGAGGAGTGTCGCCATCGCCAGGATGGGGGAGGGATCCCGCAGGCGCTCTAACGCCAGCACCGTGTGGGTGAAGACGTCGCCTTCGGGGTGAAACTCGGGGGGCTGTGGGACACCCACAGTGGAAGCGACTTCGGGCAGGATGACCGCCAGCAGGCCGCTATCGTGCAAGAGCCGGAAGCCCTGTCCGCGACCAGCGCTTGTGAGTAACCGGAGCAGCTCGTCCCGGATGCGCTCGGCGCTGACGTCACGGATTGCCTCCCGATGCGCACGGATTGCCTGGAAGGTCTGCTCCTCTACGTCAAACTCGAGTTCCGCCGCCAAGCGGACGGCACGCAGCATGCGGAGGCGGTCCTCGCCGAACCGGACTGCGGGGTCACCAATCGTCCGGACGAGCCGGTGAGCAAGGTCTGCCCGGCCCCCCACGTAGTCCACCGTGGTCCCAGTGAGCGGATCGTGCAACAATCCGTTGATGGTGAAGTCGCGGCGCGAGACATCCGTCTTCGCGTCCACAAACTCGACCCGGCTTGGACGCCGGCCATCCACGTATGGGCCTTCTGCGCGAAATGTCGACACCTCGTAGTGATAGCCGTCGAGCGTGACGATGACCACCCCGAACCGCACACCGACGAGCACGGTGTTCTCAAACAACGTCGCGACTTCGCTCGGGCGCGCACTTGTGGCGATGTCGTAGTCGTGGGGTTCGCGGCCCATCTCCAGGTCGCGCACGCACCCTCCGACCCAGTAGGCCTCGAACCCGCGGTCGCGCAGCAGGCGTACCACGTCGACCGCTCCATCTCGCAGCGTCCGAGCGTTCACGGTCGGACGCGTGGGCTGGAGGCCAGCCTCGCCTGTAGCACCGCGGTCGCCTCCTGCAGTTGCACGTCTTGGGGACTCTGGATGAGGTCTTCGTCGAGGGGAATCCGAACATCCGGCTGGAGGCCGCGTCCGTCGATGGCCCGCCCACGCCGTGTGTAATAGGACGAAGTCGTCAGTCGGAGCCCCCATCCCCCGCGCAGGGTGTAGATCGTCTGGATCGTCCCCTTGCCGAAGGTTTTCTCCCCCACCAGGGGTACACCATTATCCTGAAGTGCCCCGGCGACGATCTCTGCGGCGCTCGCCGTGAACCCGCTCACCAGCACGACTACGGGGCCCGAGAATCGCCGCACGTTGGGGAGCACGTCCAGCGGGGTGAGGGTACCCCGGTGTTCTTCCATCGCCACGATGCCGTCGGGAAGAAACGCGCTGGCCACGGCGATCCCCTCATCGAACAACCCTCCGCCGTTCTTGCGCAGATCCAGCAACAACGCGACCGCCCCTGCGCTCTTCAATCCAGTCAGCGCGCGGTCGATATCAGTCGATGCTCCCTTAGGGAATTCCAGCAAGCGCAAGTATCCAAAGCGAGGCGCGAGCATCTTCCACCGCGTGGGATTCTCGCGCGACGCGTCCCGGGCGAGTGAGAGACGCACTACCGTCCCGTCGGCCCGGCGGATAGCAACGGTCACCGTCGTTCCCGGCGCTCCCCGCAGGCGCTCCACGATCTGGTCCGGAGTGCTGCCGACAACCGCACGCCCGCCTGCCTCGACCACAGTGTCGCCAATCTGCACGCCGGCGCGTCCCGCCGGGCCCGTAGCGGTCACGTCGGTGATGACAATGCGTCCCTTGACGACGTCGACCTGAACACCGATCCCCGAGTGTTCTCCGTGCAAGTCCCGGTGGTACTGTGTTAACTCCAACGGGCCATAGATGGCGCCTTGCGGATCGGTAACGGTCCGGACCATCGCACGCAGAACGCCTGCGAGGACCCGGTCTCCTCCAATGGGAACAGCCGCCACCGCCGCCTGGACGTACGCGGCAGCGAATGTGAGATCCTGCGCCTCCTGTCCAGTCAAGACGGGCAGCGGCGGCGGCTCAGCAACGCCGGAGGAAATCAAGCCCTGTTGAGCCGCGAGAGCCGTGTGATGCAAGAGGGTTAAGAGGTCAGGGGGGCGCAGAGCGTCATCGCGGATCGTTGTGTAGGTGTCGCGCACGAGCCCGTCGACGATCTCGGAGGACAACTGAGCCTGCAGCGGCCCGGGCCCCGCACAGACCAGGACCAGGATGGCCAGCAGGGTGAGGAGACGGGGTCGATGGTTCATGAGTTCAGTCTATCGACTTGCGCGCAGCAGAATCTCGTCGGCCTGGGGGCGAGACGTCGGCCGGACTACGCGTAGGTGTGCGCCGGCGTGCGGACCTCCGTAATGATGCCACCACCTAAGACCGCCTGACCATCGTAGAGGGCAACGGCCTGGCCTGCTGAGGGAACCCTCTGGGGTTGCGCAAACTGGACGACGACGTCTCCATAGCGTGTACTGGGACGCACCAGCGCCTCGACGTCCGCGGCGGCGTGGCGGAGGCGGGCCGTGACTTTGCGGGGGACCTCCAGAGATGGCACGGCAATCCAGTTCACATCGGAGGCGGTGAGTTCG
>MNEU01000057.1:8023-8460 GCA_001917855.1 Armatimonadetes bacterium 13_1_40CM_64_14 | reverse complement strand
TGACGTGAGGCGGTACAACCGAGGCGAAAGAGGAACGACCGCAGCCTGAAACATCACCTGTGCCTGGGCTGCCAACCGGACGCGGCTAGACACGTCCGCGATCAGGCAGGCATGTTCATGCGGGATCGCCAGCACGGGCTGCGCGATGTCACCAGGAACGATGAGGTCGGCGACCAGGGCCCGTGTCGCATCCAGGCCGTCAAGAGACACATACTCTGCCTGGGGGCCTCCCAGTTCTTCGAGAATATGGGCGGTGTGCGCGCGCAGGTTAGCCAGCGCCCGGTCGTGTAGCGCGGAACGTTCCATCCCCCAGGCCGTTCGCATCCCGTCAGTCACGAATGTGTAGCGGTGCTGACCCTCGATGATGTACACGATACTCACCTCGTCGTCCAATTCAGAGCGCACGAGGCGATTCTCTGGTCGATACCCTGTCGAAG
>MNEU01000057.1:0-7898 GCA_001917855.1 Armatimonadetes bacterium 13_1_40CM_64_14 | reverse complement strand
CATAGCCAAGAACGGCGTAAATCGCCCCTGACGGTGTATCCCGCTGCCACGCAATGTCGGCGGAATGCTCGAGATAATCGCGGACGCGCCCGCGGAAGCGCACGAACCCGCGATGTGTAGCAATCGCCGCCACAACCACGGCGGCGACCAATCCCACGATGACGAAGAGCACGGGGTCTAGCGCTTGCGACGAGGGGGAGCGGGTTTCTGACGGGGTGCAAACCCTTCGATATCATCGAGTGTGCCCCGGCGCTGCCGGGGCGGGCGGAGGACCGCTTCCACGGGCATGTCCAGGTGGACTCCCTGCAGTGACGTGTGCAGGACGAGGCCGATCAGCCCCCCATCTGTCCCATCCATGCGCACGAACGCCACAATCTGCGGAGCATCGACAGGCTGGCCGTCTTGATCCTGGTGGACCACGGTGTAGCTGTGCACACGGCCGGTCGACGGGACCTGCGACCAGGTCTCGGACAGATCAGCAAAGCAGCGCTCGCAATATACCCGCGGCGGGAGATAGGTGATCCGACAGTCCCGGCACGTCGTCGCCATCAACACGCCCTTCGTTTTTATGGTCTGAAAGAAGCGTTCCCCCGCTACGCCAGCTGTGTAAAGATACTGGACGGGCATCTTCCCCCGCACCACTCGTGCAGACGACGTGCCCTTCATGGCCTGGCGCACGATTGTAACTGCCTCATCGGCTGCGGCCCGACGCGACTGGCGCAAAGTACCGAATGTCTGTGATCGCCCCTTCGCGCTGGGCACGGGGCTTCCACACCGCCTGCACTCGCATACCCACTCGAACTCGGCGCCGGATCTCCTCGACGCTACGCCCTGGAACACCGCCCACCAGATGCAGGAAGCCCCCGCGCGGGTTTGTCCCGTCGATCTCAATTACCGCAGGGAGCTGCGGTCGGCGCAACGGCTTCATGTCCCAGGTGACGTAGCAGATCGAAAACGTATTGACCGTACCGGTGGACGCAAGTTCCACCCACTCGTCCATCGGCTTGAAGTCCAGTTCGCAAAACGCCCGAGGAGGGGTGACGACCCGACCGCAGCGGCGGCAGCGGACGCCGAGAATCTTGCCCTGCCGCAAGCCGTCCAGAAATTCGCTGATGGCTTCCCCTGCGTCCCAGGCGTATTCTAGAGTCGGCGTCCACGCCGTGGTGAGGACTCCCGTGCGGAACTCCGCGTCGCTCAGCGGGTTGCCCCGTAACGCCCGATAAGGCGGGGCCGTCCCCTGGACGACCGGGCTGCGCTTCGGCAAGTGTGCCATCACTGCAGCCCCAGGACCGCGACGGTACCGACTTGCATTAGATCGCCCCACGCTTGCGCGACGCCGCGTTCGGGGGCCCCGGGAACCTGCCGGGCGCCGGCCTCTCCCCGCAGCTGCCAGAAGAGCTCGCACACCTTCATCAGGCCCGCCGCGGCGATGGGGTTCCCGACGCCCATCAATCCGCCGGACGGGCAGCTCGGCAATTCCCCCGTCCGCTCGAAGCGACCGTGGGCCAGGTCCTCCGGCGCCTTCCCCCTGTCGGCGAGTTGGAGACCTTCGAGATGGTGCAACTCTTTGTACGCGAACGGATCGTAGGGTTCTACCACATGAATCTGCTTGCGGGGTTCGGTGATCCCCGCCATCTCGTACGCCATCTTGGCCGCTTTTTCCACGTACCGCGGGTAGGCCAGGTCGCGATTGCCCCAGTAGGACGTGTCCAGGCACCAGCCAACGCCTTGGACCCACACGGGTTTGTCCGTGAAGCGGGAGGCGACCTTCTCGGAGGCTAAGACGATCGCCGCCGCACCGTCAGAAACCGGGCTGACCATGAGACGATGCACCGGCCATGCCACGACCTCAGAAGCCAGCACATCCTTGACGGTGATCTCCGTCGCGACCTGCGCGGCCGGATGGGCTATGGCGTTGTGCTTATTTT
This sequence comes from Armatimonadetes bacterium 13_1_40CM_64_14, assembly GCA_001917855.1. GTDB lineage: Bacteria > Sysuimicrobiota > Sysuimicrobiia > Sysuimicrobiales > Kaftiobacteriaceae > 13-1-40CM-64-14. The sequence continues at coordinate 5,970 of MNEU01000057.1, read as the reverse complement.
TGACGGAGACGCGCGCGATGTCGTCGTTGCGAATCCCATAAGTCGCCATGTACCGATGCTGCTCCAGCGAGAAGATCCACAAGAGGTTAGGGCCGAGCGGACGCTCGATGATCTGATCGAAAATAGTGAGGAAGGCGCCCTGGGGGTGCGGCTGACAGCTGCTCATCTTTTCTTCGGCCACGACGAGCACGAGATCGAACAAACCGGAGGCGACCATCATCCACCCGCTGATGATACTGAAGACTCCCGAGCCTCCTCCGACATACGCGCGCAAGTACGGCTTGCGGGTGGCGCCGGCGCCATCCAGCAGCCATTCCCCTTTCATGTGCACGCCGTCGAAAGCGTCTGGCGCCGTAGCCATGACGACCGCGCCGATGTCCTTCAGGCGCACCCCACATGTCTCCAGCGCCTGAGACGCGGCGTAGTAGGAGAGCTCTTTCCCTGTTTCGAGCGCGCGGCGCATGAACAGGCTCAGACCCGCACCGATAACAGCCACGCGACGTGTCGGCTTCCGCTTCATCAACGACATGGGACCCTTCGTCTCACCCGGTCCGGTCTGTCCTCGGTCCGCCCGGCGGACTCTCCGCTACAGAGCCCCGAGCACCATCGCGCCCCCCGTTTGCGTGGGAACGCCCCTCCACGAGAGCACGAGCCCTGTGCTCGCATTGCGCACCTGCACTCGACCCGCCTCCCCGCGGAGCTGCTGCACCGCGGCCCCTGTACGGTAGAGTGCCGTGGCATCAAAACAGTACCCCATCCCGAGAGATCCCCCAGAGGGGTTTACGGGAAACGGCCCGCCCTGGCGCGTGTGCCCATCCATGATCCAGCGCGCGGCCTCCCCGCGGGAGGCCAGTTGGGCGGCTTCGAGGTGTTGCAGTTCCTTGTAGGCGTAGGTGTCATCGAGTTCGGCGAAGGAGATCTCGCGCGGCGGGTCGGTGATCCCCGCCATCGTGTAAGCCATCGTGGCCGAGAGCTGGGCATAGGAGGCCTGGCCCCACGACCGCATGGCCAGCCAGGGACTGTCCGAAGCCCACCCGATGCCCCGGATCCAGACGGGCTTGGGTGCCCGACGGGCAGCGTCCTCCGAGGCCACCACTATCACGACCGCGCCGTCGGCGTACGGACTTATCTCGAGTGTGCGCAGCGGCTCGGCGACCGGTGCTGAGGAGAGCACGTCCTCCGGCGAAATCGAGGATCCGTGTGCCGCGACCGGATTCGCCAGCGCCTGCCTGCGGTTCTTCACGACCACCATGGCGATGGCTTCGTCGGGGATGACGCTGTCCTGCTGGTACCGGCGCATCTCCAGGGCTGCGATGGCGTGGGGGGTTACGCGCACCGGGCGCTCATAGGCAGGATCTAGTGCCATGGCGAGCACCTGTTGGTGGGAGACGATGTTCGACGCTTTACAGTGCGCTTCAACGGCCACCAGGTCCGCGATGCCGCTGCGCACGAGCATCACCGCAGCCGCGATCCCCTGCAGGCCATCTCCTGCCACGGTGTGGACCGGTCGGAGCACGGCACCCAGCTGGTCAGGAGTGTATTCGTCGGTGATACTGGTCCCTTCGTGAAAATCCTCGCAGACGCTGACGAAGCTGTCGACTTCCTCGTGGGTGATCCCGGCATCGGCGTAAGCGCGGGCGGCCGCCTCAAACGTTAGTTCCCGAAAGGAGCGCTCGCGGGACTGCACGCGCAACGGCACAATGCCGACACCCACGATGGCGACCCGATCACTCATGCGGGCGAACCCCGGGGCAGCACAGCAGGCGGAACTGGCTCCTCACGCTGAGGCATTTCACACGCGTGGAAGCGCCTCCTGCCACATGGGCACATGTCCCCCAGGGCAGGAACGGTGGACCCCGGCACAAAAGAACACACTGCATCACGCCGCATGGACTTCCAGCTGACCGACGAACACCGGATGGTCCAGGCCATGGTGCGGGAGTTCGCGACCAAGGACATTCTCCCGCACGCGGCGGCCCTCGACCACACCGCCACCTTTCCCGCCACCATCATTCAGAAGGCTGCTGCCCTGGGCCTGATGGGCATCTGCGTGCCCGAGACCTATGGGGGAGCGGGCATGGATGCCGTGAGCTATGTGGTGGCGCAGGAGGAACTCGCCCGGGCCTCGGCGGGCGTGCAGGCCATCATCACCGTCAACAATTCGTTGGTCTGCGATCCCCTCGTCCGGTTTGGAACGGAGGAGCAAAAGCGCCGCTACCTACCACCGTTGTGCTCGGGAGCCTCCCTAGGGTGTTACTGCCTCACCGAGCCCGCCGTAGGATCGGATGCGATGTCGCTCCAGACGACCGCCAAGCGGGACGGGGCGTCGTGGATCCTGCGGGGCACCAAGGCATTTGTCACCAACGGGGTGGAGGCGGATCTGTGCATCGTCTACGCGCGCACCGGACCTGAGCCCGGAGCCCGCGGGCTCTCGGCGTTTGTCGTCGAGAAGCGGCTGCCCGGGATCGCTATCGGCAAAGTGGAGAAGAAGTTAGGCATCAAGTGCTCATCAACAGCGGAGATTGTGTTTGACGATTGCCGCCTACCCCTTGAGAACATCGTCGGCCAGCCAGGCGCGGGGGGAAAAATTGCGCTGTCGACGTTGGACGGCGGTCGGCTGGGGATCGCTGCGCAGGCCATTGGGATCGCCCGGGCCGCGCTTGAGGATGCGACCGCGTATGCGGCCACCCGGCAGCAGTTCGGTCACCCGATTGGGGAGTTTCAAGCCGTGCAGTGGATGCTGGCAGATATGGCGACGCGCATCGATGCCAGCCGGCTACTGACCTTGCGAGCCGCCGATCGGCGGCAGCAGGGACTGCGCTATACGAAGGAAGCGTCCATGGCGAAGTTGTTTGCCTCCGAAACGGCGATGTGGGCCGCGCACAAAGCCGTACAGATCTTCGGAGGGTATGGGTACATCCAGGACTACCCCGTGGAGCGCTACTTTCGGGATGCGAAGATCACAGAAATCTATGAGGGCACTTCAGAGATCCAGCGCCTTGTGATTGCCCGCCACGTCGTGGAGGGAGCGAAGTGACCGACGCTGCACAGATGCGATCGGATGCCGGATGCCTCCCCCGAGGACGGGGAGGCCCCCCGAGCCCTGGGCTCCGCAGGGTGAACGCGTGAATATCATTGTCTGCGTCAAACAGGTCCCGGATACCGAAGCCCCGATCCGGATCAAGACGGACGGGAGCGGCATCGACGAGACGGCGTTGAACTTGGTCATGAACTACTATGACGAGCATGCCACGGAGGCAGGGCTGCGTCTGCGTGAGCAATTTGGCGGGTCCGTGACGCTCCTCAGCGTGGGGCATGAGCGGGCCAAAGAGGCGCTGCGGACCGGACTGGCGATGGGGGCGGATGAGGCCATTCTCATCAGTGACTCCGCAGCGGAGGGGGTCGACCACCTCGGCCTCGCCCGGGTGCTGGCGGAGGTAATTCGCAGCCTGCCCCACGACGTCGTCATCTGCGGGAAGATCAGCACCGATGACAACGCGGGAATCGTCGGGCCCGCGCTTGCCGAGTACCTGAACCTGCCGCAGGCAACCGCAATCGCGCACCTGGAAGTGGACGCGATGGGGACGAGCGCGGTCGTGCATCGGGAGGTGGAGGGGGGCGTGGAAGTACTCCAGGTGCCGTTTCCGGCAGTCCTGACGGTGGAGCGCAGCCTCAACGAGCCGCGCTACCCTTCGCTGCCGGGCATCATGAAAGCGAAACGCAAGGAAATCAAGACCCTCAACCTCGCCGCGGCAAGGCTGACTCCGTCGACCGTCGGCGCAGCCGCCTCCCGAACCGTCCTGGCCTCGCTTTCCACGCCGCCCAAACGAAAGGCTGGCCGGATCCTCGACGGCGACATGGACCAGGCCGTCGCCGCGATCGTCGCGTTCTTAAAAGATGAAGCGAAAGTCCTGTAAGGCAAGAATGTGGGTGGGCGAGGCGTGCGGCCCAGAGCAGACCGGAACGCAGGTGCGTAGATGAGCCACGACGTGTGGGTTGTTGTCGAGCACCAGGATGGGCTGGCGAAGAAGATCAGCCTGGAGTTGCTTGGATGCGCCCGCGCATTGGCCGCGGCGTGGTCCGGCAAGGTCGTGGCGTTCGTCCCGGGGGGAAGCACCTCACAGGTGGCCGCTGCTCTGGGAGCACGGGGGGCGGACATGGTATTTGCGGCGGAGCACCCGCTGCTCCAGCGCTATACGACAGATGGGTACGCGACCGTGCTGACCGAGGCGCTGCGGGCCGATCCCCCCGCTGTCGCCCTGTTCGGGGCCACCTCGCAGGGACGTGACCTCGCCCCCCGCGTGGCCGCCCGGCTAGGCGTAGGGATCGTGACCGACTGCACCAGCGTTGGAGTGCAGGACGGAACTCTCGTGGCGACCCGCCCGATGTACACCCGGAAGGCCATCGGCACCATCCGGTTCAAGGAAACCGCTCCGCGGATCGCAGTAGTACTCCCCGCGATGTACCCGCTGCCGCCTGAACAGCCCCAGCGGAAAGCCGAGATCCGCTCGTGGCCCGTTCAGTTGGACGCCAGGGCAATTCGCACGACGGTCCGAGAAGTGAAAACGATCCAGCGCGAGACGATTCCTCTAATTGACGCCGACATCATCGTGTCCGGCGGGCGCGGCATGAAGGGACCAGAAAACTTTGCCCTGCTGGATGCGCTGGCTCGAGCGCTCGGGGGGGCGGTTGGCTCCTCGCGGCCCCCGGTAGATTCGGGGTGGGTGCCGCACGACTATGAGATCGGCCAGACGGGCAAGACGGTGAGCCCACAGGTCTACCTCGCCTGTGGCATCTCCGGAGCCCCGCAGCATCTCGCGGGGATGTCGGGGTCCAAGCATATCATCGCCATTAACAAGGACCCCAACGCGCCGCTCTTGCAGCTTGCTGACCTGGGAATCGTGGGCGACCTCTTTCAGATCCTGCCGAAGCTGACCGACGCGGTCAAACGCGTCAAGTCGTCGCCGTAGGGACGACCGCCCGCATCAGCGAGCGATTGACCGGAGGCCGCGGATTCGCCATCATCGGTAAGAGACCATGAGTGATCCGAACAGACTCGCCGACGTCTCAGACGGTCGCCGGAAGTGGGAGGCGTCCACGCTGCGGCCTCATCTCGAGCGCCAGCCAGAGCGCAAGGAACGGTTCTCCACGATCTCGGACCTGCCGATCGACCGGCTTTACGGACCCGACGACCTCCGCGGGTTCGATCCCTCGCGCGATCTAGGGCTCCCCGGCGAGTACCCCTTCACGCGGGGGATCCACTCGACGATGTACCGGGAGCGGCTGTGGACAATGCGCCAGTTTGCTGGCTTCGGGTCAGCCACAGACAGCAACCGGCGGTTTCATTATCTCCTGGCCCGCGGGCAGACCGGCCTCTCGGTGGCGTTCGACATGCCCACGTTGATGGGCTATGACTCCGACCACGCCCGCGCTTTGGGGGAAGTGGGACGGGAAGGCGTGGCCATCGACACGGTGGCGGACATGCAGCTTCTGCAAAAGGATCTGCCGTTGGATCGCATCACTACATCGATGACAATCAACGCTCCGGCGAACGTGCTGTTGGCCATGTATGTCGTCGCGGCCGAACAGGCCGGGGTCCCTCGCGACCAACTGGGCGGGACGACCCAGACGGACATGCTCAAGGAGTTCATCGCGCAAAAGGAATGGATTGTGCCCCCCCGGCCCAGTATGCGGCTCATTCAAGACATGCTCGTGTTCGGCGCCCGCGAGCTCCCCCGCTGGAATGTGATTAGTATCAGCGGGTACCACATTCGAGAGGCGGGAGCGACCGCGGTGCAGGAGCTGGCGTTCACACTGGCAGATGGCATCGCGTACGTCCAGGCGGGCATCGACGCGGGCCTCGCGGTCGATGAGTTTGCGCCACGGCTGTCGTTCTTCTTCGACTGCCATAGCGACTTCTTCGAAGAGATCGCAAAGTTCCGCGCGGCACGGCGCTTGTGGGCCCGGATC
>MNEU01000022.1:7449-21742 GCA_001917855.1 Armatimonadetes bacterium 13_1_40CM_64_14 | reverse complement strand
GTGAGGCCGGGATCCACGATCAGGTCGACCGCGCCCGGGTTCTGGACAGTGAGCCCGAGGCGCTTTCCCACCGATGGTGTGCGCAGGTCGAGATCCCACACGAGAATGCGCGCCTGGGAGGCGTGGGCCAGAGCCCCGGCGAGATTCAGGGCTGTGATCGTCTTGCCGTCGCCCGGAAGGGCACTGGTCACCGCGAGCACTCGCTTAGTCGAGTCGAGTTGCTCCACCAAGTGCCGGAGCGTTCGGTATTGATCGGCCTCAAAGGAGGCGGGATCTATGAAACTCACCAGATGCTGATCCATCGCATCGAGCCGCCACACGGATTGGTCGGTTGACGGAGGGAGGTCTTTAGTCACTGCACGTCCTTGAATGCCCGTTCACCTCACAGCCGGGCAACATCTGAAACCCGTCGGTCCCATGGGTCCGGATCGCGTCATCGGATGGATCGCATCTGGTTAGAGATGGCGCCCCAGAAAGGATGCGGCGGCATTGATCGCAATCATCCCGACCCCTGCTCCAAGCGCCGCAAGGCCAAACAGAAACCGGTGTCGACGAAGATCCGCTACGGTCGTGATCGGCGGAATACTCACCAAAACGGGGACGCTGGTGAAGGCGCGCACATCATCAGCCGTATGGAACGACGTGTCCAGCGCCTCGGCCAGCACGGCGGCGCCCGCGGCGGCACCCACGGATACCAGGAACCCCATCAGAAGCAGGCGGGACCGTTTCGGGGCGACCGGCTCTCGGGAAACCAGGGCCGGATCGAGGATCGTGAACTGGTCGCCTTGTATCCCCTGCTCCAAACGCCCCGCGATCTTGGCGTTCCCGTAGCGCTGGAGCAGTGTCGCATAGAGTTCCTTCGCGCCAGCGTAATCCCGGGAGAGCTGCTGAAACTCTCGCTCCAGGCGCGGGGCATTCTCAATCCGCTGCTCATACGTGCTAATTGTGCGGCGCAGGGCCTGCTCTTCGGACCGCAGCGCGGTGAGCTCCGCTTCCACTGCGGCTCGGGAATCTTTCAGTTGGCGTGCCGCCGGATCATCCGGGGTCGCGCGCTTCCCGCCTTGGGCTGCGAGCTGGCTTTCGAGAGTAGCAATCTCCTGCTTCACGCGGATGACGTCCGGATGCTCGTCTGTGAACTGCGTGCGGAGCCGGGCGAGATCCCGACGGAGGGTGGCAAGGCGCGCCGCGACCGCGTCGGCGGCGGCCGGATCGTCCGCCGCCCGCTTTGCCAGTTCGTCCCGCTGCTCCAGGACCCGGAGCTGTCGGTCGCTGATCGAACGGAGTTGCAAATTCAGCCGCTCCAGTGCTGCCAAGTTCGCCGCCTGCTGGTCCGGAAGCTCACCCGTGTGGCGCTGTTTGAAGTCGCTGATCCGTTGCTCTTGGTCCTCCAACTGCCGCTTGACTTCCTCGAGCTGCGCACTCAGGAACTCCGTCGTCCCCGTCGCTTGCTGCTCACTGATCCGGGCATTCTCCTTGACATAGAACGCTGCGAGAGCGTTGGTGACTTGGGCGACGACCTCGGGGTCCCGGCCTCGATACTTCAGGCTGAACGCAATGGTCGCATCGCGACCCGACGATTCTCGAGCTTCTTTAAACTGCAGCTGAATGTCCCGGCGCATGCGTTCCACCACCGCTTCGGGGCTCGCCCTGCGGCGCAGGTCCGGATAAAGATCGAACTGGGTGATGAGTTCAAGCAGCCTCGACCGGCTCAGAATTTGCTCACTAATGGTGCGGAGTCTGGTTTCGGGCTCCTCGACGGCCGAGGGCCCGACCAAACGTTCGGGCGCGCGCTGGGGCTGTACGAGTACGGTGGTACTGGACTCATAGGTGTTTGGCAAAGTTCCCACAGCCCCGGCGGTCGCAGTCAGGGGGGTGAGGAACACCAACAGCGCCAGCCACTTCCGACGGCGCCATATGGCCCAGAGCATGTCCAAACCAGGCGTCGTCCTTACCAGCTGCGGCATGCTACTGCTCCGGGGGACGATGTGAGGATGTGGGCTCTAGTGATGGGACGCGCGGCTAGACGGGGACCACGCATGTGCAGTCCACCTCGACCGCGACGCTACGCTGGAGCAATTCCACCGAGAGGACCAGCACTCCGTGGTGGGGCTTCTGGCGCACGAGGATCCCCTCGACGTTGGCGAGGGGGCCGCGCGTGATACGAACGCGCTGGCCGTCGCGCAAGTAGGCGTGGGGCAGCACCGCGGCCCCAGCTCGCCAGACCGTCCGAATCGCCTCGATCTCGTCTCCTGGAACCGCTGCTAGGCGATCCCAGCGCTCCCCGAGGATGCCGGCGAGGCCACGGGTTTTGCGGATCTCGATGTAGCCCGCTTTGTCCATGGCGTGACGCAGGAACAGATAGCCTGAAAACATGGGCATCGGAATTCGCCGCCGCACCCCGGCGCGTTGTGACCAGACGTCAATGGTCGGCAAGAACATCTCGAACCCTTTTGAGGCGAGCTGGTCACGGACCAATTGCTCACAGTGACTGTGACTCCACAGTGCGTACCATTGAGGCTCTACGACCGCCCCATCGTCACCGGGGATCGTCTGCCGTTCGCGAGGTTGTACCTCCTCAAGGATCTGTGCGTATGACACAGCTTCGCCCCTTCGGTGCGCCACCCGGCCCCGGCGCAATCCGGTTATTTGGTATCGGATCCTGGTTCACTACGCCGCCACTAGCGCGGCATTCATGCCAGTCGGTTCGCCGCAGGCTGTGGTGGCGAGGGCCCTCATCTCTACCGGACCGCCCCGCCGTCACCGATCAGCGTACAGAGCGGGGTCTGACGGCCGGAATCGGGTGAAAACCGGACAGCACCCCCGGGAAATCCCCCGGCCTGGAAAGTCGAGTGCTTAGTTACCCCCAGATGGCGAGTGTTTCCGCGGGCGACCGGACTGCCGCAGACGATCGGCGCAGCACGAGTGCAACCACCAACGACACAGCTGCAGCCACCAGAACCATGATCGACGTTCTCACTTTCTCCAAGACGCGCCCTCCTGGCGTCCACCCCGTGGCACACATCTTCATTCCTTTGCTGTCGCATCAGGCCCGATGCGGCAAAGTGCGCGCGCCGTTGCTTCATTGCGGGGTCGCCACCTCGTCACAATAGTCGCGCCGGGGCGCCCGAGAAATCGGGGAAAGGCCCGAACCAGTGGGAGGAAACCTCCTGAAGGACACATGCGGCTTCAGATGCGGTAGGCTGGCCAGCCTACTGTCTCTTGAATGCCGGGGATCGGGCAGCAGTCGCTGACATCAATCCTAGACAGAGGTGTATGTGCGCTTACCCCGGCCGGCCCGAACTCGTGATGACGACTTGCACCGTTCCCTGGGCCGTGCGCCGTCTATCGGCGCGTCGCCGTTCCAAGCTCATCACCTTGGGCTGCGACAAGGACTTCGATGTCTCCTCGCCCCTCAAATGCCTTGGTCAGGAGATCTGCCAAGTAGGCCTGAGTCTGCGGCACAATAACGTAGATCCGGCGGTCGCCTACTTCGGAGCGCTCGGGGGGAGAAAGCGCGCTGAGAATCGAAAAACTTAGGGCGTCCATCCACTGGTCATTGCACCCTCGGTTGAACCAGGATTGTCAAGCCGCCTGGGAGGGCCCCATCACCCTTTGGCCGCCGAGGACCTCGACGATCGCGGTGAGGCACTGGAAGATCTCGGGCTTTGCGAATATCAGCGCTCCCGCGGACAGCAGGTTCGCGGCTACGTCACCGACGGGCGTACCGGTAATCTGGCTTTGTCGCCGCAAATACTGGAAAGCCTCCCCCTCCGAGAAATCGAGCCTCCGGATCAGCATGCGCTTGGCCCGTTCTACGACGAGGCTCGCGCGTAACGCCTGCTGCGAATTCCCCAACTGTTCAGCGATCAAGCGCAATTCTCGAAAGCGGGTAAGGGCGACCCGGATGGTCGAGGCGAGCACGCTGGCGTCCGCCGGCCACACCAGATACGCCATAACCCCCGCATCCTGGCCTCGACGGACGAGATCAGCACCCACGTACCCGGTCAGGAGGATCGTCGGAGTGGGGTGGAGCGCGATGAGGGCGCGCGTGGTTTCGATCGCACTCTCCGGAAGGTGCGATCCGATCAGCACGAGCTCCGGACGCAGACGCGCGACGGAATCCTCGGTAGCGCTGCTGTCTTTGGCTACGCCGACGACCCAGTGGCCGAGACCTTCGAGTTGCGCGGCCAAGCGCGAAGCGACCAGACCCCTCTCATCAGCGATCAGAACACGGAGCGGTTCCATAACGCCTCCCGCCAGCGGTCCGGTATCAAACCGGTTCTGTCTGGCATCACTTTCTGCCATCCTAGAGCCCGCTCCCGTCTGTGATCAATCCGGAGGACCCCCTAAGGCATCTCTTATGACATTTGTGTCAACGCACAAAGTCACTCGATCACTCTTCCCGCTAGAGCTGGACCAGCCCCTCGCGGATCGCGTACCGTACCAAGCTCGCCGTATCGTGAATATTGAGCTTGGACATGATATGACTACGGTGCGAGTCGGCCGTCTTGACGCTGATGCTCAAGGATTGTGCGACCTCTTTGGTCGTCTTTCCGTCGGCCACCAGCTTCAACACCTGTCGCTCACGCTCCGAGAGCTGATTGGCTCCCTCCTTCTTTCCCTGATAGGCGTGAAAGATCGCCCCCGAGACTCGTGGACTGAAGTAGATCCCGCCACGCACGACTTCCTGAATCGCGTCGATCAACTCGACGGCGGTCTGGCTCTTCAGCACGTACCCTTTGATCCCGGCGTGGAGGGCGCGGACGACGTAGGGTTCCTCAGAATGCTGTGTCAGCAACACCGTGCGTGTGCGGGGACTGGTCTGCGCGATCTCCCGGGCTGTGTCGAGCCCATCCAGGTGCGGCATCGAGAGGTCGAGTACCGCGACATCGGGGCCCATCTCTGTCACGACCTTGAGCGCCTCACGGCCGTCACTCGCCTCGGCGACGACATCGAAGCCCTCACGCTCAAGGAGGTGCTTCACCCCCTGGCGGACGATCGCATGATCATCAGCGATCACCACGCGTAAGGTCACCGCGTTGATCTCCCCCGGTTCTGGGCGGCAGAACACATACGCCGCTCTTATGATCAAAGCTACGCGAAAGGTGGGCACGAGACCAATCAGGCGAAGACCCTCACTGCCATGCGGAAAACCCCTGATACCACGGGGAACTTTCGGAGCGGGCCTAGGGAAGGACGAGCTTCTCCCGAATCGCGTAGCGAACCAGTCCGGCAGTCTCATGCACGTCGAGTTTGGCCATGATCCGCATCCGGTGCGACTCAGCGGTTTTGACGCTGATCCCGAGAAAAGCAGCCACCTCCTTGGTCGTCTTGCCTTCTACGATCAGTTGGAGGACTTGATGCTCGCGCGGGGTCAGCGGGTCGGGGGGCAGATCCCGCTTGGTCAAGTAGGCTTCCACCACGCCCTCCGATACGCCCGGGCTGAGGTAGATCGCTCCACGGGCCACCTCCCGGATGGCCTGCACCAAGTCCTCTGCCGCCTGGCTCTTCAACACGTAGCCGCGGATGCCCACTTTCAGAGCCCGGGCGACATACGGATCTTCGGTGTGCATGGTGAGCAGGATGATCCGCGTTCGGGGCGCAGCGCGAGTGATCTCCCGGGCGGCGTCAAGTCCATTCAGTACCGGCATCGCCAGATCCAGCACGACGACATCAGGGCTCTGTTGTGCCGCCATCTGGATGACAGCATGTCCGTCTGCGACCTCGCCCGTGACGATGAACCCCTCGCGCTCCAGGAGGGCCTTCACCCCTTGGCGGAAGATCGAGTGGTCGTCAGCGATGAGAATCCGAAGTGGCACTCTGCTCCTGTGGGATCTCAATGAGAATTGTCGTCCCCTGCCCCGGCACCGACCGGATCATCAAGGTCCCGCCCAGGGCTCCGGCACGCTCGCGGATGCCAATTAGACCCAATCCGCGATCACCCCGACGCGCCTGGACAGCGCGGGTGTCGAAGCCAACTCCGTCATCCTGGATGGTGCACTGGACGGTCCTGTCCACCCTCCGTAACGTCACCTGGACATGTGCCGCTTGCGCGTGGCGCACCACGTTCGTCAGCGCCTCTTGCACGCTTCGGTACAGTGCCGTCTCCACGGGGGCCGGGAGGCGTTCGTCGATCTCACCCTGCACCGCAATGGCCACACCGTTCCGTTTGCCGACGCGTCCAGCGAGAAACTCCAGGGCGGGCACAAGGCCAAGATCATCCAGCACCGTGGGTCGCAGCTCGTGCGACAGACGCCGCAGCTCCTCTTCTACTTGGTCCAACAATTCCTTGACCGCCGCTAAGCGCACCCGGCCCGGAGACGGAAGCTCACGGGCGAATTCCTCTAAGGCGAGGTGGACGGAACTCAGGAGCTGGCCCGCTTCATCGTGCAGGGCGTGAGCAATCCGTCGCGCCTCATCCTCCAACCGCTCGTTCAATTTGATCAGCGCCTGTTCGGCCTGCTTGCGTTCGGTGATGTCGCGCGCAATCCCATGGACCCCTGCCGGCTGCTCATCGTGGTAGAGGAGGGAGGTGTGGACTTCTAGAGGAATCCTGCGGCCATCCCGGGCGATGATCTCAACCTCGTACTGCGTGCGATCGACTTCCCCCGCACGCTTGAGCCGGAGCATCTCCCGGACCACGCCAAAAAAATCCGGCGCCACGATCGACACAAAATTGATCCCCGCCGCTTCGTCGCGCCGATAGCCGGTGAGCTCCTCGCCTGCCCGGTTGATCGAGGTGAACACCCCATCCAAATCGGTCGTAAAGACGATGTCGTTCGCATTTTCAAACAGAAGACGGTAGCGTTTCTCGCTGATCTCCAAGGCCGCGTTCGCCTCCCGATACCCGCGGTGGGTCATCTCAAACGGAGACAGCGCTTCCGCCTCGAATTGGGAGGCGGTCGCGATCATCTGGGCCATGTTCCCGTTCGCCGCCATGGCAACCTGCCCCAGCGCGATGTGGTGGACGGCCGCGAGCTCCAGCACTCCGAGCCCTTGGGCGAGCGCGCTCCGACCTAGTTCGTACGCACGCTGCAACGCCGCCTCTCCGCCGCCGGCGAGGTAGTCGTTTAGCGCCGCTCCATACGCGTCGACAAATTCAGATGACGGGTCGCTCATCGCGGTGCTCCCACCCACCGGACTACCAGGACCAGCGCGTCATCGGTCCCCTTCCGCTGTTTGGCAAGAATCCGATCCGCGAGTGCCTGGGGACGCTCGTCCGCAACCACCTCAAGAGCTGTCGGAAGCGCTACCCCATCGGTCGCAAACACTAGCGTATCACCTGGGCTCACCGGGAGCACAGCCGCCTGAAGCATGGGCAGCTGACTGCCGACCACGCCGGCCCTCAGGAGGAGGAATTCCGAAAGTGGAGTCACGTCGCGGGCTGCCCGCTTCAACCGTCCCTCCACGTTGCCGACACCAATCCAGGTCATCGTCTCGTCGAGGCTCGTAAAAGTAGCCAGGCTCATGACGACGCCCCGGGTTGACCGCAGCTGCTCGTGGCAGCGCCGGACCAATGCGATCACCGACTCGTGCGGGGAACGCTCGAGGATACCAGCCGCAAGTTGTGCGGCAGCGGCCGCTTCGTCGCCGTGCCCGAGGCCGTCGATCCCGGCCGCGAGCACACCGGACCCAAACGGCGCCACCACATAGCGGTCGCCGGAATCGGGCTGCCCGGGCAGCGCAAATGTCGCGGCGCCCCACTCCACCATGGCTCGTCTGGCGCTTCCGACCTTTAGCGTTTCCAACTTGTGACCGTCACCGTGGTGCCCTGACCGAGCAGAGACGTGATCTCAAAAACATCCATCAACCGGCGGACCCCGGCCAGCCCGAGGCCTAGGCCCCCCGAGGTCGAGTGTCCTCCGGCGATCGCGTACGGAACATCTTTGATCCCCGGGCCCTGATCCCGTGCGGTGACGACGATGCCGACACGCGCGCCGTCGTTGGCGCCCGTCAATAGGATCTCCCCCCGCGTGGCGTACAGAACGATGTTGCGCGCGAGTTCCGAAATGGCCGTGGCGATCAGCGTGGCCTGGGTGGCCGTGTATCCCAGCTCAACAGCGAGAAGCCGCCCTCGCTGGCGGGCGGCGACGATATCCAGATCTGAGGTGATGGGGACCGTAATCTGCGCCCTGTCCAAGCGCACCCCGTCGGTCATGGGACCGGTGTTGTTTACCGTGACCCGCTGGCTCACGCCGTCAGCCTTCAAGCCGCTGGCGAGTCATCCCTCCGCGCTTGACCCGGCTGTCCAGGTACGCGAGGCCCTCCTCCAAATCGAGCGCGGCGGCCACGCCCTCCAAGCGGAGACCGAGCTGGGTCATGGCAAAGGCGACCTCTGGCTGGATCCCCACGATCACCGTCTCCGCCCCGCGCAGCCGCGTCATGTGCGCGAGATCGCGCAGCGTGCGCACGGCGAACGAGTCCATCACGTCGAGGGCGGTCACATCGACGATAACGCCGCGGGAGCGGTAGTCGCCCACCTGCGCGACCAGCGCGTCGCGCAGGTGCTTGAGGTCGGCGTCGGTTAACGCCGCTTGGATGCTGGCGATGAGATAGTCCCGCTGCTTGAGAATGGGGACGGTCACGGGTATCCCTCGGGATCCGCGGTTATGGCGCGGCGGCGGCGGTCTCCACAACGACCGGAGCCACGCGGTAACCCAGGAGACGCTCGGCTTCTTCGATGCCGCCCTGCATGTCTCCGACGGTGTTCATCTTTCCCAAGTCGACGCCGATATTCACGAGCGTCTGCGCGATCTCCGGGGAGAGACCGGTCACGATCACGGTGGCGCCCAGCAACCGGGCCGCTTCGACGGTCTGCACCAAGTGGTTCGCCACGGTCGCGTCCATCGCGGGCACGCCTGTGATGTCCATCACGACGACCTTGGCGCGGTTGACGCGGATTCCACGCAAGAGCTGCTCGGTCAGCTGCCGCGCTCTCTGCGGGTCGATGATGCCGATGATGGGGAGGATCAGCAGCCGCTCACGCACGGGAAGCACTGGGGTCGATAACTCGCGTATCGCTTCCTGCTGCTGGCGGATGACACGCTCACGCTCCTGCACGAAGCCGACAGACACGGTGATCGCGATGCGGTTCGCGGCAGGCTCGTACGCGTCTAAGATGTGGTCGAGTTGTTCGAAGTCGCGGCGGTACTTGGCGAACAGCGATCGCGCGAGCACGTCGCGCAGCAACAGCACGATCCCCACGACCTCGTTCGTCTCCACGCCTCGGGGGATGATGCGTTCGGAGAGGTTGCGGGCGTAGGTTTCCAGAGCTTCAATGGACCCGGTCTCTAGAGCTTCGAGATAGTTGTCGTAGACGGCGGTGGCTTCCGCGAACACCTCTTCGGGGCTCATCGCTGTGAGCAGTTTGGCCTCGGTGATGCGGCGGGCCCACTCCTCCCGCAGTTGTGTCCTGTTTTGCCGAAGGTGCGCCACGAGCTCGCGCAGCAAGCCACTCGTCGATTCGTCGCGCACGACTGGAGTCATCACAACGGTCGTTTCGCTACCAGGCATACCCAGTCCCCCTTGTCCTCTGCGGCTGCGCGAATCGTCGCGCTCGGGTGTTGTCCCGTCTCGTTTGGTCCCCATAGAAAAGGCTCTCGCTTACGATAATTGGCATCGACGGGAGGCCCTATCAGGTAAAGACCTGACGCCGAAATAGGAAAAATCCTCACCTAGCAGCCCACTCTGTCCTAAGGCGGTTTCAGGCCTTTCACCCGCCGCGCGCCCCACGAGTACCGGATTCCACAGGTCGGAGTCGGATCGGTATCTTCTACGTTGTGATACCTCGACCCTCAAAAAGACGGGACCAAGATTGCTCGGCAAGCTGCCCGCTGTAGGCGAAATCCGGGACTGATGGTCAGCAGCATGGGAGGTGAGGTTTTGCGCGCACGCCTGTTCGCGATCGGGTTGATCGTCGTCACAGGGCTATCAGCCTCTTTCCCTGTCCCCGCCGTGGCGGAGCAGCCGCCTTACATCCTGGGACCCGCAGACGTCGTCGAGGTAGTGGTCTTTGGTAACCCGGAAGTCTCACGCACCGTCACGGTTCGGCCCGATGGAATGATTTCTCTGCCGCTTGTGGGAGAGATCGAGGCGGCTGGGCAGACACCGGAGCAACTCCGTCAGAAAGTCACCGCGCTGATCGCCGCGTTCGTTCGTCAACCACGCGTCACAGTGATCGTGCGCGAATTCCGGAGGATCCGGGTCTCAGTCCTTGGTCAGGTCAGTCATCCTGGCGTCTTCGAACTTTCACAAGGGGCCGCCATCCTCGATGCCCTCGCCTCTGCCGCCGGGCTCACCCCCGATGCGGGGTTGGGCGAAGCGCGGCTGATCCGCGGCACGGACCCGCCGATTGTCATTGATCTCGAGGGGCTCCTCTTACAGGGGAATCTCTCGTTTAACCTCCTCCTCGAAGCAGGGGACGCGCTCATCGTGCTCGACGATGCATCTGCTCGCGTCTACGTACTTGGCCAAGTCACACGACCGGGCGTAGTTCCGCTTCGGGGAGCACTCACGGCGTTGCAGGCGCTGACGATGTCCGGGGGCCCGACAAGTAAAGCTCTTCTTAGCAACGCTCAGGTGATCCGCCGCGGCAGCCCGGGTGCCGTGGCACCGCAGACGATCCCAGTGAACGCCACCGTCGTCGCCCGGCAGGAGGGTCCTCCCATCAAGGTGATGCCCGTCGATCTCGCCAAAGTGATCCTCGAAGGAGACGTCGCCCGCGACATCCTCCTCCGGCGGGGTGACATCTTGTATGTGCCGGAGAACCCCTGGGCCTTGGACAATATCTCGGTCCTGCTGGGCGTGGCCGGAAACGTAGCCTTCCTGTTGCGCCGCTGAGGCTGCTGGCTCAGCTAATGTCGGCGTGGAGGCGTCTGGTGGTGGCCAGCTGCGCCGCCGGCGCGCTGTTGGCTACTTCTCCCGCCTTCGGGCATCCACTAGAGATCGTTCCCTCCGACGACCGGGTCTATCAAGACCTCGCACGTCTGGCCGCGCAGGGCGTGACCCCCATGTGGGCCACATCGGCACGGCCGCTCACGCGATTAGAGGTAGCCCGCCTGTTGGCATGGGCGTTGGACCGCCTTGTCGTACGCCCGCCAGTGGCCCCGGGCGATCTCGAGACGCTGGAGCGGCTCGTGCTAGCGTTCTCTGACGAACTCCCGCTCGTTGGATACCGCGTCGTCGAGCCGCCCCAAGGGTTCTCCGCCCAGGCTATCACCGGGTGGGGGTTTCAGTTCAAACGCGCTGCGGTCGCACGCGTTGAATCAGGGGTGGCTCCATGGTTTGAGACCCAGACAGGCAGTGCGTTCCGCTTTGAAGTCACCGCGACGATGGGGCTCGGCCCCGCCTTAGCGGTTAGCAGCCGAGTGCAAGAACCGGTGGCACCCCAGTTCACTCTGCCCGTCGTCGACCGTTTCTATTTGAGTACCGCGGGCGAACCCCTCCGGGCGCAAGTCGGGACGATGACGCACTGGTGGGGACCGGGCGACCGGGGCGCCTTCCTCTTGTCCGACAACGCGGGGGCCTTAGAGAGCATCCGTCTCTCCGCGGAATGGCCTCGCCTGCGTCTTGTGAAACTCGTCGCCCCCCTCAGCGTATCCAGTCAGCGGTACCTGTATGCGATGCGCGCTGACTGGCTCGCGACCGATACGTTGCGGCTCGGATTCGGCGAAGCTATGGTCGCCTCCGGGGATGTGTATTTGCCCTATGTGTTCGCCCCCGTGCCGCTGGTTAATTATGCGGTGGGGCTGTGGGTCCGCCAGCAACAGCAAGGTTTTCCGGATAGCTACAATGCCGCAGTGGATTTCGACTGGCGCATTGGCGGAGGAACGATGCTGTATGGCGAGCTGTACGTTGACAAACTGGCCTCCGGGGGATCCCCTTTCCCCAGCACCGGAGGAGCGACCGCCGGGCTGTTTCTCGGCCCCGTGCTCGGGGACCCACGAAACGATCTGCGCCTAGAACACTCGGCCGCGACCAACTGGATCTACGCCACCGCCGGCGGCACTAACAACTACGTTCGCGGGGGCAAGGCCATGGGGCACTGGTGTGCGCCGGACTGTGAGCTGTATTCCGCCGAACTGTCCCACCGCATCGACCCCCGTGCGACGCTCTGGACAGGCTACGACCTCGTCAGGAAAGGGGCGGGACAGCTGGGCCAGGTCTGGGCAAACCCGACGGATGCGTGGACGAACCTGTACCTGTCCGGAGTCATCGAGACGACACAGGCCTGGCACCTGCGGTACTCTTGGGTACCGGGGGGGCCGGGGCCGGAATTCCGCTATGACATAGGGGTGACCTGGTCGTTCGTATCCAACGCCGGGCACGTGACAGGACAGACTCAGCAGAATGTGTTTTTCTGGTGGGAGGGCCGTTATGAGTGGTAGGAGGGAATCTCAAATGAGGCGGGTGCTGGTCACGGGCGGCGCTGGGTTTATCGGCGCCCATCTGGTGCGGGCGCTGGTGCGGCGTGGCGATGTTGTGCGAGTGCTGGACAATCTCGTGGCAGGATCCGCCGAAAATCTGAGCCGGGCCCTGGACGTCCCGGTGGCGCGGGTAGAGAGCGTCCTGGCAGGTGCGGAGAGCGCGGTTGTTCCCCTCACCGAGTCCTGCGAGGTACTGGTCGGCGATCTCCTGGATCCGAAGGCGGTCGCCCGCGCCTGCGAAAAGGTCGCGGTCGTGTTTCACCAGGCCGCCTTGCGATCCGTCCCGCGATCGATCGCCGATCCCACCGGCACCCACTCCGTCAACGTCACCGGCACACTCAGCCTGTTGGAGGCCGCGCGGGCGTCGGGTGTGCGCCGCGTCGTCTTCGCCTCGTCGTCTTCGATCTACGGGGATAACGAGGTCCCCACCCACGAAGGGCTTACGCCGAGTCCTAAGTCGCCGTACGCCGCAAGCAAACTGGCGGGCGAAACCTACTGTGCGACCTACACACGGGCCTACGGTCTCTCCACCATTGCGCTGCGCTACTTCAACGTCTTTGGACCCTGGCAGGACCCGAACTCTGACTACGCCGCCGTGATCCCCAAGTTCATCCGGCTCGCGAGAGAGGGCGCCCCGCTGCCTGTCCATGGGGACGGGCGCCAGTCTCGGGACTTTACGTACATCGACAACGTCGTAGCGGCCAATCTGGCAGCCGCCGAGGCAGCGGCAGAGGGCGTGGCCGTGAATATTGGCGCTGGGGACCGGCACTCGCTGCTGGACCTGATCACCTTCATCGAGCGCCATCTCGGCCACCCTGTCGCGCGGGTGCACGAACCCGCGCGCGCCGGGGATGTCCGCCACACGCAAGCGGACATCTCACTCGCGCGCCGGTTGATCGACTATGACCCTAGTATCGATTTTCAAACCGGGCTCCGCAGGACTATCGAGGCCATGGACGACACCGCCGCACCGGCCCCGCGCTAGCCACAGCACACCCCAACGTCTACTGCACTCTGAAGATCACCGCCGGCTTCCGGGCCCGTCGGAGTCTGTCTTCGCGGCGTAAAACAGCCGTGTGCTAAGATAGCGGTGTGACGCACGCGCCGATAGAAATTTATCTCGACAATGCCGCCACCACCAAGCCACACTCAGCAGTCGTGGAGGCGGTGACACGGGCGCTTGTGACCGATTACGGCAACCCCTCCTCCCTCCATGGCAAAGGTGTCACCGCCGAACGCCTCCTGACTAGCGCACGCGAGGCGGTTGCTCGAACTCTGGGCGTCGATCATGAGGCCATTGTCTTTACGTCTGGAGGTACGGAGGCGAACAATCTCGCCATTCAGGGAACCCTCGCGCACGCGCGTGGCCGACATGTAGTCACCACGGCCGTCGAGCACTCATCCGTCCGAACCCCCCTGCAGACGCTGGCCGAACAAGACTGGAGTCTCACGGAGGTCCCGGTCGACCGCGACGGGCGTGTGAGCCTGTCGGAGTTGCAGCAAGCATTGCGGCCGGACACAGCGCTGGCCTCGGTGATGGCGGTCAACAATGAACTCGGGACTGTTCAGCCGATCGAGGAAATCGGCCGCATCGTCCGCCAGCACAACGCCGACGGGGGCCGCGCCGTGTTTCACGTGGACGCGGTGCAGGCCTGGGGCAAGATTCCCCTTCATCCCGTCGCCTGGGGGGTGGACCTCATGTCGCTGTCTGCGCACAAGATCCACGGGCCCAAAGGGGTCGGGGTCCTGTACGTGCGCCGCGGCGTGCAGGTGACTCCGCGCCAGGCGGGCGGCGAACAGGAGGGCGGCGTGCGGCCGGGGACGGAAAACGTTCCGGGGATCGCCGGCTTGGGGGCCGCCGCACAGCT
>MNEU01000022.1:0-7374 GCA_001917855.1 Armatimonadetes bacterium 13_1_40CM_64_14 | reverse complement strand
ATGCTGCTCCACCGGTTGAGCCAAGACGGAGTGTTGGTCTCGACAGGGTCGGCCTGCCATAGCCATAGTGTGATACCCAGCCATGTCCTCCTGGCCATCGGCTTATCAGACGCTGACGCCAAGTCAACGATTCGGTTCAGCCTTTCACGATTCACGACTGAGTCGGAGATCGACGCGACCATTCGCGTGCTCGGGACGGCCGTCAGCGAGCTTCGCGCGTTGGTGAGGTAGGCGGCCCCGATGGCGCACTTCCTGCTCCGGTATGGCGAGATTGCCCTGAAAGGCCAGAACCAGCACTTTTTCCTCGAGGCGCTTGTGCGAAACATCCGCCGCGCGGTGGCCGACCTGGGACCGGCACAGGTGCACGCGGCGTTCGGCCGCATCATTGCCACCTCTGACGCCGACCCCACCACGGTTACCGACCGACTACGGAAGGTGTTTGGCGTAGTGTCCTTCAGTCCGGTCCACGTCGTGGCACCGACGCAAGACGAGATTACGCGGGCGGCGATTGACGCCGTGGAGCGCTCGGTGGATACCCAGCCCCATGCGGTCACGTTCAAAGTCGACACGCGGCGCGCCGACAAGCGGTTTCCCCTGACGTCCATGGACACCAGCAGGGAGGTCGGGGCAGCCATCCTGCAGCGCTTCCCCCACCTGCACGCGCGCATGAAAGAACCCGACGTCCGTGTGCAGATCGATATCCGGGATCACGCGTACGTGTCTACTGAGACGATTCCCGGACCGGGCGGCCTGCCGGTGGGGACGGGCGGGAAAGCACTGGCCTTGGTGTCCGGCGGGATTGATAGTCCGGTCGCCGCCTGGTTGGGCGCGCGGCGCGGGCTCACGGTCATCCCGGTGCATTTCCACAGTTTCCCGTTCACCAGTGAGCGGTCGAAGGAAAAAGTCCTCGACCTCTGCCGCGTGCTGGCCGAATACACCGGCCCGCTGCGTGTGTGGATCGTGTTCTTCACCGAGATCCAGCGCGCCGTCCAGCTCACCGTTCCCGACGCCCTGCGGATCGTGGTCATGAGGCGTATGATGCTGCGCCTAGCCGACCAGATTGCCGGACAAGAACACGCCCAGGCCCTGCTCACCGGCGAGAGCCTGGGCCAAGTCGCGAGTCAGACCATCGAGTCCATTGCCGCCATCAACGCGGTCACGCAGCTGCCTGTGCTGCGACCGCTCGTGGGCACAGACAAGACCGAGATCGTGGCACGGGCCGAGGCGATCGGGACGTACGATATCTCAATCCGGCCGTACGAGGACTGCTGCAGCCTGTTTCTCCCCGCGCACCCGCGCACCCAGCCGACGCTAGAGGAAGCCGACGCGGCTGAACGCGGCCTGGCCATGCCCGCCCTCATCGCTGAGGCCATCGCGCGCAGCGAGCGGCTCACTATCGTCCCGCGCTGGGCCGCGCAGGCCGTCGGATCTGCAGCCGGATAAACGCAGCCGCTGTCCCCGGTCAAGCTCCATCATCGGGGGATGGAAATCTGCCCGCAACACGAATAGACGTCTCGGATGGGACACGGGTGAAGATCTGTGTCTACCTGGAGCACGGCAACTCCACCCACTGGAGTGGTGGCATTCGCCACGCCTACGAGAACCAGGTCCGGGCCCTCAAACGCGCGGGGGTTCACGTGACCACCGACCCCGGCGATGCGTTCGACCTCCTGCACCTCCACTCCATCGGCCCGTACTCGCTGTACCTCGCGGAACGGCTCAGCGGGCGGCGCCCGGTCCTGATCAACAGCCACGTCACGGCCGAAGATTTTGCCAACTCCTTCCGGATGAGCGATCAGATCGCCCCTTATCTGGCCCGCTACCTGCGGTTCTTCTATGCCAAAGCTGATGTGCTGATCGCGCCGTCGCCGTATGCGCGGGATGTGCTGCTCCGCTATGCCCTCCCGCAGCCGATCGAAGTAGTGAGCAATGGGGTCGATGTGAGGCGTTTCGCTCCCAACCAGGACCGCCGACTTCTCGGTCGGGCTCGCTACCGCTTGCAGGCCACCGTGCCTTTTGCGGTGGGGTGGGCCCTGCTCCGCAAGGGCGTCGATCTCTTCGTGGCGACGGGGCGGCTGCTTCCGGAGCTCACGTTCATGTGGTTCGGCCGGGTCCATAAGGCGGCGAAGGCGGGCACGCTGCGGGCGATTGCGCAGGCGCCGGAGAACGTGCACTTCCCTGGGTACGTCGCTGACGTGCGGGACGCGTACGCGGTAGGAGACATCTTCTTCTTCCCGAGCACTGTGGAAAACGAGGGGATCGCGATCTTAGAGGCCGCCGCCGCCGGCAAGCCCTTGGTGTTACGGGATGCCGAGTGTTTTGCAAACCGCTTCACGCACGGCGTCGACTGCCTGAAGGGCACCACCCCCGACGAGTTTGCCGACTCCCTCCACCAGCTCGTCGAGGATCCGGTGCTGTACTCCCGCCTCGCGGATGGCGCTCGACGCTACGCGCAACTGCACTCGCTGGAGCAGGTCGGCCAACGTCTGCGCACCATCTACGAACACCTCGTGCACTGAGCCGCTGCTTAGAGGTCTCTGTCGCCCGGGGGGATCGCGGCGCCGTGGGCCGTCTTCTCCCAGGTGGTGCGGCCGGTCACGGCGCTGCGGATGTATCGATAGATCGCGAGAGGAACCACGATGAGGCGATGCAGCGAGAAGATCACCGAGCGGACGACGATCGCCCCGGCTTCTCCTACCCGGCCGCGCGTTTGGGTGAGGACGGCGACGAGCAATCCCGCAGTCAGGAATCCGGAGGACCACACCGCGAGCGATCGCGGCAGCTGCACGACCAGAACATCCGCCCCGGCGACATTGACCACCGCGTAGAAGTAGCTGGTGAGCAGGCCCACCGTGAACACCAATGCTCCACTTAAGAAGACCAACATGTCGATTCGCAGAAACAGCGCCATCCGGCTGAAGAGCATGGCCGGGAGGTGGTCGCCCAGGCACCGCAGTGCGCCTTCGAACCACCGGATGCGCTGCCGGATCAGGTCGGCGACAGTCGGCACGGCTTCCTCCCAGACGACGACTTCCTCACAGTACTGGATGCCCCAGCCGGCCAGGTGAAAACGCACCGTGAGGTCGATGTCTTCCGTGAGGGCCTCCTCGTTCCACCCCCCGACGTCGTCCAGGGCATCGCGCCGCAGCAGGAGTCCGTTCCCAGAGAACGACACCATGCCGCCTAACGCCTGCCGGGCGCGCTGCATCGGGTGATGGACCAGCCGGTACTCGTCGTCTTGCAGCCGCGTCCACACGTTCTGGCCGCCGTTATACAGACGCCGCTGGCACTGGACACCGCCGATGGACGGACCCGACAGGTGGGCTGTCATGCGCGTGAGGAAGTCTGCGCGCACGCGCGCATCGGCGTCCAGCACGGCCACGAGCTCGCCCCGGGCGTGGGCCTTGCCCAGGTTGAGCGCTGCCGCTTTGCCCATGCTCCCAGCGGGCGTGCGCACGATATGGAGGGACTCCTCGCGGGCCAGGTCCGCCAAAATCTGGGGGGTCCGATCGGTGGATTGGTCATCGATCACAATGAGCTCAAACCGCCTGTGACCGTCCTCGTCGTACTCCAAAGCGGCGAGGTTGCGGACCGTGCGGGCAATCACCGCTTCTTCATTTTTGGCCGACACAAGGATGCTGACAAAGGGCCGCCAGGGTGTCAGCGGCGGCGGGTGCACCGCCGGGGCGAACACGCCCACCAACACCACGACCGTGCCGAACGCCCCGAGCGCCAGCAGCAGCGCCTGCAGCCAGGCCACATCGACAAATAGGACGGGGAACCAAGGCAGCGCGTGGTGGTGCAGGCTATGGCTCACGCCGGCCACCCACACCACAGCCAGGGCCGCCAGCACGAGCTGACTGGTCAGGCGGGGACGCATGGGGTGCCTATCGTTTTGTGCGGGCTGCGGCTAAGTCCTGCAGGGCTTGGATATAGGGCGCGATCGCGACCCCTGCCTCTGTCACGATGCCGCTGATGAGATGATGCGGGGTGACGTCAAATGCCGGATTACGGACCGGGATACCCGATGGCGCCACGGGGATGCCGGCGAGATGCGTGACTTCCTCGGCACGCCGTTCCTCGATGGGGATGGCCGATCCCTCGGGCGTCCGAAAGTCCACCGTGGACAGCGGCGCCGCGACCAGAAAGGGGATCTCGTGGGCCCGGGCCAGAACCGCCAGAGTGTACGTGCCGATCTTGTTCGCCGTGTCGCCGTTGGCGGCGATCCGGTCCGCCCCGACAATCACACGATCGATCTCACCCGCCTGCATCAACCAGCCCGCCGCGTTATCAGTGATGAGTGTGGCGGGGATGCCCGCGCGGAGGACCTCCCATGCCGTCAGGCGCGCGCCTTGCAGAAACGGCCGCGTCTCGCTGACGTAGACGTGCACACGCTTGCCCTGCGTGTGCGCAGTGCGGATGATCCCCAAGGCCGTGCCGTAGTCCACGGTGGCGAGGGACCCCGTGTTGCAGTAGGTCAGAATGCGCTCACCGGGACGGATCAGCGCGGCGCCGTGCTCGCCGATCGCCCGGTTGGTGCGGACATCTTCCTCCGCGATGGCGTGTGCTTCAGCCAGGAGAGCGTCTTGGAGGTCCGGGATTGACGCCTGCGGGAAACGACCCGGCACCGCCATCATACGCTCAACGGCCCACCGCAAGTTGACGGCGGTGGGCCGGGCGACCAGCAGATCTGCCGACGCGGCTTCCAGACGCGTGAACCACCTCGCGCGCTCAGTCCCGCCGGCCTCGCGGGCGGCCAACACGACCCCATAGGCGGCTGCAGCTCCAATCGCCGGAGCGCCTCGGACCTGCATGGTGCGAATCGCAGCGGCGACTTCGGCTGCACTGCGACACCGCACGAACCGCTCGGCAGAGGGGAGCGCGGTCTGGTCCAGCACCAGCAGCGCGTCCCCATCCCACGTCAGCGTTCTACTCATTCGATTCCAATCCGCCCCACGACGGCGCCAGACAGGACGCGGCAGTGGCCGCTCACCCGGACACGCGTGGCCAAAGCCACGGGCTACTCGAGGGGGAACAGGGAGTGGCCGTCTTCTTCGCCCACGTCAGAGGTGATGAGAACCTGGCTGGGCGTGAAGAGGAAGATCTCCTCGCCGACCCTCAGCAGATGACCGTCCAGGGCGTAGGTCACGCCGCTCGTGAAATCGACAATCCGGCGCGCTAAGTCGGAGTGCGTCCCCCGCAAGTTCACGACGACGGGCCGGCGCATCTTCAGGTAGTCTGCGATGGCCCGAGCATCGTCGAACGTCTTGGGTTGGAGCACTACGATCTCGAGCTGCCGTTGAGCATGGAGACCGAACAACTGCCCGCGGCGCCGGTGAGAATCACCATTGGCCTCCGTCGCCACCTCGTCCGCGCCCTCGGTTGTCTCGTCAAATCCGAGGAAGGTCATGAATCGATGCATTGCACCCACTGGGCACCCCCAGATGCCCACCGGCCTCGCCTAAGCACCGGCGGGACGGACTCTCCCTCCTCCCTGGACGTGCCGCTCCCGTGTGTTGCCGTCGCGGCGGGCGCCATCCGCCGCGAACATTCGCTTGTCTACTATACGCTATGTCCCGCGAGGACGGGGGCCGAAGATCGCGCGCCCGATGCGGACCATCGTGGCACCTTCCTCAACGGCGACCTCAAAATCCTCACTCATACCCATCGAGAGGTGCGCGAACGCGGGGGCGAGCCCCCCACGCGTCACCTCATCGCGCAGTTCGCGCAAACGCCGAAACACCGGTCTTGCGACTTCCGGGTGATCTGCCTGTGGGGCTATTGTCATCAACCCGACCACCCGGATCCCCGATAACGCGCTCAGCGATTGCAACATCGCCGGTAGCGCCTCCGGGCCCATCCCGAACTTTTGGGGCTCGGAGGCGACGTTGACTTGCACCAACACCTCGCAGATCCGCCCAGCCTGCGCTGCCCGCTGGTCCAACGCGATCGCCAGCCCGACGCTGTCGACCGAGTGAATGACCTCGAATAACTGCACCGCCTGGCGCGCTTTGTTGCGCTGGAGGTGCCCGACCAGGTGCCAGCGGACGGCTCCTGCCACCTGGGGACGGAGGTGCGTGATCTTCGGCAGCGCTTCCTGCACGCGGTTCTCGCCGAAGTCTGTAACCCCGCTGCCCGCAGCGGCCAGCATCTGGGTCGGGTCGACCCCTTTGCTGACCGCAACCAGCAGGATGTCCTCGACGCGACGACCGCCCCGTCGGGCAGCCGTCGCGATCCGCTCGCGCACGCGGCTGACGTTCGCGGCGACGTCTGACACCACGGGCGTATTCGCCCCCTTGCGGGCTTTCCCTCCGATCCCGGGCCGTTCAACGCTGCGGTCACTGACAATCCAACTCCGCACACACTGAGGAAAGGTCCACACGAGAAACTGGGCTAGGTTCGTCCGATGAAAGGAATTTCGCAATCAGGAGCGGAAATTTCCGCTCACGCGACAAAGGGGAGGTGGTACCGTGCGACATATTCTTGGCCCAGCCGTGCTAGCGGTAAGTCTCATCGTACCGGGGGCGGTGCTGGCAGCATCCAATTCGGCGCTCCCGTACACGCTGTCCAGCCCGCCGACCAGCCTCTCGAATAGCTCCTTCTCAGCATCGTTCGGAGGCGTTCAAGGGACGATCACGACGACTTCCTCCGGTCGGTGGATGATGACGGTGGCCGGCCAGACGTTCGCCTCGGGAACCTACATGTGCTCCGGTGGCGTGTGCACGTTTACCGGCACTATGCTCCTCGGCAAGACCGTCACGTTTACTATGACGGCGACGACGGGGACTATATCCGGACTCTTTGCCACACATGGGGCGTGGGTATCCGCCCTGGCGCAGTGGGCGAACACCCACCTGAGCGGTCAGGAGATCGGGCGAGTGGTCTCGGCGGCGGCCAGAATTGAGGGGTCACTGGCTTCCGGTGGCCAGGAACACGGAAGCCGCGACGGCCACGGGAGACCGTAGCATATAAGGCGGGGGCCTCGAGGAGCGGTTCTGCGCAACTGCATTTCGTGTTACCGTCCGTCATCCGGTCACCGCTGCAACGTGGCCCGCCTGACACCTAGCGTTGCCCAATAACGGCCTCCATCCGTCCACTTGAGCCGTCGCGGCGGTACGAATAGAACAGCTCGGGATGCTCAAACGTGCACCAGTCCAGCGTCTCGATCTGGATGACCGGCACGCCCCGCTCGCTCAACTGACGCCGGGTCGCTTCGCGGAGATCCAGCTGCCACCGGCCGCGCGGATTAGGCGTCACCACCGCCTCCCACCACGGCCATGTCTGGAGACGGGCGATCACGGGCTCGTCCACCTCGTAGTGGCATGGGCCAATGCACGGCCCGATCGCCACACGCAGATCCGCGGGACGACAACC
>MNEU01000073.1 GCA_001917855.1 Armatimonadetes bacterium 13_1_40CM_64_14 | reverse complement strand
TGGGAAGGACGCGACTACGCGGTCGGGATTGGGCGGTGATCGATGGGTTTCACCGGCTGAACTCGTCGACGTGACCGCTCGCGCTGGCGATGACGCGGGACCGGCGCGGGACCCGTGCTACTTGAGCGTGCCTGCCATCAGGCCTGAGACGAAGTAGCGGCCCAGCACCACGAAGATCATCAACGGGGGCAGAGAGGTCAGCGTGGCGCCGGCCATCTGGATGTGCCACAGCTGCGCATAGTTGCCCTTCAAGCCTGCGAGCACGGGGGTGGCGAGCTGGTTGAGCGTGCCCTGTGTCATGGCGGTGGGGATCAGGAACTCGTTCCAGACCAGTGTGAAGATCAGGATAGCCGTCGAGATAATCCCCAAGCGCGCGGCCGGCAGGAGGATCCGCCAGTAGAACGTACTGGGCCCGCAGCCGTCCAGTGTCGCGGCTTCTTGCAACTCCATCGGGACGGTCTGAAAGAAGGTGGCCGTGATGAGCGCAGCCATCGGGGTAGTGAGGAGCAAGTACGCGACGATCAGGCCGGGGCGTGTGTTGATGAGGTGCAGGGCGGAGAGCAACTGCGTGAGCGGAATGAGGACGATCTGGTAGGGCAAGAACGTGGCGATCGTGGCCAAGAAGAAGATCGCCTGCGCGGGCCGGAAGCGCAGGCGTGACAGGAAGAAGCCCGCCCAAGAGCCCAGGAGGACCGCCAGCGCCGTGGCCGGAAGCGCTACCAGCGTGCTGTTCACCAGTCCGTAGCGCAAGGTATCTAGGGCCACACGATAGTTCTGCAGGGCAAATTCGCGCGGCGGCAAGATGTACTGGCCCGTGGCGATCTCGCGCATGGTCTTGAGAGAGGTGGCCAGCATCGTGTAGAGAGGGAGGAGCCAGACCGCCGCCACAGCGGTCAGGAGTACGACCCACACACTACGCGGGGAGAGCTTCACGTCGGGAGTCTCCGCGTAGACCACCAGGCATATGGGACGACGACGGCAATCGCGAGGAGCATGATGACGACGCTAATTGCGGCCCCCACGCCAACGAACTGTTGCCGGAACGTCGCCACGAACATGAAGAAAGATAAGACCTCCGTCGAATTCCCCGGGCCTCCGAACGTCATCACCCACACCAAGTCGAACACTTTCAGCGTAACCAGAATGAGCATGGCGACGACGATCATCGTGGCATGCCCCACATTTGGCACCACGACGTAGCGGAAGAGATTCACGTCGGTCGCCCCGTCGACGCGGGCGGCCTCGAAGATCTCCCGCGGAATGTCGCGGATGGCGGCGAGGTACAGCGTCATCGCAAACCCCGTGTACTGCCACACCGCCGCGCCGATCAGACAGAACGTTCCCAAGGTGGGATCGGCGATCCACGGCTGCGTCCATCGCCCCAGCCCGATCGACCGGAGGATATCGTTGAAGACCCCGGCGTCCGGGTCGTACATCCAGGCCCAGACGGTCCCGGTCACCACGAACGAAAGGGCCATCGGATAGAGAAACAGAGGCCGCAGCACCCGTTCGGCCCTGCCGACCAGGTCGAGGCCGTACGCGAGGAGCAATCCCAGCGACGCGGTCGGGAGGATAAACACCCCCAGCCACGTGAGGTTGTTGCGCAGGCTGGTGAGGAACCGCTGCCGCAGCGTGCCGGTGAGCAGGGCGTGAAAGTTGTTCCACCCGGCAAACTTCCAGACCGGCGCCATTCCCACCCAATCGTCCATCGCGACGGCCGCCGTCCAGGCCATCATGCCGTACATGAGGACAATGATGAGGAGGAGGGGGCCCAAGAACAGGACAAGGTGGGTGCGGGTGTAGGTCATGAGAACGGCGGGCGCCCCCTTCTGGGCTCCCAGACGGGGGCGCCCCTGGCCGTTACTTCGCCCAGTACCAGTTGCCGGACTCGGTCACCTTGTCTAACGTCATGGCGTCGCTAATCTCCGTCAGCGCGCGGTTGACGTCGGGGCTGTAGAGGAAGCGCGTCAGGATGTCTTGCCAATCGCTCAAAAACGCCGGGGGAGCCAGCACCCCGTGAATCGAGCTGGGCACAATGCGCTTACTCTTAAACGTCGCCGACGCCGTGCGGTGCAGCTTATCCGGGTAGGTGCTGTCCGGCACGGCTTTGTGGATGGCGATGGACCCCTTCACGATATTGAACGTGCCCTGGACCTGCGGATCGGTAAGGTTGGTCAGCCACGCCGTCGTCGCCTCCGGGTGCTTGGCGCCGACCGGTCGCACGAAGGTGTCGACAATCATGAGGAAGACTTCCTGGGGCTTCTGGGGGAAACCGACCGCGTCCCAGTCCACGCCCTCCTTAAAGCCAGCCTGCACGAGCAACCCCGCGGCGAAATCGCCGATCACCATCATGCCCATCTTCCCCTCCGCCATGGGGCCGGCAATGTCGCTCCAGGTCTTGGCTCCATGGAACTCGTACAGATAGGGGATGAGGTCCTTGTACTTCTCCAAGGCCGTCCGGAGTTCGGGCGACGTCTTGACATCGAGCTGACCCGTGTAGAACTTCTCATACACGTCGGGCCCGCCGGTGGAGAGCAGCACGACGTCGAAGAGGAAGACCGCCGGCCACTTCTCGCGCGTCCCGATGGCGATCGGCGCCACGCCGGGTTTCTCGGCCTTGATCCGTTTGGCGGCAGCGATCAGGTCATCCGCGGTCGTCGGCGGAGCGAGCTTCAGGTCTTTGAACAGCTTCGTGTTGTAGAAGAGCCAGTTCGCCCGGTGGGCGTTCATCGGGATGCCGTAGTGCTTACCGGAAAACGTGGTCATCTTGCCGATGACCGC
Source organism: Armatimonadetes bacterium 13_1_40CM_64_14 (assembly GCA_001917855.1). Taxonomy (GTDB): domain Bacteria; phylum Sysuimicrobiota; class Sysuimicrobiia; order Sysuimicrobiales; family Kaftiobacteriaceae; genus 13-1-40CM-64-14. Next base: position 17,835 of record MNEU01000073.1, on the reverse strand, counting down.
CGGATAGTTCGCGTTGAGATTCTGCGCGGTCCACACGTCGTCAACCGGCGCGACATAGTTGCCGTCGACGTACTGCTTCAGTTCGGCACCGCTCAGCGACTGGAAGGTATCCGGGGGGATCTTGGCTGCGAGCAGCCCAAGCAGGACCGTCTTCAGCGTGATCCCCCCGCCCCCCGCGACGGGGTTGTCGACAATCTTTGTCGTGGGATTTTTCTTCGTGAACGCGTCGAAGATCACTTGCATGGCTTGGCGCTCGCCGCCCGCCGTCCACCAGTGGTAGACGACCAACTGCTGTTGCTGAGCAGCGTAGAGAGCGGTCGTCGCCCCCAAGGTCGTGGCTAGCGCGATGGCCAGCCACCGTATGACCATGTGATGTCGGGTCATGCTTCTCGCCTCCTTGCCAGGATGGTCTGCACGCGTGATGCTCCGCGTCGTCCAGGGACGCGGAGGGTCCAGTCGTGCCTCGTCACCTCCTTTCCGGTACATCGGCCGCCGCACTGGCGCATGGGAGATCTAACGTCTGCACGCATAGTGTGGAGTATTGGGGTCGGTGCGGCCGGTGAGGCGTGTCATCCATTGCGCCTCCCGAAGTGTGGGGATGGACTCTTTCGGAGAGGAAATCCCCGACTCCTGTCACGAATGACCACGCGGACACGGATGCACGGCGACGCCCGCCCTTCTGCTCTACCGGACCCGGCAGATCTCCCGCAGTGGACTGCCCCGCCTGACGCCTTCCTCGGCGTGTACTACATCGAGACGCGCGAGAATTTGCATCAGACCGCCGAATTCATTGCGCTGGAAGAGAGCGCCGGCGCGTGGTCGGGAGGCGGGGAGCCGACCGGACGATACCGGCGATCGGTGGCCCGCGTTGTGGACATCCGCGAACTGCGTCCCGGCGCTGGGTACGCGGCCATCGCTTTTCCCACCGCGAATTTGCCTGAGCGCGGCTCCCCGTTTCCGGCGGTGTGGCTGTACCTGTCTGCCGGTCCGTTGTTTGAGCGCCCGTTTGCAGACGTCGTTCGGCTCGCCGACGTGCTCCTGCCCGAGGAACTGCTGCGCACGTTCCGGGGTCCGCGGTTTGGCGTGGCGGGGACGCGCACGGTCCTCCAGGTGCCCGCGACGGCGTTGCTGTTCGGGGCGATCGTCAAGCCCGGCGCCGGGCTGACCCCCGACGAAGTCGCCGCGCGCTGCACGGCCGCGGCGCTGGGTGGGGTGGACCTGATCAAAGATGACGAGAAAATGAACAATCCCGCATACTGCCCGCTCCTACCCCGGGTCGCCGCAGTCACGGCGGCCCTGCGCGGTGTGGAAGAACGCACCGGCCATCGGGTGATCTACTGCCCCCACGTGACGGGACGGCCAGATGAGATGCTGGCCGCGGCCCGTGTGGCGGTCCAGGCGGGGGCGACCGGGCTCATGGTGAACGTTTTTGCCGCAGGCCTGGCGTCACTGCAGATGCTCAGCGAGGCGAGCGATACCGTTGTGCCGATCTACGTGCACTCCGGCGGCCGCTCGGCTCTCGCGCACCTCCAGGGGAACGGCATCGATGTACGTGTGTTCGCCCGGTTCGTCCGTTTGCTCGGCGGCGACTACCTTGATCTCTATGCGCTGGGGGGATACCTTCGAAGCGGAGGGCCTACCCAGGTCCGTCAGGTCGCCGATGTCCTGAGGGGACCGTGGGGGTCCATCGGGTCCGTGCTGCCTACCTGCTCGGGCGGCTTAACGGCGGAGACACTAGCCCCGAACTACGATGTGCTGGGCAAAGACGTCCTGCCGATGGCCGGCTCGGCCATCTTCAATCACCCCCACGGCCCAGCCGCCGGTGCCGCTGCACTGCGTCAGGCGGGGGATCAGTACTTTCGAGCAGCATCCGGATCGTGATCCTGATTCTCTCTCCCAATCTCTGTCTTGATCGCATCGTCGTCGTCCGGGATTTTGCCGCCGGGCGGATCCACCGCACGGAGACGGGGTCCGTGCTGGCCAGCGGGAAAGGATTGAATGTCGCGCGAGTGGCGCGAGAGTTGGGGGCGCGCGTCACGGTGATCGGCGTGATCGGGACCGATGAGAACGGGCGCGCCATCCTCCGGGGTGCGCGCGCACACAGAATCTCTGTGCGCGCGGTCCGCGTGCGGGGGCCCTCACGGGTCTGCACGTTGATCATCGATCCCGGGAAGACGGAGACGGTCATCAACGAGGCCGGTCCTGCGCGGGGCGCTGGCGTGGAGGCCAAACTCCTGAATGTCTTGCGATCAGGCCTGCGCCATGCCCGGGTGTTAGTGCTGGCGGGGAGCCTTCCCGCGGTGCTGCCCGAGGGCTTCTACGCGCGTGCGATCCGCCTCGCCCGCGCGACCGGAGGAGTGCGCACTGTGCTGGATGCGGCAGGGGCACCCCTGCGACGCGGGCTGGCGGCCCGTCCTGATTTCGTGAAGGTGAACCGAGCCGAACTCGGCGATGCCGTCGGAGAGGACTTAGAGTCTGATGACGCAGTGTTCGCAGCGGCCGAGTCGCTGCGGGCGCAGACCGGCGGTCAGGTCCTTGTCACATTGGGAGAAGCGGGCGCAGCGTTGATCACAGCAGACGGTCGGTGGCACCTGCGTACCCCCACCGTCAGGCGAGTGAGCGCGATTGGGGCGGGGGATAGCCTCACCGCGGGCTTGGTTGTGGGGCTGCTCCGCGGACAGTCCACGCTCGATGCGGCGCGGTCAGGCGTGGCCGCCGCCGCATGCGATGTGACCACGCTGTTGCCGGGGACGATCGATGCCGCCCAGACCCGCGCGTTGATCTCCCTGGTTGGCGTTACCGCCGCGGGACGCCTGCGCTGAGGGCCCTAGACGATGCCTGATGTGACATGTGCGGGAGTACTGGTGGCCGATGTCATCGTCCGCCCCGTGGACATGTGGCCCGATCGCGGTCGCCTGAGCCTCGTGCACTCCATTGCGCTACATTCAGGCGGCTTGGCCCATACGACCGCAGTGACGCTGGCCAAACTCGGCGTGCAAACGGCCGCCGTGGGGCGCGTGGGCACTGACGTCTTCGGCGACTTTCTTGTGCAGGCGCTCGTTGACCACGGCGTGCAGCCGCACGTCCGGCGAGAGGCCGATGTACCGACGTCTGCGACAGTCGTCGCGGTCGCGGGGTCCGGGGACCGATCGTTCCTCCATCTTGTGGGGGCGAACGGCAGCCTGCAGGCGCAGGACATTCCCGACGAACTTCTCAGCAATAGCCGGATCTTCCACTTAGGGGGATATTTCGTCCTCCCCGGAGTGGACGGGGAGCCGGCGGCGGCGCTCCTGCGCCGCGCCCGGCAGCAGGGTTGCCGTACGAGTCTGGATATGTCCTGGGACGCGCAGGGTCGCTGGATGGCCTTACTGGCCCCATGTCTGCCGCACCTCGATTTCCTGTTCGGAAATCAGGATGAGCTGAGTCAGGTGACGGGCGTACGCGACCCCGTCCAAATCGCTTCTGCGTTACGCAGCCGTGGGACCGGAACCGTGGCCGTCAAGATGGGCGACGCGGGCGCTTATGTGGACAGCCCCGCGTGGCGACAACACGTGCCCGCGTATGTGGTGGAAGTCGTCGATACGACCGGCGCCGGCGACGCGTACTGCGGCGGCTTCTTGACGGGCATTCTTGCCGGGTGGACGATGGACCGCGTGGCAGCGTTCGCCAATGCGGTCGGAGCGATGTGCGTAACGGCCGTCGGCGGAACGACCGGGGTCGGCACGCGGGACGACACTCTCCGCTTCATGGAGCGGGCTGCCATCCGGGAGTCCCGTCAACGCGCGTGAGGGAGAAGGTGGCTCAGGTCGAGACCCGCGCCTGGATCCTGCTGGGCCTGGTGCTCGGGTTGTTCCTCGCGGCGATCGAGACGACTGTCGTCGCCACGGCGATGCCGCGCGTGATCGCGGATTTGGGCGGCGAGCACCTCTACAGCCTTCCCTTTGCGTTCTATCTGCTCCTGGCGACCGTGAGCGGCCCGGTGTGGGGCCGGGCCTCGGATTTGTTCGGTCGCCGGAGGCTCTACTTGGCCTCCTCGGTCGTCTTCTTGCTCGGATCGGGCCTGAGCGGCGCGTCCCATTCCATGGCGTTTCTGATTGGCGCACGAATGGTGCAGGGGTTGGGGGCGGGAGGTCTCCTGGCGGTCACGTTTACGCTCGTGGGCGAACTGTACTCGCTGCAAGAGCGTTCGCGGATCCAGGGATTTCTATCTGGGGTCTGGGGGGTCTCGGGCTTGGTCGGCCCGATCGTAGGAGGGCTGATCGTGGACCACACTTCGTGGCGGTGGGTCTTCTACTTAAACATCCCTTTTGGGCTCGCGGCGATGGCTCTCGTAGGGCGGACCTATGCCGATTTGCCGCGAGCGGTGAGACCATCTCTGCCGGTTTTCAGTGCCGTCCTGTTCGCACTGGGAGCTGGGCTCTTCGTCTACGCGATGCAGATCCATGGCCCCGCTCTCCTCGCTGCCGGGATCGTAGCACTCGTGGGATTTGGCGCGTTTGAAAGACGACGGAGCAGTCCGCTAATTCCCTTGGATACGGTGCGCCACCCGCTGATCGGGAGAGCATTTATCGGTAATCTGGTGGCGGGCATGGCCTTTTTTGGGTGTGCGACCTTCGTTCCGCTGTTTGGCCAGGCGGCCCGGGGTGGGACGGCCACCGAAGCCGGCATTCTCCTCGCCCCCATGAGCGTGGGATGGACGGTCGGTAGCATCCTCTCGGCTCGCGCGCTCCCGTACCGAGGACCCCGGTCGCTCTCCGTGGCCGGGGCGGTGGGGATGATCGTGGGGTTTGGTCTGTGGACGGTTTTCGTCGGCGCACGTCTGTGGGTTCTGGGGGCGCTGCTCTTTGTGACCGGGTTCGGGATGGGGATGCTCATGCTTGCCCTGATCGTGAGTGCGCAGGAGGAATCGCCGCGAGAAGAGTTGGGGATTGTGACGAGTCTGATCCAGTTCGCACGGAATTTCGGCGGCGCGATCGGCGCCGGGCTGATGGGGGCCCTCCTTGGTCCCTCGCTGGTCCTGGGCGGACACGCGCTGTACGATGCGTTCTGGCGGGTGCCGCTTGTAGCCGGGGTGCTGGCGGTTGGAGCGCTACTGACCGCGGTAGGATTGCCTACGGGCTCAGTCTCTCGAGGGTCGAGATCAATCAAACCCCTGTCGGTTCACCCCGAAAGTGATCGCTTATAGTCTGTCGCGATGATGAGGCAATGACGTCCTACGACCCTGCGCTGTTCCTCGGCACAGCCTGGTACTACGCCCGCTATCGCCTACCGTACCCCGCGGAGGTCTTCGCGCTCCTGATCCGCACCTTCGCCCTCGACGGTAGGGGATGCCTGCTCGACCTCGGGGCAGGCACAGGTGAGGTAGCGGTGCCTCTGTCAACGCATGTCGAGCAGGTGGTCGCCGTCGAGCCCGACGCGGAGATGATCGTCGAAGGAGAGGCCCGAGCCAGATCTGCGGGGGCGGGCAACATCCGCTGGGAACACGCAGCGGCTGAGGAGTTTAGCGGACGCCCGGCAGCGTTCCGTATCACTACCGTGGGGACTGCGCTGCACTGGATGGACAAGCCTAGAGTCCTGACCCGCGTACATGAACTGCTCGAGCCCGGCGGCGGAGTGGCTGTGTTTAGTGGAGGCAGTTTGTGGACCGGACGTGCGGCGTGGCAATCGGCGGCCGTGCGGGTGATACAGCGGTATCTGGGGGAGGCGCGGCGGGCGGGTCGAGGGGAATTTCCCCAGAGTACCGGGTCCTACGCGGAGCTCCTCATGAACCACGGTTTTGTCGGTCCGCAGACGCATTTCGTGGTCCAGCCGATCGAGTGGAGCATCGATCAGATCCTCGGGTACCTGTACTCCACGTCGTTCGCATCTCGCCGTCTGTTCGGCGCACGCGTGGGCTCGTTCGAGGATGAGTTGAGGCATAGGCTGCTGAACTTGGACGCCACCGGCACCTTCACTGAAGAGCAGATCCTCGAAGTAGTTGTGGCCTGGAAGCCGTCCTAGGCCATGTCGATCGCAAGTGGAGGCAGATGGGGCGAGAAGGCTGGTGCACATCCAAAGTGGCCACTCGGGCGGCGGTCGGCGAGATGGTAGCGTAGAAATGCGACTGGAACAGGCGCTGGATCGGCTGCTGGCAGGCGGATTCCTTCCGCTGCGTCCAACCTATGTCCGCCGCCTTTACCCGGATGGAGGTCGGCTTCCGATCGCGCACCGGCCGGGGGGCACCTACATTGCCCGCTGGCGGATGTGGCGGCCCGAGCGATGGATCGGATCCACCGTGCCTGCGAGAAACCCCCAGCGCATCGCGGACGAAGGCATCAGTCGTCTCGATGTGCCAGGACTGGACCTTCCCCTCCCGGTCGCGTTGCAACTGCGCGGGAGGGAGATCCTAGGATCGCGCCACTACGCCGCCTACGGGCCTGACTTCCCCGTGCTCGTCAAGATCTTAGATCCTGGCCAGACGATCGGTTTTCACTTTCACGCACGGGATGTTGATGTGTGGAAGCATCCCCGCCGGTTCGGCGGGCAGCGGTTTGGGAAGGACGAGGCCTATTATTTCCTCGACTCGCCCAGAGGTCCGATCCCCTATACGCACGTGGGTTTACTGCCGGGGACCACGCCGCGGGACCTCGCGGACGCGATCGCCGATGGCGGCGGACGCGTCTTGGAATTATCTCCGGTCATCCACCAGAAGATCGGGGCGGGTTTCTTCGTGCCGGCCGGGGTTCCGCACCGGCCGGGAACTGCGTTGACGCTGGAGGTGCAGCAGCCCTCCGATGTCTCGACGCTGTTGGAACACGTATCGGCGGGACGCGTCCTGTCCGAGCGGGAGATGCACCCGGGGTTTGCCTCCCTCCGCGATGCCCTTGCGTTCATTGATTACACGACCGCGTGTGACCCGACCCTCCTGAGGCGCTGTGCGCTGACTCCAGAGCCTGTGCGCGGGAGACAGCCGCGCGGCGGAGAAGAAGAGTGGATCTTTCCTCCCCGGTTCCGCAAGTTCAGCGGGAAGCGGCTGGTCGTGCACACGAGAGTCGAGAGTCACGAAGACGGTCCCTATCTGGCCCTGGTCTGGCGCGGCCGCGGGCGGATCAATGGAGCGCGCATCCGCGCCGGAGCGGAGTTCCTCGTGATTGCCACCGCCGCGACCCGGGGGCACGTATACGAAGCTGTGGGCGGTCCGATGGAGATCTTCAAGATTTTCCCCCCAGCCCCCCAACATTACCGCAAGTCTCCCGTATCTCCATAGGTTCACGCCGCGCCTGCGAGGTTGAAAATTCCCCCGAATTTGCCAAGCTGGATCTACTGGTGAGCGTTTCGTGAGGACGAGCGGACACACTCTACGGCTTGGCGCGCTGACCCTCGAATGGGGGCAGCGGACATTCATCATGGGCGTCTTGAACGTCACCCCGGACTCATTTTCCGGCGACGGGGTCCTGGACGTGTCCGAGGCTGTGAACCGCGCCCGGCAGATGCTCGCCGAGGGGGCGGATGTCATCGATGTCGGCGGGGAGTCCACACGGCCGGGGGCGGACCCGGTGCCGGTGGAAGAGGAACTGCGCCGGGTCGTCCCCGTGGTGCAGGCGCTGTTGCGTGACCTCGGGGCAGTGGTCTCGATCGATACACAGAAAGCCGAGGTGGCGCGCAGGGGGCTAGCCTCCGGGGCCGCGATGATCAATGACGTCAGTGCACTCCGGACCGATCCCGCGATGGCCACAGTCGTCGCCGCGCACCGGGCCCCGGTGGTGCTGATGCATGGGTATGGAGGGACGGTGGCCCCCTCTGCGAGCACTGGCGATGTGATGGTCGAGGTGATAGAGTTTCTCCGCGACCGCATCGAGTTCGCCGTTGCTGCTGGCATCCCCCGGGAGTCCATTTTGGTCGATCCTGGTTTTGGGTTCGGCAAAACGGTGGAGCAGAACCTGGACGTCCTCAGACATTTAGGCGCCCTGCGAGTGCTCGGGCAGCCCATCGTCATCGGCCCCTCCCGCAAGGGGACGATCGGTCGTCTCTTGGGTGGGCTGTCGGTGCACGATCGTGTCGAAGGAACGGCCGCCGCGGTGGTCGTGTCGATCGTGCAGGGCGCCGATATGATTCGGGTGCATGATGTTCGCGCCATGGTGCGTGTGGCCCGAATGACGGATCTGTTGAGTCGCGTGGGGTCGTCCGCGTCCGGACGCGTGGGGAGGTAGCAGGCAGATGCGAGACACACGGCCGCTGGTTCTCATTGGTGTCATGGCCGCGGCGGCATTTATCTTGATGGTCGCCGTGCAGGTGCCTGTGCTGCCGGCCGCTCCGTATCTCCGGTACAATCCTAGCGATGTCGTCGCGCTCTTGATGTCATCGGTCGCCGGACCTCTTCCGGGCGTCGCGGTTGTCGTGTTGAAAGATGTGCTCTACCTGTTCTTGCGGGCACGGTCTCTCTTTGGCCCGCTGGGGGACCTCATCGCGGTCGCGACCTTCGTCGGGGTGGCCGGGTGGGTGTACCAACGACGGCCGCAGGCCTCGGCCGCGTGGTTTGTCGCATCGTGTGGGCTGGGTGCCGTGGCCCGCATCCTGGTGATGATTCCCGCGAACTTCCTCCTCCTCAACTGGCAGTTCGGGATGCCGCCTGAGAAAGTGGTGGCCTTGGTCTGGCCTGTCATCATTCCGTTTAATGCGCTGGCCAGTGTCATCAACACCGCGCTTTCTGTCATCCTCCTCCTGGCGATCAAACGCAGAGGACTGGTCCCAGCGCGCTTGGGAGGATCTGGACGGTAGACCCGACGCCCGTGGCCGGTGCGACCGATCCCGCCGATGGGCTCGTCGGCTCAGCCCTGCGGCCGGGGCACCCCGATTTTCTCGATCTCCCGTGGAATGTGCCGCTCGCGGAGTGGGAAGGGCGGACGGCCCGGCTGGAACATCTCCCCAGCGGTCCGTCGCGTCACCCCGTCCTCTTCGTCAGTTACGCAGGCGTCCTGTACGCGCTCAAAGAACTCCCGCCGGAGATCGCCGCGAAGGAATATGGCCTTCTCAGGCGCATGGCAGACCTCCGGCTGCCCGCGGTGAGCCCGGTCGGCTACGTGCGCGCCCGCCATCGCGGGGAGGAGGCGGGCGTGCTCATCACGCGGTACCTGGATTACTCTCTGCCCTACCATCACTTGTTCATGCAGCCAGACCTGGAACGGTACCGCCGTCACCTCCTCGACGCGCTCGCCGGGCTGCTCGTGCAGCTCCACCTCGGCGGAGTCTACTGGGGGGATTGTTCGCTGTCCAACACGCTGTTTCGCCGCGACGCCGGGACGCTGCAAGCGTATCTGGTGGACGCGGAGACCTCCGAAGTGCATCCGCAGGTCGCCCGAGGGCTGCGGGAGCACGATCTCGCGATTATGGAAGAGAATGTCGCCGGCGCCTTGATGGATTTGGTGGCGGTTCAGGCGCTCCCCCCCGACTACGCCGTCGAGGAGGTGGGCCCCGAGATCCGGCGGCGGTATGAGGGCTTGTGGGACGAGGTGACGCGCGTGGAGGTCATCGCGCCATCTGAGCAATACCGCATCCAGGAGCGCATCCGCGTCCTGAACGACCTGGGGTTTTCCGTGGAGGAAGTCGAACTGGCCGCCGCGCAAGGGGGCCAGCAGTTGCGACTGCGGACCTTCGTGGCCGACCGCAGCTTCCACCGAGACCTGCTGCAGGGTCTGACAGGAATTGAGGCCGAGGAATCGCAGGCCCGCCAAATGGTCAACGAGATTCGCGAGCTGCAGGCTACCCTTGCGCAGCGGGCCAATCGCAGTGTCGCCCTCAGCGCCTCGGCGTACCGCTGGCTCACCGAGGTCTACCAACCCGCAATGGCCCGGCTCCAGCCGCTCGCCGATCCAATGACGCCCCCTGCCGAGCTGTACAGTCAGCTCTTGGAACACAAGTGGTACCTCTCGGAGCGGGTCCGCCGCGACGTCGGCCATCAGGCCGCCGAAGCGGATTTCGCGCAGTTGTTGGCGCGGCGGCGCGGTCTCCCCTCGGGCGAGGCCAAGACGCTGTGACCTCCGACGCGATCGAAGTCCAGAACCTCACCAAGACGTTTGGCACGACGACGGCGATCGATGACATCTCCTTTCGCGTGGGCGCGGGGGAGATCGTGGCCTTTCTCGGGCCCAACGGAGCCGGCAAAACCACCACGATCGCGATCCTCCTCGGTCTGATTGAACCCACCCGGGGACGCATCCGGGTCCTCGGACGGGCGATGCCGCAGGAGCGCCAGGCGGTGCTGAGCCGGGTGAACTTCTCCTCCCCCTACGTCGCGCTGCCCTACGACCTCACAGTCGACGAGAACCTGGAGGTGTTTGCGCGACTGTATGGCGTGGTGGATCGTCGGACCCGTCTGCGCTCGTTGGCGGACCTGTTCGAAGTGGCGCACTTGTGGACGCGGCGGACGGGGTTGCTGTCATCGGGGGAGATGGCCCGTGTGAACCTGATCAAGGCCCTCCTTAACGATCCCGAGATTCTCTTCTTAGACGAACCGACCGCTGCGTTAGACCCGGCGGCGGCGGACACGGTGCGCTCTCTGCTGGTGCGGCTGAAGGAAGAGCGCGGGATCACGATCTTCTACACGTCGCACAACATGCGCGAGGTCGAGCGGCTCTCCACCCGCATTGTGTTTTTGCACGACGGCCGGATCGTCGCCGACGGGGCAGCGCGCGAGGTGGTGCAACAGTACGGGAAGAAGGACCTCGAGGAGTTTTTCGTCGCGCTGGCGCGGTCAGGACACCAGGGGTTGTCGTGAGCTGGGGGCGGATCTGGGCGCTCAATCTGCGGCAGCTGTTTCTGATGCGCCGCAGCTTTGCGCGCATTACCGACCTGTTCTACTGGCCGCTGCTGGATCTGTTTTTCTACGGATTCCTCTCGCTGTACTTGGGGACAGAGGGCCGTGTGCCGCTGTTGGCGGGGGTATTGCTGGGGGCCCTCATTCTATGGGATCTGTTCTTCCGGGTCCAGCAGGCGATCTCGGTGTCGTTTCTCACCGAACTGTGGACGCGCAATCTGATCAACATCTTCGTCACCCCCGTCACCCTAGCAGAGTTTGTCGTCGCGATGATGCTGTGGGGAATGATCAAGATCTCGATCACCGCCACGTTGATGGCCGCCGTCGCCTTTGTCCTGTACCAGTTCAACATCTTCGTGTTAGGGATCAGTCTAGTGCCTTTGGTGACCAGCCTCATCGTGTTCGCCTGGGCGGTCGGCACCGCGATCACGGCCGTCATCCTGCGCTATGGTCAAAGCGCGGAAACGCTGGCCTGGAGCTTGGCGTTTTTGTTTCAGCCGTTTGGGGCCGTGTTCTTTCCCGTCTCCGTCTACCCCCCGTGGCTCAGGCCGGTGTTGTTGATCTTCCCGCTGCCGCACATCTTCGAGGGCATGCGCGCCGTGCTCGCGGGACAGCCTCTCCCATCGCCGCAGCTGGTCTGGGCGTTTGGCTTGGATGCGATTTACCTGCTGGGGGCCTTCGCGTTCTTCGCCTTCATGTTTTCGTTGGCGCGCCGCCGCGGGTTGCTCCTCAAACTGCAAGACTAGGAGGGCCTCTTGGCGAGTCCGGGCGGCAGAGGGAATTCAGCGGGCCGGACACCGTGCTTGGCGCGTCTGCGGGTCGGTATGCTCGCCAAGATGAGAAAGGCTGGACCAGTCATAATCACCGGGATGAATCTCATGCCGGCGGTCGCCTGTTGAAGCTCTGCCCTGCGCGATAATCCTGCAGGGGTGATTGTCGCAGGAACTTCATTCCGTGGAAGAGAAAGGGCGGCAAATATTCCACGGAGAGGCACTTGACTGGCCGGGAGGCTGCTCCCGGTCAGAGGAGCGGCCATACCCGTTGACAGGCCGTGGGGGGGAGCACCGTGAGGCGTGAGAGCTTTCGCATAACCGCAACGGTTGCGGCACTCGTGCTGGTCGTGAGTACCATCGTCGCGTACGGCCAGGGGGCTGGGGTGCACGTCCCTGAGCCTCCCTCGCTGCCGGCCCAAAAAGCGTTCGACCTGACCCTGGACGAGACGAAGAAATACTCCCGAAGCAACAACTTTGAGATCGTCGGGCACAGCTACTTTAAGGGTGATTGGGTCGTCTCGTCGGCGCGCGACCGCGGGATGGGATGCGGGTTCAACTCGCTCCGGGTCGAGAAAGGCATCGGATATTTTGCCGGGTACGACGCGCCCCCCACCTGCTTCGGAGTCCTAATTGCAGATGTCAGCAATCCGGCCGAGATGAAGTTTCTCAGCTTCATCCCCTGCAATCCCGGGACTCGATGCAACTACCTCCGCCTGAACGCACGACGGAAGATCCTGGTCGTCGGGATGGATGCCAATCAGGCGAACCCGAGCCAGCCTACGGGAGGCCTGGTCCCCCAAGCTGGAGTCGCTTTCTACGATGTCTCTGAACCGCGGACTCCCCGGCTGCTCGCGTTTTTCCTCACGCTCCCCAACGGGGCGACACATGGGTTTGAGATTGACGACCGGTATGTCTACGCGTGCGCACGGCTGGGGCTCACCAAACCCGGGGACCAAGAACTCGCGATCATTGACTACGGCGACCCAGGGCACCCCGGTGTGGTTAGCACCGTCCACATTCAAGGGCAGCATGTCGGAGAGGAGTATGAGCCGCGGGATCAGAGAAACCTTGACGGGACCCCGCAGCACGTATGGTGTCATGAAGTGAACTTGCACAAGGACAGGCTCTATGTCGCCTGGAGAGATGCAGGTATGGTCATCGTGGACGTGCGCGATCGCACCGAGCCGCGCATCATTTCGCGTTTCGACTATGTGCCTCCCTTCCACGGTGGCAGCCTCGGCGCGACACACACCACGGCGCCCGTGATCGTGGACGCCGATAAGTACCCCACGTTGGTGGTCGTCACAGACGAGATAATTGCCTGCCCGCCGGGGTTCGGCCGCATTGTGGACATTTCCGATCTTGGTAATCCCCAGGTGATTTCCACCCTCCGGATACCCCATGTGACCGACAACTTTGACTACGCCACTGGCCAGTTCCGGTGTCCTTCCAATGGGGGATACATTCACCATCCGTGGTTTGATTTTCGCTCCGCCAGTCTTCTCTATACGGCGTGGATTGAGCAGGGGCTCCGGGTGTGGGATATTTCTGATCCCTTCCTGCCCCGCGAGGTGGGGTACTATCTATCACCCCGATACCCGGGCCGATTTCCCAATCGCCAAGTCCGGGAGGCGTACCAGGATCCCGACTCGGCGCTGATCTACATGACGGACGGGAACGGCGGCGGGGTCACCGTGCTGCGCTGGGTGGGTCCCATTCCGCGTCGGCCACCAGTTCCGGCTATCGTTCCCGGCGCCCGCTGAGGGCGTCATGCGAGCTTCTTCCTCGTGGGTGTGCGTTTCAGGCCCGTCGCTTGGAGGGCACGGATGCCTCCTTTTCCTCAAACTGCAGAACTAGGGGGGTCTCATGGCGCGACCGCGGGGTAGAGAGATCGCGGGCTGGCGGGCCACGATGCGGTCTCGTGCGCTCTTGATTGTCGCGCTTGTCGTTGGGCAGGTCATCCCGGCGACGGCGGGAGCCATCCAAGGTGATGCCCGGCACGGTGGGAGGACCACGGTTTCTGTTCTGCGGTTCGAGCGCGCCAGCGTCTGGTCGCTGCACATCACGTCCAATCGGTTACTCGCCGACTACGGATACGCCGTCGAGTATGCGTTCAGATTCCTTGACGAAGAGGAACTGAGCCTGTCCGCCGTCACGGAACAGGAGATCATGAGTGGACGTGTCCTCACAATCCTGGACGGCGAGCCGGTCGAGGCGGAGATCCATCTGCGGGGAGAGCCTCTGCCGCTAGTGATGAACTCTGACGGCGTCCGGGTCGTGGCCGCGTGGCGGCGTCCAGACCGCCTCATCCCTGCGGACTTGCCTGCGGAGGAGATCGAGCGACGGTTTCGCGCCCTGACCGATTTGCGCGCTCAAACCAGACGCCGGCTAGGGCTGGCCCAGTTCCGGCCATCTCAGGATGCGCGGGTCCGCGTCCGCCTCGCTGCGGTGGACAGCATCGCCCTTGTTCCCGTGGGGGATCCGCGGCAACTCTATGAAGTCCAACAGCCGATGACGGAGGTGGCGACGGAAGTCCTGACGAGGGAGGTCGGGGGACGCCACTGGATGATTACCTGGGGGCAGGGGGTGTTGCAGGTCCAGCTGTCCCCGGTCCTCACCACGTTGACCACCACGGTGTTCTACCGGGAGGGGCACGCGACGGGGCGGTCCGGCAACCGGCTGCCTCTATCGTCCACGGATGCCGCCCAGATCGCGGAGACAGCGTTTGCCTACCTGCGCGCCGCCCGGCTGGATTTTGGCACCGGTCTGATCACCACGCCCTTGCCCCGTACGCCATAGCCCTGTAACGCCACGCGGTCGGTTCATTGTGTCTCCTTGGTGTCTTCACAGTGGGTTCACCTTTGATGTCGACAATGGGATCGACGGAAGAGTCAAAAAGGAGGACTGACCATGGGTCCACGAGGTCTTGTCGGGATTCTACTGTTGGTAGTGCTGGTCGCGGGAGCGGCGGGTCTCGCCTACAACGCCGGCGTCGCACAAGGAGTGGCGCAGAGCGGCCAGACGGTCACACCGCCAGGTGGCGGCCCGTACCCGTACGGTCCGTACTACGGTCCATACTGGCACCATCCGTTTGGGTTCGGGTTCTTCGGGTTCCTGTTCCCGCTGCTGTTCATCTTCCTCTTCTTCGGTCTGTTGCGGGGGCTGTTCTGGCACTCGTGGGGCGGCTACCGCCACTGCGGGAGAGGGGCGCCTGCGGAGTTTGAAGAATGGCATCGCCGGGCACACGAGGGAAAGCAGCCAACCGGGACCGTTTGAGGCGCGGGAGGGAGGGTGGTCGGATCGATGCCGTGTCGGTCCACGCCGCCCTCCCCGTCTAAGAGATGAGGGCGCGCGCTGCGCTAGCGGACGATGCCAACCATCCTCGTCGTCGATGATGAACCGAAGATCGTGCAGATCGCGCGCGACTATCTGGAGCGGGCGGGCTTCACCGTGGTCAGTGCCAGCGATGGAGAGGCCGCGCTGAGCGCCGCGCGGACGGCGAAGCCCCAACTCATCGTCTTGGACCTGAAGCTGCCGAAAGTAGACGGGCTGGATGTGGCGCGGACGTTGCGGAAGACCTCCCAGGTCCCCATCATCATGCTCACCGCCCGCACGGACGAAACCGACAAGTTGATCGGTCTGGAACTGGGTGCGGACGATTACATCAGCAAGCCGTTTAGCCCCAAGGAGCTTGTCGCCCGTGTGCGCGCGGTCCTGCGCCGGTCAGACCCGGCGCGTGGGGGGGCGGAGACGATCCGCGTAAAGGATCTGACGCTCGATTTGCCGCGGATGCGGGTGACCATTGGGCCCAGAGTGGTGCCCCTAACCCCCACGGAGTTCCAGATTCTGGCCGCGCTGGCGCAGCAGCCCGGCCGGATTTTGACGCGAGGGCAGTTGCTGGATCGTCTGCATGGCGTCGCGTTCGAATCCTACGAGCGCGCGATCGACGCGCACATCAAGAACATCCGCCGGAAAGTCGAGCCGAATCCTCACAAGCCCCAGTATATCCAGACCGTCTACGGGGTCGGGTACCGCATCACGGACGAATGACGTGGATGAGACGCATGCACGGGTCCCATCGGCCGCCGTGGTGGCCGGAGGGCGAGCCCTGGCCCCCGCCGGGACCCCCCTATTGGCGCGCCGCCTGGGGGAGGGGTGGCATGCGCGGCCGCTTCCTCTGGCGCATTGGGGCGTTTTTGGGATTTCTGATTGTCGTGATGGTGCTCGTTTTCACGATCGCGTTTTGGGTCGCATCCCGCCTCACCGGTGGTCCTCCCCACGGGGGATTCTTCCGCGTCGGCGCGATTGTGTGGCTCGTCGTCCTCGCCGTGGGGATCGCCGCGGGACGGACATTCCGACGCGCGGTGCTGCCGATCGGCGATGTGATGGATGCCGCCCAACGCGTGGCGGACGGTGATTACTCCGTGCGTGTCGCCTCGCGCGGGCCTGCGGAGGTGCGGGCCCTCAGCGACGCGTTCAACACGATGGCGGATCGCCTGCAGGCAACCGATGAACGACGGCGGAGTCTGCTGGCAGAGATCTCGCACGACCTGCGCACGCCATTAGCGGTGATTCAGGGGAACCTCGAAGGGCTGCTGGACGGCGTCTACCCCCGTGACGATCCGCACCTCACGGTGATCCTGGAGGAGACGCGCCTGCTGGTCCGCCTGGTCGATGACTTGCGCACCTTGGCCCTGGCAGAATCGGGTGCCCTCAAACTGCAGCGCGAACAGACCGATCTGGGCGTGCTGGCGACAGAGACCGTGGCCTCTTTCCAGGGGCAGGCTGCGAGCGCCGGCCTGACGCTGGTCGCGGACATTCCCGCAGACCTACCGACAGTTGACGTGGACCCCGTCCGTATCCGCCAGGTCTTGGACAACGTAATCGTCAACGCGCTGGGCTTCGCGCCCGCAGGCGGGGAAGTACGCGTGCACTGTTACACGGAGGCCTCCGAGGGGAAGCGGAGATTAGCGGTCGACGTTCACGATACCGGGCCCGGAATTGCGCCCGAGGATCTGCCGCACATCTTCGATCGTTTCTATAAGAGCAAGGACTCGCACGGTAGCGGGTTGGGTCTCACGATTGCACGAAATCTCGTGATCGCCCACGGTGGGGAGATTCTAGCCCAAAGCGAGGTCGGGCGGGGCACCACCATTCGGATCCGCCTGCCCGTCGCCTCCCGCAGCCCGAGTCAAAGCTTGTAGCCGATCTTGCGGAGGAGCCCTTTGCGCCAGGCGATGTCTTCGTCCTGTTCGGTCCCCAACGGCGTCCCGCCGTCGATCACCCCCAGGATCGCACGGCCGCGCTCGGTGTCAGCGACGACCACCTGCAGCGGATTCGCCGTCGCGCAGTAGAAGCCGACAATCTCCGGGACGGCGCGCAGCACCGGCAAGACGTTGATCGGGAAGTAGCCCGCCGCCAACGCCAGCGCAAAACAATGCCCCGCCCCGATCGTGACCGCATGGCCTCGGGCGAGAGCGATCATTGTCGGGTCGGTGCCCGTCCAGCGGACGAGCCGCTTGCCGGACGCCTCGCAGAAGGCGAAGCCGAACTTGATGCCCGGAACTGCAGTGACGAGCGCTTCGTGGACATCCTCCACCGTTTTGATGAAGTGGCTCTGCCCGATGACCACATTGACGTCATCAGGTTTGATGATGTCGATGACCTTCAGTTCCATCGCATTTCCCTCCATGTAATGCGCGGGAGTGTTATTTCAGCGGCGCGCCCGCGTCCAGCCAGCGGCGCAGCAGCGCCCGCTCGTCGTCATGCATGCCAGTCACGTTGCCGGGGGGCATCGTCTTCTGCTCGATGGCCCGGGCCCGGATCCGGGGAGCCAGCAGCCGGATCTGCTGCGGCGTATCCATCCGCACGTTAGCTGGCGGGGCCATGAAACCCGGTTGGACCGGCTCCTCCGAATGGCAGACACCGCAGCGTTGGACGATGATCGCCCGGACGTCGGTAAATGCAGGCACCGCGGCGACCGCTGGAGACGATCCGACGCGGGAGGAGAGGACGGGTTGGGCGGTGAGATAGACAAGAGCCAGCAGTGCGGCGGAGGCCGCCACCGCGATGGCTTTTGCCCTTCGCCACCCGACCAGCATGAGATGGCGGGCGCCGGCCCCGAGCACCCCAATGAGTCCCACAGTGATCCAGGCGGGATGAGCCGCATAGAGGATCGGGATGTGCGGGCTCAGCATCAGGAAAATCACGGGGAAGGTGAAATACGTGTTGTGCGTTGATCGGATCTTGGCATGCACTCCCAGCGCGTAG
>MNEU01000052.1 GCA_001917855.1 Armatimonadetes bacterium 13_1_40CM_64_14 | reverse complement strand
TCACACTCTCGCTGAACGGCGAAGATGTCGCATATCCGTTCGGCGTGATGGAAAAGGTCCGTGTGGTCAACGATACCGCCGGCGGCAGACCCATCGTAGTGCTGTTCACGAAAGGCGTCACCTCTGCGCTCGACAGCGGCAGTATCTCAGATTCGCGCGACGTGGGGACCGCCGGCGTCTTTGAACGCATGCTGGAAGGAAAGGTCCTGACGTTCAAAACAAGCAGCGCCCAGTTCACCGACACGCAGACCGGGAGCACCTGGAACATCCTGGGAGTGGCCATGGCAGGGCCACTGGCAGGCAAACGCCTGACCCCGGTCGTCAGCGGCAACCACTTCTGGTTCTCCTGGGCGGTGTTCAAACCAAAGACGCGGATCTATCAGTTCTGAGCCCTTAGGGGAGTAGTGTAAGCCAGGCCACAGCACTGACGTTTCGCCGTCAGTAAGCTATGTATTTGAGGAAGTTCTTAGCCGCTCTCTCCAATTTTTTCTCGCCGGGAGGTGCAAAGATGCGCGTGTTCTGGCGTTTGCTGGGGATTGGCCGGGTGGTGCTCCCGCTGATAGTGATTGTTGTCCTCAGCCTGTGGGCGGGGGGCGGGTCCCACGGGGTCCGGGCCCAGGGAGTTGAACCTCAGATCACCATCGTCTCGCCCAAGGATGGTGAGGTAGTGACGGCCAACGCGGTGCCGGTGATCTTGCAGATCCGCAACTGGACGTTGGACTGTGCGCTGTCCGGCACGCCGAACAAAGCCGGTACAGGTCACTGGCATTTGGTGCTGGACAAGGGACTTGTTAACATGATCTGCGATCCTGTCTCCACGCTCGTCCTGCAAAATGTCAAACCTGGCAAACACATCCTGGCCGCCGTACCGGCCCAGAATGACCATGAGGAACTGGAGAAGGCCGAGGTCATGGCCACGTTCGATTATCAGCCCGCCCGTCCGCGGCCGCCGGTGACGGGTCTGAACCTTGGCAAACCTAGCGTCAGCATCCTGTCGCCGAAGAATGGGGCGACAGTGTCGGGACAGACGTTTTCCCTGGTCTTTGATGTGCGGAACTTCCGGCTCTCTTGCGACCTCCTCGGCCGACCCAAGGTGGACGGCACCGGCCACTGGCACGTGAATGTCGACACCACGCAAGGGCCGATGATGGGGATGTTAACGATGCTAGCGATGGGGTGCTCGAACACGTTTGAGGTGCCGCTGGCGGGGATCAAGCCGGGGACGCACAAGTTCTTCGTACTGCTGGTGGACAATCTTCACGCCCCGTTTTCTCCAGCGGTAGAGGCTGCAGTCACAGTCAACGTGAAGAAGTAGGGAAAGTTCGCTGTTTCAGAAGGGCTCCGCTTCTGTTGCGCACCGCAGCGGAGCCCTTTTCCTTACGGGCGCCGCTTGCCCTGCGGCGCTCGCGTCGTTCAGAGGATCGAGCCAGAGAGCCAAACCCAATAGTAGACGAGGTAGAGACCCGCGCCAATGAGAAAGAGCGCGCTCAGGCGATGGACGTGAGGGATGATCGCACGCACGAGCCCTGCTAGCACGTCCTGGAAAAGGACCGCGCCGATGGTGACGACCATCAGGATCGTCCCCATGCCGAGCCCGAAACTGATGAACTGACTAAAGGATGCCAGCAGCCCCTCGGAGGCGAGCGACGTACCAACCACCAGTAGGAACACCGGCAACGTGCAGCTCAACGACCCCGCGGCGTAAGCGATGCCAAACAGAAAGACGTTTCGCGCACTGCGGTGCGGCACAACGTAAGCCCGGCTGCTGGCGAGCAGCCCAATGGTCCGGCCGCTTCCCAGCATCCACACGCCTAGGAGAGTGAGGGCGCCGCCGATGGTCACTCCGGCATAGGGAAAGGTCCGGATGAGCCACTGCCCGCCGGACGCGATCACCAGGCCCACGGCGGCAAGAATCAACAGAAAGCCCGAGGTGGCCATCACGCCAAGACCCAGCGCTCGCAACACGTGGCGGGCTCGCGATGACCCCAGGGCGCCGGGCGCGCCGAGCTGATACGAAAGATACGCTGGTAACATGAAGAAGCCGCACGGGTTCACGCTGGCGACCATCCCTGCTGCGAAGGCCCACCCTAGCGGAATCAGCGTCGCAAGATTCGCCACCGTGCTTTCCGCGCGATTTCGAACGGCGATCACGAGGGCCAGCAACCCGATCACAGCCAGAGCAGGCAGCAGGAGCAACGTGGCCGCCACCTGCAGCGGGCTGGCGTGACGGGCGGGCAGTAGGGGAGTCCGGGATTCGTTGGCCATCGTCTGGAAGCCTCAGGAAGTCATCGCGAAGACGATCCCCGGGTGAGTTCGTCGGCAAGTGGCTTGATCTGGTTGAACGTCAACAGCCCGGCGTGCTTACGCCAGATCCGTCCATCGGCAGTGATGAACACCGTCGTTGGCATCCCCAGGATCTCGTAGTTCCGCACGGTTCTGATGTCAAGCGTCGTACCAGCCGGGTAGGTGATCTTGAACTCCCGCAGCAACGCCCGCGCGTCGTCACGAGAGCCTAGGCCGATGAACGGACCGATATCGACACCGATCAGGGCGAACTTACGGTTGGGTTGCTCGTAGAGCCGCTGAAAATCGGGCATCTCTGCGCGGCAGGGCGGGCACTGTCCCGCCCAAAAATTCAGCACGACTGGTTGGCGCCTCTTCTCCCAGAGGTCAGAGAGCGCGATCTTTTCCCCGCCGACTTCCCCTTGGCCCTGGTACATGGTGATCTCGATATCCGGTGCGAGCAGCAGCGACGGAGGAGACGCGGCACCGGACGGCGTGTGGACCACGCCGGGATGGAACACGGTGAGCCCTATGATTGCGCTAAGCGCGACAACCACCGACACACCAATGACCGCCGTTGTTGCGCGCATGGAATTCCCCCCGCACCCGCAAGAATGAGTATACGGATCAACTCCACCACGAGCGAGAAAGACTTCGCTGTGATCTAGCGTACATTGGGCTCGATGGAGAGGCCGTCGTGGGATTCAACCGCACCAGGCTGGAACAAATCCTGCGATCACTATGGAGTGAGTTAGGCAGCTGACACGAAAAGGGTTGACGAAGATACTCGATTCTTCCGAGACGGTCGCTGTAGTCGGGCTGTCCAACACGCACCGACCGCCCAAGCTATTCGGTAGAGGTATCTTGAGAAGGAAAGGTCTTCAAGGTCCCCCGATCCGCTGCGCGGGTGTGTCGCGTCCGTCAAGTTCACGGTCAGACGGGGTTCCGGGCGTTCAGGACGTAACTGGTGATCTGGAGAGTAAGGTTGTCACGATCGAATTCAGCGAGCGGACGGCAAATGAAGCCAGAGTTCATGAGGCGGTCTGGCAGGCCGGCCACAGAGTCGAGGCGCAGGCCGCGGCCTCTGCTGCGGTGCGCAAGAGAGGGGAATCCGTGATGCGGTATCTGGCGATCGGCGCGGTTGCACTTGCAGTGTTGTTCACAGGATACGCTGTGTTCTACGCGGTGACGACGCAGCCTCAGTCGATGGCAGCGCGGGGAGCGGGTCTGCCCGCGGCGCAGGATCTGGCGCCGCCCGTCAAGGGCCTCTACAGAGGGAAGGAGGTTTTGTTCATCCACACCGAGGCTTCCGACCGCCAGGTGGCGGAGATGCTAACCATGATGATGGGCCCGAAAGTGCTGTTGGTGCCGAGCCTGGCACAAATCCCGCAAAACTTGTTGGCTGACGTGTATGTCTTTAGCGGTGGGGTGAAAGATGGGGGTCCATTCGGGTTCCAGCCCGACGTGTTCAGCTCTGTGCCCGGTGATTCCCGCTACACGCCGCTGCGGGCGGTGACGCTGGTGGCGTGGAAGGATCGTGTGGAAGCGCGGACGCTGGGGTCGGTGGAAGAGATTCAGGAGGCAGAGCGCAAGGGCGAGGTCACGCTGAAACGGCCCGGCGTGGTTGTGAACATGCCAATCCTTGTCTGGCCCGGTGGACAGCGCTAACTTTCGGCGCGAGGTCCGCAGCATTGCCCCCATCGGTAACCTGGCTACCTAATTCCCTCGGATTCCCTTCCCGCGCCCTCCGGCTGGCGTTCCGCCGCGATTACCTCGACGTGCCCAGAGCGGCGATCCGCTCCGCAGGTGACCAACTGGGACTCATGGGGATTGCCGATCATGTGTCCATGCGTGTGCGCATTCCTCGACGAAGGTAAACGGAGCCAGTTCTTCGTATGACACGGGCAGACGGAATCCGCATTCCCGACACCGTATCACACGAGCCAGGAGACTGATGCTATGACAACATACAACCTCGCAGTCGTCGGCGGCGGAATGGGCGGGCTCGGCGCAGCGAATCGCGCCGCCGCGATGGGGGCGAAGGTCGCCCTGATCGAAAGCGGCAGGCTCGGGGGTACCTGAATCAACGTGGGGTGTATCCCCACCAAGACCCTGGTAGGGTCTGCGAAGGCCATCCACACCGCCAAGCGAGGCGCGGAGTTTGGGTTCGGCGTGTCAGGATTGGAGATCAACTGGCCGCGCATCAGGGAGCGCAAAGACAAGATCGTCAACTCGATTGTGTCCGGTACCGAGCGCAGCCTCCAACGGAATCCACGGATCGACCTCATTCGGGGCTGGGCCCGCTTCACCGGTCCGGGCAGGCTGGGCGTGGGCGATCGTATCATTGAAGCGGAGCGGGTAATCATCGCGACCGGCGTCGCACCCAATATTCCCGATATCCCCGGCCTCAAGGAGGCAGGGTTCTTCACCAACGAGTCGGTCATGGACATGGAATCGCTACCCGCGTCCATGGTTATCTTCGGCGGCGGACCGGAGGGCATGGAGTTCGGGCAGATCTTCCACCGGCTCGGCGTGCAGATGACGATCCTCCAGCGCCGGGATCGTGTGCTCCCACGGGAAGACGAAGAGATATCGCGGGAACTGGAAGTGATCCTCCGCGAGGAAGGCATCGCTATCCTCACCCGCGCCGTCCCGACCAGGGTCGAAAAGCTCGCAGGCGGCCGCGTGGCCGTGACAGCAACGGTGGCCGGGAAGCAGGAGCGAATCGAGGCTGACCGGATCCTTGTCGCCGCCGGCCGGCGGCCGCATCATCTCGCTGAACTCGGCCTCGAACGCGCGGGGATTGAAGGCGACCCCGACAAGGGAATTCGAGTCGACGAAACCCTCCGCACAACGGCTCCGAACGTTTGGGCTATCGGTGATGTCCTGGGGAGGTTGCAGCACACCCACTTTGCCGTCTACACGTCGGGAATCGCCGTTTGGAACGCGCTCCGGGGGGAAGCACGAAAGTATGACACCAGTCGGATTCCGGGCGGGGTATTTACAGATCCTGAGGTCGCGAGCGTGGGATTGACCGCTGAGGAAGCTCAGGCTCAAGGACGCCGGGTCAAGATCGGCAAGCATCCGATGCGGGCGGTTGGGCGCGCCCAGGCGATGGGCGAAACACGTGGGTTTACGAAGTTCGTTGTTGATGCAGACACTAATGCGGTCTTGGGCATGCACGTCCTCGCCCATCTGGGCGCAGACCTGCTGCCCCAGGGCATCCTCATGATGCACACGGGATCAATCGACCCCCTGCAGGCCTGCGTCTGTATTCATCCGACGCTGTCAGAGGGCGTTAAGAGCGCAGCGGTCAATCTCAAGCCCCTTGACGCGGTGGCCACAGCGACGGGAGACCTTCCCGACGAGGAACAGCACTGACTGGAATACGGTGCGACCTGTATGGCAGTCGTCCCCGTCCACGTCGCGCCACACATCAACCGGCCGACTGACGCCTTCCCACCCTAGGTTGCTCGCTCGCCCCCGCAGGCATGGCTTTACAGCATCTCCGGTATGAGCCGGAAATATTGCGCAGTAAGCAAGCATACAGATTCTCTACAATAGTCTGGCGTACACTAGCAGGGAGGAGGTAAGAGCGATGGCCAAGTCGGTAGTCGTCTACTCGCAGCCGGGCTGATTGTTCTGCGGTAAGGTGAAGGAGTTCCTTCACCAGAAGGGTGTGCCGTATGTGGAGAAAGACATCAGTAAAGACGAGGCCGCCCTCAACGAACTACTCGAGAAGGGGTTTCAGGCCACTCCTGTGACAGTGATTGACGGAGAAGCAGTCGTCGGGTTCAACACGGCGAAGCTTGAGGAGCTGCTGAGATCCTGAGGACCATGCGGAGATGAAAGTGAATCCGACGCCACGAGAGTACGGACCCAAAGTTGGAAACACAATCCCACCGTTCCGCCTTCCAGATCAGTTCGGGCGCGGGCAGACGTTGGAGACGATCTCAGGCTCCGCGGGAGCTGTGATCGCCTTCGTCCGTAGCGCAGACTGGTGACCGTACTGTAAGGGCCAGCTCGTCGAGCTGGAGACACGCACAGAGCAGCTGCGGACGCGTGGATACGGGATCTGCAGCATCAGTTACGATTCGGTCGATGTGTTGCGGGAGTTTGCGGACCGCCGCCGGATCACGTATCCGATGTTGTCAGACTCCGATTCTTCCATCATCCGGTCCTTCGGCCTCTTCAACGAAACGATCGAGCCGGGCACCCGCGATTATGGGATCCCTCATCCTACGCTCCTCTTTGTGGATCGCACAGGGAGAGTGCTGCGCAAGTACATGGAGGAACGGTACTATCATCGACGGGCGCTCGCCACCATTCTCGTAGATGACGGCATAGCGGTCCCATTACAGACAGTCGGGCAGGCCGATCATGAGCACGTCGCCGTCCGCGCGCTGACCCTGCAACGGGAGGTCTATCCGGGGAACCGATTCGCGTTGATGGTCGACGTTGAACCCAAACCCGGTGTGCACGTCTACGCACCGGGGACGGGCCCAGACTACCGGCCGCTTACGCTGCGCATCAAAGCAACGCCGTACCTGACCACAGACGATCCGGTCTACCCGATGCCAGACGGAACTTGGACGTCTCCGCTTGACGAACGGGTTCCCGTCTACACCCGCCCGACGCGTGTCCGCGTCGAGGTGGCTCTCGGTACCCGGCAAGAGTTGAAGCCAGTCTATGATGCGGGGGGCATGCTCGAAGTGACAGGCATACTGTCATTTCAGGCGTGCAGCGAAACCGTCTGCTGGGCTCCAGAGGACATCCCCGTGACCTGGACGCTCGCGTTGCTCCCGCCTGATCTGGAGCGGTCTCCTGAGCCTCTCCGCCGCGAGCAATCGCTGCCACGGAGCGGCTGACGCAAAAACCACCGCAGGCCGTTACGGCGCGGGCGTGGGGTCCAACGCACGACCGTTAAGCTCGTGGGTCACCCGGAGTGGGACCTCGCCCCGCAGGCAGCTCTCCGTGTAACACGTCGCGTGCGCGGCCTCCAGAACTCGCCGCACGGCAGTCACATCCGCTCCCGTCTGAATGGCAAGCTTGATCTCGAACCCCACTGACTCTGCACGGGCTGTGCCTTGCAGAACAGATCCCGTCCGTCGGAAGTACGCGACGACTTTGCCCCGCGCCTCCTGCAACGGAACTTTCAGGTCTCTCGCGCACCGCGAGAGCTGGGTCAACAGTCAAAACGCCACACCTGCGACGAAGTACATGAGGGGGGTCGGCGCACTGCCGTCCCCACCGAGGTGCGGGCCTTCGTCGCTCACTAACGAGAACACCTCTTCAGTTGCCTCGCCTCGTCTCGTGAGGCGGACGACCGCAAGCTTCCGCATGCCCTCCATGGTCTGAGCATCCGCTTCGCATGCAATCTGATAGTCGTCTCCCCCTGACGCTTCCATGGTCACTCTCCTCTCGGTGATTGGGCAGAACACTTGCCCGGCACGTTCGGGCATGCGGTCACGCCCTCCTCTGAGCTCCAGCCCTCGGTCATAGTCACGACCGTCTCCCGACTCCCGCCTGCCGGACCTTGCACGCCGCGCGTGAATCAGCAAGACTGGCTTCATGGGGAAGACGCCGCAGACCATCGTGGAAGCCGCCGGTCGCGAGGTGGTGATCACCAACCCAGACAAGGTGTTTTTCCCAGAGGCGGGACACACGAAGCTCGATTTGGTGAGGTACTATCTCGCAGTCGCCGAGGGGGCGCTCCGGGGGATCGCGGGGCGGCCGGTCGTGCTCAAGCGCTACGTGAATGGCGCTGCACACGAACCCTTCTTCCAAAAGAGAGCGCCCGAGCAGCATCCGGGGTGGATCGAGACGGTGGAGCTGCGTTTTCCCTCGGGTCGGACGGCGCGAGAGATTGTCGTGCGCGACGCAGCGCAGCTGTTGTGGATCGTGAACCTGGGGTGCATTGACTTGAATCCGCACCCAGTACGCGCCGACGACCTCGAGCATCCCGACGAATTGCGCATCGATCTCGACCCTGGTCCGGGCGTGAGCTGGGATGATCTCCGGCGTGTGGCCCTGATCGTGCGCGACGTGCTGGACGAACACCAGCTGCAGGGCTGGCCCAAGACGTCCGGAACACGCGGCATGCACGTTAATGTGCGCATCGAGCGACGGTGGACCTTCGCCCAGGTCCGCCGGGCGGCGCTGGCCCTGGCACGGGAAGTGGAGCGGCGCGCGCCTGAACTCGCGACCAGCAAGTGGTGGAAAGAAGAGCGCCGGGGCGTGTTCCTCGATTACAACCAGAACGCCAAGGACCGCACCGTAGCATCCCCCTGGTCGGTGCGCCCGACGCCGGACGCGCGTGTCTCGATGCCGCTCGCCTGGGACGAGGTCGCCGACTCCGATCCGGCGGCGTTTACACTACAGACGGCTCCACGGCGGTTCGCACAGCGCGGCGACGCAGCTGCAGGCATCGATAACGCCGCAGGTTCACTCCACAAGCTTCTCCACTTGTCCGCTGCACAAGAAGCCTCCGGCCTCGGGGATGCGCCGTGGCCCCCCCACTACAAGAAGCAGACCGGCGAGCCGCCGCGTGTCGCCCCGTCGCGACGGAAGGCCGCGCGCCCCGCAGAGAAAGGCAGCGGTCGCCGCCAGTCGACACAGCCGCTTATCACCGTCGCCAAAGCGGAGCACAAAGACGATGCCCTGGCGGGCCTCGAGCGCTGGAAGGCACGGTATCCGGAAACCGCCGCCCTCCTGCAGGTCGACGACATCCTCGTGGATTCGATGCGCGGACGCTCCAGCACCTGGACGCGCGTCCGGATCAACCTTCGCCACGTTCCCGAGGATCAGCGCCCCGCGGAGGAGCCCCCCGATCCTGACTACGACCCCTGGGGTCGCTGGCGAACCGCGCGCGGGGCGGGGCGCGCACCGAAGACACGCTCCAGTTCATAGGCCGGCGTGACCTCCAACTGATCATACCGGCAGTCTTGCGGACGCTTGTCGGGACGCCACCGCACGAACTGCGCCGCGTGCCGGAACCGGCTTCCTTGCATGTGGTCGTAGGCCACTTCGCACACGCGCGTGGGACGCAACGGCTCCCAATTGAGATCCTTGCCGCGATTCCACCGGCTGGACGCGCCGGGGAGGCGCTGTCCTTTCGCCGTCGCGTCCGCCTGAGCGTCAGCCCAGTCGCGCCAGGGATGATCTGCGAGCGCATCCTGACGCAGCGGGGCGAGCTCCACAACCAGCTGCCTGCGCACGGCGTCGGGGAATGCGGCAGTGACTCCGACGTGGTGGAGCGCGTTCTCGTCGTCGTACAAACCGAGCAGGAGGGATCCGACCTTCGTCCCCACCCCGTTCTTATGCCAGCGGAAGCCAGCGACGACACAGTCGGCGCTGCGCCTGTGCTTGACCTTGATCATTGTGCGCTCGCCGGCCTTGTAGGGGGCGTCTAGACGCTTGGCCATGACACCATCGAGTCCAGCACCCTCGAAGCGATCGAACCAGTCTTCCGCCACTGCGCGGTCGCGAGTCGCCGGGGAGAGGTGGACGGGCTCCCGCGCGCTTGCGAGCAGCTCCTCAAGACGTTCCCGCCGCACGCCGAGCGCTACGTCGCGCAGGTCCTCATCACCCCGTGCCAGCAGGTCCCAGGCGACGAAGGACGCGGGTATCTGCGAAGCAAGAAGCTGCACACGCGAGGCGGCAGGATGGATGCGTAAGAGCAAGGCCTCGAAATCGAGCCCGCGGTTTCCGACGATCACGACCTCACCGTCCACGACGCAGCGCTGGGGCAGCGCGGCAGCGAGCGGGCCCAGGAGTTCTGGGAAGTATCGGTTCATGGGTTTCCCGTCGCGGCTCTGGAGCAAAATCTCCTCGCCGTCACGAAACACGAGCGTGCGAAAACCGTCCCACTTGGGCTCGAACAGCCACCCATCGCCCTCGGGAAGAGCATCTGCCGCACTGGACAGCATGGGCTCGAGTGGGGGGGTGATGGGAAGACGCATGACACAATTTTAGAAGCTTCTGGCGAATGACGGTAGATGCGCGGTGCCCTTATCCTGCTTGCGGCATACCATTGCTCCTGAGGACGGGGTGCCTCCTTAAGAAAGCGGAAGGATTCGGAACTGGACGCGGTGGAGGAACGACCGCCGGTCCCACTCAATCAGGAGCCCCTGACGCCGCAGGCAGGTTGCGGTCGGAGCAGCCTGCGAAGCGTCAGGCGTGAATTCGCTCTTCGACTAGAGTCGGGGTTGTGCAGGGCATGACCATCGGTAGGAGACTCATGCTATGAGATCCCGTCCCGTGATCGGAATGCTCCTCTGCCTCGCGCTCCTCCGTATCCCCGGTGTGGCCGCAGCCACAGGGACGGGGACAGCCGAGTCGCCGGTGATGGGCGCCCTTGCGCCGGTCCTCCAGACTCGGCTATCCTCATGGATCGCGGCCTGGACGGCTATCAGTCCAGACTTCGACCTCCGCCGCTTTCGGATGACGCTGTTAAGAAATGTCGCCGAAGAATGGGTGCCAGACTCTACCGTCCTGGGGGAGATGCACGAGGGGCTGCGGAGCAAGCTCTACGTCACCTCGCCAGATGCGACCAGAGCCCTCTACCCGTACGCCACCATCTCCTTCGTGACCAGAAACGAACGCACTATCGTGGGGATCGGCACCGATAGTGCCGTGATGCTCATCGATCTCACGGCACACCGCACGATGTGGCTGGGGCAGTGCGATCTTGGGTGCGGGTTCCAAGAGGCAGTCTGGCTAGCAAACGACCGCGCGATCATCGCCGGGTATGAGGTCGACCTGAACGATGCGAACTGTCCGAATAACCGGGCTTGCCGGGTGACTCCAGAATTGCTCTTGTACGACTTCACGCGCCACGTCGTCATGATCTTTCAAGGACCCGCTGTCTCCGGAGGGCCGCAGCACGATTATACCGTTCAGCGCATCCACGACAAACTTCCCAACGTAGCCTTCTACTAACGCTTCTCTGACCGGCTGGAGCCTCTACCGAGGTCCCGCAGCACGGGATGACATACACTGCACCCAGCCCGCCAGATCGTCTCCTGCAGTGATGTCTCTCCACATCGTGTCGGTGGACCATTTACCACCGAGGCGCGGGGGAGATCGTAGGGGGCGCACCATCGAGCCAGCCTCTGCAGAAACAGCATCGCTCGACTAATTTCCCGCATCGCGGGGCATTCCTTTAATAGCATGCGGTCGGCATCGCCAGGCGCTCCAGAGCGAGTCCTGACGGTGGCCTCAACTCGGCCCGTGCATCCCCCGTAAGTAGGTGAGCAGCCATGGTCAGGGACAGGTTAGCCGCAGGGCTAGCCGGTGTGCTCGTGCTCGCGGTCGCGGCAGGAGCGAGCGCAGCATCGTTTGCCTACGTTCCCAACGAACTCGACGGCACCGTGTCGGTCATCGCTACCGCCACGAACACAATCGTGACGACGGTAACGGTCGGCATCTTGCCCGTCGGCGCTGCGGCGACCCCGAACGGAGCGTACGTCTACGTGACCAATCTCGGCAGTAATGCCGTCTCGGTCATTGCCACCGCCACCAACACGGTAGTCGCAACGGTTCCGGTCGGCATGGGCCCCGCGGGCGTCGCGGTGACGCCGGACGGAGCGCACGTCTACGTGGCAAACGACAGCAGCAACACTGTCTCGGTGATCGCGACGGCCACCAACACCGTCGTGGCGACGGTACCGGTCGGCAGTTTCCCCTTCGGCGTCGCGGTGACCCCGAATGGGACGTTCGCCTATGTGACAAACGAAGGGGGCGGGACTGTGTCCGTGATCGCTCTTGCTACGAACACCGTCGTGGCGACGGTCCCGGTCGCGAGTTTCCCCTTCGGCGTGGCAGTAACGCCCAAAAGCGCATTCGTCTACGTAACAAGCCTCGGGACCGGCACTGTCTCTGTGATTGACACCGCCACGAATACTGTGGGACCAACAGTACCGGTCGGCACGAGCCCTGCCGGCGTCGCGGTAACGCCTAACGGCGCAGCCGTCTACGTGGCGAACCGAGACAGCAACACCGTCTCGGTGATCGCCACTGCGACCAATACGGTGGGGGCGACGGTGCCGGTCGGCAAGGGCCCCGCGGGCGTCGCGGTAATGCCGGACGGAACGCACGTCTACGTGGGCAATGTCGTGGACAACACTGTTTCGGTGATTGACACCGTCACCAATACCGTCGTGGCGACAGTGCCCGTTGGCCAGTTCCCTCTTGCCTTGGGTCAGTTCATACAGACGATCACGTCCGTGCCTTTTGCGGCATTCTCCCCACGAGTAGAGGTTGCCGCGAGCACCGGAGCGTTTGAGGTAAACAGCACCTTCACGCTCGGGGCGGGGAGTCCGGGTATTCACCCCCTAACAGATACGGTAACACTCCAGCTGGGGGCGTTTACAATCACGATCCCAGCAGGCTCCTTCCTGCAGGGCCCGGGTGGCAAGTTTGTCTTCGAAGGAGTCATCAATGGCGTGACCCTCGAGGCGATTATCGCCCCCCTCGACGGCGGCGGTTTCGCGTTCAGGGCTGAAGGCGCAGGAGCCAGCGGTCTACCGACGACAAGTGCGGTGACAGTCGGCCTGACTATCGGCATCAACACCGCCCCGCCGGTGGCGACGGCCGAGTTTCGATAACCGCTCGAGGGCAGGGGATGGGCGGCCCGAGCCCCAAAACGGGCGTGCGTTGTGGGATTTCACCAGGCGCCGAGAACCCTCGGCGCCTGCTCTTTCGTGGTCTCCTCGGACGGCTCATTCGTCTCGCTGCGACCGGCCCTCGGAAACGTCCCCTTACAACAACCCCCAACAGGGGCCATACATTTAGAATGTTGCTGGACAATGGAAGCACCAACTTTGCTGCGCAATCTCAGATTCGTTCGCGGGTTACGCCCGGACGGTACACGTGCGAGCGCCCTCACGAAGTCCCACTCGTAGAGGGCGCTGAGGATCCGCGCCGCCACGCGCTGCAGTAAATTGGTCTTCCCGGGCAGGAATGCCTATTGATTTCCCGCCATGATGAGAAAACCGCCGTTTCCTAGACACTCGCATTATGGTTGTCTGCAGCGGCGGGACTCGGGTGGGGATCCCTCCTACATGAGGTTACACATCTGAAACCCGCGGGCGGTGTGAGAGGGGCTGTGGTCAAGAGGACTGGTGCCCCACCGTATCGCATTGGTATACCTCAATGTCCCTCCCCACGGCTGCGAGGTGACCGCGGATGTCTGACCGGACCATTGAAGCTCTGCTGCGCGAAGAGCGCACGTTTCCACCCCCGGCCTCATTCCAGCGATCGGCCGTTATGGGCGACAAACAGATCTATGACACGGCGGCTCGGGATTTGGAGGGATTTTGGGCGCGTGCGGCCGAGGAGCTGCACTGGTTCAAGAAGTGGGA
The DNA here is from genome assembly GCA_001917855.1 of Armatimonadetes bacterium 13_1_40CM_64_14. GTDB lineage: Bacteria > Sysuimicrobiota > Sysuimicrobiia > Sysuimicrobiales > Kaftiobacteriaceae > 13-1-40CM-64-14. The sequence continues at coordinate 9,965 of MNEU01000052.1, read as the reverse complement.
CAAAGTACTGGACTGGAAGCTGCCGTATGCTAAGTGGTTCGTGGGCGGGCAAACCAACATCTCCTACAACTGTATCGATCGCCACGTCGCAGGCGGCCGGCGGACCAAGGCCGCGATCATCTGGGAGGGGGAGCCAGGCGACCAGCGCGTGCTCACGTACGGCGATCTGCGTCGCGAGGTGAGCAAATTTGCCAATGTGCTGAAGCAGCTCGGGGTTCGTCGGGGGGATCGCGTCGCCATCTACCTGCCGATGATCCCGGAGTTGCCCATTGCCATGCTGGCGTGCGCTCGCATCGGTGCCGCGCACAACGTCGTCTTTGGCGGGTTCTCGGCGGAAGCGCTGCGCGATCGGATCAATGACGCCCAGGCAAAGGTCCTCATCACTGCCGACGGGGGCTGGCGCCGGGGAAATATCGTCCCACTCAAGCGCAACGTCGATGAGGCCCTCACCGGCACCCCGACGATCGAAAACGTGGTGGTCGTCAAGCGGGTGGGGGAGGCGGCACCGATCCACATTAAAGAAGGACGTGATCACTGGTGGCATCGCCTGATGGCGGAGGCCTCGCCCGTGTGCGAGGCCGTTCCGCTGGATAGCGAGGAGATGTTGTACCTGCTGTACACGAGCGGCACCACGGGCAAGCCGAAGGGCATCATTCACACCACGGGCGGGTATATGGTCGGAACCTATCAGACTATGAAATGGATCTTCGATCTGGCGCCCGATGATGTCTTCTGGTGTACCGCGGATATCGGCTGGGTCACGGGCCACTCGTACATCGTCTACGGACCGCTCGCCAATGGGGCCACGACCGTCATGTACGAGGGCACCGCAGATTACCCGGACAAAGACCGGAATTGGGCCATCGTCGAGAAGTACGGCGTCAGTATCATCTACACGGCTCCAACAGCCATCCGCACCTTCATGAAGTGGGGGACCGAGTTTCCCGCCAAGCGCGACCTCTCATCCCTCCGGCTGCTGGGCACGGTGGGCGAGCCGATTAACCCGGAGGCCTGGATCTGGTACCACCAGTATATCGGCGGTGGCCGGTGTCCCGTGGTCGACACTTGGTGGCAGACCGAGACCGGGATGATTCTCATTACGCCCCTACCGGCCCTCACCACGCTGAAACCGGGCTCGGCAACCCACCCCTTTCCGGGCGTCGGAGCGGAGATCTTCAACGAGCAAGGACAGCCGGTGAAAGCGAACGAGGGCGGGTACTTGGTGTTGACCCGGCCGTGGCCGGCCATGCTGCGCGGGATCTATCGCGATCCAGACCGTTACGTGAAGCAGTACTGGAGTCGCTTCCCCGGCGTCTACTTCACCGGCGACGGGGCGAAGCGCGACGCAGATGGCTACTTCTGGCTACTGGGACGGGTGGACGATGTCATCAACGTTTCTGGGCACCGCATCGGGACGTACGAGGTCGAGTCCGCATTAGTCGACAATCCTGCTGTGGCCGAAGCCGCTGTCATTGGCGTGACCCACGACATTAAGGGGCAGGCGATCGCCGCGTTCGTCACGCTCAAAGAAGGGCAGAAGCCCGGCCCGCAGATGGTGGAGATGTTGAAAGAACACGTGGTGAAGAAAATTGGGGCCCTGGCCCGGCCTGAGCAGATTCTGTTTGCCGGCGAGTTACCGAAAACTCGCAGTGGGAAGATCATGCGACGCCTGCTGCGGGACGTCGCGGAGGGCCGTGTGCTGGGGGATACGACCACACTGGCCGATCCCGCCGTGGTCGAGACGCTGAAGGCGCGGTACGAGGAGGAAGCCGGCTAGCGATCCCGGAACCCTGCTGGAAGTGATGGGCTCGCGGCCTCGCGATGGCTCAGAGACGTCCGCATACTCCGATCTGAGGTGGACAGCGTGAAGCAGAGCATTGCCGTGACGGTCAACGGCACGACCCATCGGCATGAGGTGGAGCCCCGCTTGTTGCTGGTGTACTACCTGCGCGAAGAGCTGGGGCTCACGGGGACACACATTGGGTGCGATACGACCAGTTGCGGAAGCTGCACCATCCTGCTGAACGGGCAGGCCGTCAAATCGTGCACGCTGCTGGCAGTCCAAGCCGATGGAGCGGACATCCTCACCGTCGAAGGCTTGGCCGACAACGGGAAGCTCCACCCCATCCAGGAGGGGTTTTGGGAGGAACACGGCCTCCAGTGCGGTTTCTGTACCCCCGGCATGATGCTGGCAGCGGTGCAGCTGTTGGCCCGCAAACCTAATCCCACGGATGCGGAAATCCGCCATGGCCTGGACGGGAACCTGTGTCGGTGCACCGGCTACCAACACATTGTGAACTCGGTCATGTATGCGGCGCGTAAGCTGGCAGAGCACCACCTCCCGGCCGTGCCCCCCTCCCGCCGGACGGTGAAAGCGCCATGATCCCAGCCGCCTTCGAGTACCATCGGGCCTCCTCCGTGTCTGAAGCGCTGCAGCTGCTTCAGCGGCTGTCGGATGCGAAACTCCTCGCAGGGGGGCACAGTCTGCTTCCGATGATGAAACTGCGGCTGACCTCGCCCGCTCATCTGATCGATCTGGGCCGCATCGAAGCGATGCGTTACATTCGCCAGGACGGGCAGACGCTAGCCGTGGGTGCCCTGACTACTCACTGGGAGATTGAGTCCTCCCAACTGGCGCATTCGACTGCGCCCGCGTTGGCCGAGGCCGCCAGCCGGATCGGCGATGTGCAAGTGCGTAACGTGGGGACGATCGGGGGGAGCATGGCCCACGCCGATCCCGCCGCCGACTATCCGGCGGCGATGCTCGCGCTGGACGGGCAGATCGTCGCCGAGAGCCCCCGCGGTCGTCGAACCATTCCCTCCGTCGAATTCTTCACCGGGATCTTCACCACGGCGTTGGCACCCGACGAAGTGCTCGTGGAGATCAGGGTTCCTGCGACCAGCGGTCGCACGGGGCAGGCCTACCTGAAATTCCCTCACCCCGCCTCGGGGTTTGCGGTCGTCGGCGTGGCGGCAGTGATCACCCGCGATGGAGGAGGGCGGTGCACTCGCGCCCGCATCGGCATCACCGGCGTCGGCCCCGCAGCCTACCGTCCGACAGCGGTGGAGGATCAGGTGACCGGCTCCACCTTGGACGAGAAAGCCGTCGCGGCAGCGGCAGCTCACGCCGCCGACGGAGTGGATGTGAATGAGGATCTCTTCGCCTCGGCGGAGTATCGCGCACATCTGGCACGCGTGTTCACCAAACGCGCCGTCTTGGCCGCCGCCCAGCGAGGAGGATAACGGATCCCTCCGCCGCCCGCGATGGCTGTCCTGTGGGAAGACGTCGGGTGGCCGGACCTGGAGGAGTTTCTCCGCACCGACGACCGCGCCATCGTCCCCGTCGGCTCCTGTGAACAGCATGGGCGCCATCTCTCGTTTGCGACGGATTACCTGATCCCCACGGAAATCGCCCGGCGCGTCAGCGCCCGCACCCGCGTGCCGGTAACCCCGCCCCTGTGCTTTGGCATGTCGATCCACCACATGGATTTCCCAGGCACCCTTACCCTGTCACCGGACACATTTGTGGCCGCGGTCCGCGACATCGTCGAAAGCCTCCATCGCCATGGGTTTCGGCGCCTGCTGATCCTCAATGGGCACGGGGGAAATATCGCGCCCATTGGCACCGCCTTGGCCACCGTGTTGGACCGCCACCGCGATCTGCGGATCAAGGTGGGACACTGGTGGCAAGACCCAAAGGTCGAAGCAGTGATGCGCGACGCGTGGGGCGACGTTGAGTATCACGCGGCCGCGGGCGAGACGTCCGCAATCCTCGCCATTCGACCCAACATCCCTCGGCTCCAACGGGCGGCGCATTCGGCGTGGCAAAAGGGCATCGAGGTCATGGGACCCCGTCACTGGAAAGGGTTGTTTCCCCACGGGTCAACGGGAGCGGATCCAAAGGGCGCGAGCGCGGAGATTGGGGAACGGTTGCTGCGGGCGGCCACCGACCGGTTCGTAAGCGAATTGGAGCAGTGGGATCCGATCGCCCCTCGCTAGGACAGCCGCAGGATGGGTCCACTCGCTTCGTCGCAGCTCTTCACAACCACCTGAACCAGAAAGCAAATCGCAGATTCCCGTGCGGACCACCCTCACCGGTCCGAACCTGCGGCCCTCACTGAGACCGTATAGCCCACAGGGGATACTGCTCCAGACCGCGAAGCCGTTCCGGAATGGGAACACCAACAATGATTTCGCATGCTCTAAGCGATGCCCGGGCCTTCGGCGCCTACTTGCGCTTGTTGCGGGAGAACCTCTATGGCAAAGGCCGCGGCAAAGGACTACGCCAGCTCGCGCGGGATGCGGGGATCGCCCCGAGTGTGCTGTCGCGCGGGGAACGAGGTCTGCAGGATCTGCGGCGCGTGGAATACATAGAACGGATCGCCCCGCACCTCGGCGTCCGGCCGTCCGTCCTCAAACGGGTCGCCGCCCTGATCACTCCCCAAGACGTGGAGGACTTCCGTCGCCTGGACACGGGACTGGGCGCGGCAGACTTCCGACAGGACGGGGCCAGCCGGTTGCTGTGGGGCCAAGTGACCCAGGAACTGCACCGCCTGAAGGGCGCGTCCCCTGAGACTCTGGAAACGTTACTCGCGTACATCGAGTACTTGGCCGCCCGAGATGGGCGGACTGGGGCGGGGACGAACACGACGGTAGGGGCCGGAGCTGGTCAAACCACTCGGCAGAAGGACTGAGGCGCGAAATGGCTCGGGTCGAAGCAACCGCTCACATTCACGCCCCCCTGGAAGACGTCTACCGGGTGGCGAAAGATGTCGAAACTTTCCCGTCCTTCATGGCGGATGTCGAGTCGGTGAAGGTCCTGCAACGCGAAGGGACCCACACCGTGACCGCATGGGTGGGTGTCGTCCAGGGCCGAAAAGTCCGCTGGGTTGAAGATGATGAGTGGGATGACATCCGCCATCTGTGCACGTTCCACCAGCGCGAAGGCGACTTCACGCGCTACGAGGGGACCTGGACGTTCGCCGCGTCTGACGGAGGGACGCAAACGGTTCTGGCCGTCGACTTTGAACTAGAGTTGCCGCTGGCCGGGGCCCTGCTGTCTAATTTGCTCAAAGTGCTCGTGCGGAAGAACTTGGAGAGCATGCTCGGGGCCATCAAGGGGCGGCTGGAAACGACCGCTCCGACGACGGGCTCTAGGCCGATAGGGGGTGTGTGATGGCGGAGTGGGTACAGTGGATAGTAGATGAGGTCCGTGCCCGCGTACACAACGAACGGGGGCAGGATGTAATCGTCGTGCTTCTCATCATTTTCCTGCTCTGGTTGGTCATTAGCGGCCGCAAGCTTCTGGTCCAGTAGCCGCGAGGATCGCGGCACCAGACAGTTGCCTCTTGAGGGTGGTTCTGGTGTCCACGGGGCAGGACTTTGGATAGAGAGAATTCGGATTTGAGGCATCGTCGCGACAGGAGATAGCGAGGGAGAATCTTCCGGTAAGTTGGTGGACACTATAGAGGCATGGCCAAACTGATGCATCCCCCGCAGGCGCAAAGCGCCAAATCGATCCCTATAGCTAAGCCCCTGATCTCTGACGAGGACAAGCGCGCGGTCATGGAGGTGCTGGACTCCGGCATGCTCGTGGCCGGCCGCCAGGTGGCGGACTTTGAACAAGCATTCGCCCGCTACCTGGGAGCCCGTGAGGCGGTGGCGACATCCTCGGGCACCTCGGCGCTCCAGGTGGCCTTGGAAGCAGCAGGCATCGGCAGAGGCGATGCCGTCGTGACCACCCCGTTCACCTTTGTCGCCACCGGCAACGCCATCCTCTACGTCGGGGCGCGGCCCGTGTTCGTCGACGTCGATCCGCGCTCGTACAACATCAACCCACAAGCTGTCGCCGACGCGGTAGAACGAGAACATGCCCGCGCAATCCTCTGTGTGCACCTATACGGGCTGGCCTGTGACATGGCCGCCCTCGGGGAGATCGCGCACCGCACGGGGGCGTTGCTCATTGAAGACTGCGCCCAGGCTCACGGGGCCCAATATGCAGGGAAGAAAGTGGGCACCTTTGGCCAAGCCGGGGTGTTCAGTTTCTACCCGTCCAAGAATATGACCACCGGCGAAGGCGGGATGATCGTCACCAATGACCCCGCGCTGGCGGAGCGAGCCCGCGTCTTGGTAAACGTCGGCCAGCGGGGAGGCGCAGAGTACCTCTACGACGCTATCGGCTACAACTACCGCATGACCAACATGGCGGGTGCGATGGGGCGGACGCAACTCACCCACTTGGACAGCTGGAACAAGGCTCGTCGTGATCACGCCGCTCGCTACACCGCGGCATTCGCCTCCTTGCCGTGGCTGGTACCCCCGGTCGAGCCGCCGGGATATTTCCACGTCTACAACCAGTACACCGTGCGAGTACCCCAGGGCCGGGCCCAGTTCTTAAACTACCTCAGCGAACACCGGATCGGCCGACGCGTCTACTACCCGCACCTCGTCCCGCAGTCGCCGGCGTATCAGCAGTTGGGGTTCAGGGGAAGTTACCCTGTGGCCGAACGGCTGACGGCCGAGGTGGTCTCGCTGCCCGTGCACCCCGGGCTGTCGAGTGAAGACGTTAACCGGATTCTTGATGTCGTGGCCCGGTTTCCGGGCGCACGCGAATAGGCGGGGAGCGTGGCACAGCGCGTTCGCGTCGGCGTCATCGGGCTAGGCCAGTGGGGTCGCAACCACGTCCGGACCTATGCCGGCCTTCCTGACGTCGAACTCGCGGGCGTCGTAGACATCAACACCGCGGAGCTGCGCGGGGTGGCGAATCGCTACAAGACGACCCCCTTCACCGATTATCGAAAGCTGCTGGGACGGGTGGACGCCGTGAGTGTGGTGGTGCCCACTCAGCTGCACTACGAGGTCGCCCGCGTCTTCCTCGACGCCGGGGTGCACGTGCTCGTCGAGAAACCCATGACCGCCACCACGCGCGAGGCCGAGGACCTTGTCGAACTCGCGCGTCACAAGAATCTCGTCCTCTTGGTCGGCCATTTGGAGCGGTTCAAGCCCGCCGTTCGACGTCTCGCGGAATTAGCGGGGTCTCCGTTGTTCATTCAAGCACGCCGCGTCCGCCCCTACGATCGAACCCGCACAATGGATGTGGGGGTGGTGATGGACTTGATGATTCACGACATCGACATCGTGCTGTCGCTCGTCCGCGGGCGCATCGTCGACCTGGGCGGGTTGGCGGTGCGCGTCCGGAATACCCAAGAGGACCTCGCGGTGGCGACTTTGACCCTCTCTACGGGCTGCGTGGCGTGGTTACTGGCGAGCCGGGTATCCGCAGACAAAGCGGCCGAGATCGAAGTCGCGACCCCCGATCGAGTGATCCGGTTGGACTACCTGAAGCAGCGCCTCTTCATCCACCCATTCCACGGCGAGGTCGAGGACATGGTGATCCACGGCGACGAACCCCTGCGGGCGGAGCTGCAACACTTCGTCAACTGTGTGCACGGCGTGGAGCAACCGCTTGTCACGGGAGAAGACGGCCTCCAGGCCTTGTCCGTGGCACTTCGTCTCCTGCAACAAATGCGCACCGTCGCGCCACCCGTTCACGTCTAAACCGCTACCCGGCCGAGTAGGCTAGGGAGTCACCACGACGCACGTGACCACCGTGCGGACGCCCTCGATCCGCCGCACTGCTGCACTGATTCCGGGGAACCCCTTCGTTTCGTCCTGTTCGGCGATGGCGATGACATCAAACTCCCCCATCGTCACCGACGCGTTCACCACGCCGGGGATACCGAGAACATCGCGGGCAACGGCGGTGGGGGTGTTGCGGTCGAGCGCAATCAGCAGGTAGGCCGTCTCGACCATGGCAACTGAGTTCTGGAGCACGGCGGTCAGTCCTGTCCGTCAGAGGCGGAGCGGGCGTTGACACCCCTCCAGCCCGCCTGTACCATAACCCACGAAGCACTGGAACCTAAGCCTTCCGGGGCAGGGTGAGCTTCACGCGGTGGGCGTGAGGCGATTCCCGATCGGCGGTGACAACCCGTGAGGTTCTGCGAGTGCATCACACTGGCAGAACCGGGACCCGGTGGAATTCCGGGGTCGACGGTACAGTCCGTATGAGGTGAAGGCTGGGTGGTTTTGGCGCCTGAGTGCCCCGAGGACGCCCGGACAGCGGGCGTCTTTTTCTGTTGCGCGAGATCGGGATGACTCGATCCGCGAGGGAGGGATGGGCCATGAGTGTCCGGACGTTGACTTTGCTGGCTTTATTGATCGCGCTCACGACCGTTGCCACCATGATCATTCAAATTCCGATTCCGGCGACCCAGGGGTACATCAACGTCGGAGACGCAATGGTGTTCACCTCCGCGCTGTTGTTTGGCCCACTCGCGGGATTACTCGCCGGTGGTGTGGGGTCGGCGCTGGCCGACTGGTTCTCAGGGTATCTGCAGTTTGCCCCCTATACCCTCGTGATCAAAGGGCTGGAAGGGTTGGTTACGGGGCTCATTGCCTGGGGACTCCTCAAAGGCCGCCCGATGCGCACCGTCGGCGGGATCGCCAGCATGATCGCCGGCATGGTAATCGGTGGCGCGGTCATGGTTGGCGGATACTACATAGTCGAGCAGTTCATCATGGGAAAGGCCGCAGCCGCGGAGGTCCCGGGCAACCTCCTCCAAGTGCTAGCAGGAGTGGTGATCGCGACGCCAGTCACCCTCATCCTGCGCTCGGTCGCTCCCACACTGCGCTTGCCATCGAACCGATAGGACCTGAGGTCCCGTGTCCGGATGACACCCGACGTCCCGGGTACCCTGCGGGTAGGCAAAGTCCCTCCCGACCTGCTCACGCGTCTCGTCTACCCTCACCTCGGCCACCGGACAGACGTCCTGGTGCGCGCCCACGTCGGGGAGGATTGCGCAGTCCTCGACTACGGTGAGACGCTTTGCGTGCTGACGTGCGATCCCATTACCGCAGCGGGGCACCACTTGGGTCGACTGGCGGTCCACGTGGGATGCAACGATCTCGCGACGACTGGGGCCGAGCCCGTGGCGTTGCTGCTTACTCTCCTGCTGCGGGAAGGATCCGCACCGGAGGCGCTGGAGGCCATCATGAGCGAGGCCGGGCAGACTGCCGCGAGCCTGGGAGTCGAGATCGTGGGGGGTCACACTGAAGTGACCCCGGGCATCGATCGAACGATTGCGATCGTCACCGCCGTGGGCAAGGCGCGCAAAGGAGCAGTAATTTCGGGAGCCGGCGCACACCCGCACGACTCCGTGATTGTCACCAAGGGTGCGGGGATAGAGGGCACAGCGATCCTGGCCTCCGACCTCGCCGACCGCCTGGAATCATCGTTGGGCAAGGCCGCGCTGGCTCGAGCCCAGGCGTTCATCGACCGCCTGAGCGTGATCCCCGAGGGCAGGGTGGGTGGCCAACACGGGGCAACGGCCATGCATGACGTGACGGAGGGCGGTGTGCTCGGCGGAGTCTGGGAACTGGCCGAAGCCTCCGGGTTAGGAGTCGTGTTCCGCGCCGACGACGTCCCGGTGCTGCCCGAGACGCAAGCGATTTGCCACGCCCTAGACCTCGATCCCCTGGCCCTCATCGGGAGCGGCGCGCTCCTGATCTGCACCCCCGACCCCCAAGCCATGCTCCGAGCCCTCAACACCGCCCGGATTCCCGCCGCCGAGATCGGGCTAATGACCGAGAAGGATCGGGTCCTTTTGCGCCGAGGCCGGGCGCAGCCCCTCATTCCGCCCCCGCGCGACGAAATTTACCGCGCTCTAGTTGAAGCGGCGGAAGAGAGGTGAAAGGGGATCCATCCCGCAGGACCCCTTAGGGCCCTCGAGCCTTTTCGGGCCCTCGAGGCACCCCAGTCTGCGCCTAAGAGGACAGGTGCTCGGGTATGACCTCCTTTGCGCCAACCGCGTTCGTCACCTCACCAAAGCAAACGCGCGGATTGCGCGGGAGGAATTGATATGACGCGAAGACTCTGGCCTATGCTTGTCGCAGGACTGCTGGTTCTA
>MNEU01000029.1 GCA_001917855.1 Armatimonadetes bacterium 13_1_40CM_64_14 | reverse complement strand
TACGTTGGCAATAGTGTGATGCAGGATCTGAGATTCGGCCGGGACCTGTCGAGAAACTTCACATTCGAGCAGGTCGGCCCGCCGATACTTGTCAAGCAGAAGGCGGCGACTGAAAGAAAATCCGAAAGGAAAGGAGAGCGTTAGCAGGTGTCCTCCGATTGCGGAACCCCGCGCCAGTCCTGTAAATCGCAGCGCCTCTGCTTCCCAAGCCGAGGGTCGCGGGTTCAAATCCCGTCGCCCGCTCCACGAATTCCCAGGTCTATCAACGCGATTCGCGTATCCCTCCGGTCAGCCAGGTCCCTGGAAAGCATCCTACCACCGCTTAACCACCGCTTCTAGAGTCGCTTCCGGTCAAAGACCGGAACTCTCTCCGGCGGAGTGGTCTGCTGAAGACCTCCCCTCTGGGCGTTCGGGTTAGTCCGCTCGCCCTTTGAGCGCTTGAGGGGGACCAAGCCTGCGGCATATGGTTCCCCGGCATGCGTGAGAGTATTCGGGTCTGGCGGACTGGAACACGCGCGTCATTGACGAGTTCCACGCGAAGCGCGGAAGAGGCGTCGGGGCCTGGGGCGACAACCTTCTGCTCCTTACGACGCGTGGGGCAAAGACAGGCCAGGTGCGCACGACGCCGGTCGTCTACCACCGTGCTGGCGAGCGCTACGTGATCGCGGCGTCGAAGGGCGGCGCGCCAACGCATCCCGGCTGGTACCACAACCTCGTGAAGCATCGCGAGGCCGAGATCGAGGTCGGCACGGAGAAGTTCAAGGTACGCGCGACGCCGATCCCGAAAGGACCCGAGCGCGATCGTCTCTACGAAGCGCACGGCAATGTGTACGCGGGATTCCGCGACTACCCGAAGAAGACGAAACGAGTCATCCCGGTCGTCGTCCTAGAGCGGATCCCCTAGATACCCATCGTCTCTGCAAAATTGAAGATGCCGTCGGCTCGGATCTGCGAGGACTTTACCCACGGGCTGAAGTTCGGCGCGCATTCCAAACGTCGACAAACGATACCGAAGCACATCCCGGTGGTTAGCCACTCCCTCGGAAAACGTCCTACCACCACTTAACCACTACTTCTGGAGTTGCTTCGGGTAGCGCAAACCCCAAATGCTGTGCGTCTCAGATAGTCTGATCACGCCACCACTTCTTGGGAGATCCCCTGCGCGCAGGCGTGGCAGTTTCTTTGATCCTCCCTACGCAGATTGTGAAACACGCACGGCCAAGCTTCTGGCAATAATCGTAGATCGCCCATGGCCTCAAGAGGGAACATCCAGCCCCGCATCGACGTATCAAGCTGTCTTGGACTGGTGATCTATCAGTAGTTTAAGATAACTAGTAGCTTAAGATGACGATAAAGAGAGCGGTCTATGCGTGGCGGCCTAGAGGGACAGACAACGATCCCGCTCTTGCCGCAAGCTCGGTCGTCGTGCCTGACCAAGCGGCGATGAACTGCTTCAATAACAATGGCGAACAATGAGCAGTGCTGAGGCCGTCATCGACGCCGTCCACTTGACCAAGCGCTACGGGCGGCGGCGCGGGATCGAGGATGTAGCCTTCACGGTCCAGCGGGGGGAGATATTCGGTTTTCTGGGGCCGAACGGGGCCGGCAAGACGACGACTATCCGCGCGGTGCTTGGATTGGTGCACCCGCACCACGGCCGCGTAACCATTTTCGGACACCCTGCCAGTGAGATCGATCGCAGTCGCATCGGTTTCGTCCCGGGTGAACTGAGCCTCTATGAGCGTATGACGGGGGCGCAGCTGCTGGACTACTTGGCTGCACTGACCCGCCGTCCACCGCTCCGCCGTGCTGCACTATTAGAACGGTTTGCGCTCAGCCGCCAAGATCTACTCCGACCGATCCGGCACTACTCGCGCGGCATGAAGCAAAAGGTGGGCGTGGTGCAAGCGCTCCAGCACGACCCCGAACTCTTGGTGCTGGATGAACCCGCCGAAGGGCTGGATCCGCTAATGCAGCAGGAATTCTACGAATTGCTAGGTGAGCTCCGTGCAGAAGGGCGGACGGTATTCATCTCCTCGCACCTGCTCTGGGAGGTCGAACGGATTTGTGACCGTGTGGCCATCATTCGCGACGGTCTGCTGGTTACTACGGAACGCATCGACACGCTGCGGCAGCGTAGCCCCCGTCGTGTCGACGTGCAGTTTGCACAGGCTGACGACGCGACTGCTTTCCGACCGCCAGAAGGAGTCACGGTGGAGCGTGTTGACGGCGTGCGACTCACCCTGCGGGTTCCTGTGGAGCGAACGGCCACTGTGCTGGACGCCTTTGCGGGTCGACAGATCGCCGACCTCGTGTGGGAGCTACCGTCGCTGGAAGAAATCTTTCTCACATATTACCGCGGGGATCCTGATGCGCGCTGAACTCCGGCGGAGACTGTGGTTCACCCTGCGGGCGTTGGGAATCTACTGTGCTGCCATCGTCCTGTTCGAGTATCTGCTCGTCGTTGTGTACGAGACGCTGGGGACCCAGACCCTGGGGCCGGTGCTCCAGATGCTGCCTCCAGGGATTCAGGCCCTGCTTGGGAACGAAAACGCCCGGCTGCTGACGCCGGAGGGATTCCTTGCCTTCCTGTTCATGCACCCGTTTGTCCTGGTGCTGCTGAGTGCATTCCCCATCGCTTTCGCATCGGGGGCCCTCGCTGGCGAAGTGGAGCGCCGCACGATCGCCCTCATCCTGACACGCCCCATCAGCCGCCGCCAGGTGGCGGGCAGCGTTGCGCTGACCATGACGATCGGGGTCGCCACGATGTGCGCCGCGCTGTGGGGCGGGCTGGCCGTGGTCACGAGGATCCGCGGTTTCGGACCCATTAATCTAGTCGCCTTCAGTTGGGCTGCAGCATCCGCAGCAGCCGCGTTTTGGGCGGTCGGCGGCGTGGCACTGCTCAGTTCGGCCGCCGCCAGTGAAGCCGGCCGGGCGGGCGGAGTCAGTGCAGCCTTTACGCTGGCGTCGTACGTCGCCGACTACGTCGCCAAGCTCTCTCCGCACTGGGCGTGGCTCAAGCGGTACTCGCTGTTTGCGTACTGGGACCCGCAGGGCGTGGTGGCGCGCGGCGGTGTGATATGGTCGGATGTGGCCGTCCTGCTGGGTGTTGCGGTGCTGACGGTCCTCCTGGGAATTGTGGTCTTCGATCGCCGTGACGTTGCCGTCTGAAAAGACGGCTCACTCCGTGGCACTGTTATTTTTCGAAGCGAGCTTGACCGGCACGCGGGGGGTTCACACGCTACCTAGCGGTTCTTGCACTTTGGAGCCAAATGTGCAGACGGGCGATGCGCGTGTTAAAAACATACTCGCCTCGGACATCGCCGGAACGGATGACGTTAGTGCGGCACGCTATGAGACGGGCTCCTAGCACTAGTCGCAGGCGTGCAACTGCTCCGCCCGTTAACCAGCGCCTACGACCGCGAAATTCGTTGAACTCACCACCGTTGCAACCACCGCTTAAGAGGCGCACAGTAACATACCGCACCGAACGACAGCGAAATCTCCCAGGATTACAAGACCCAATATTGGCCAGATTCCACACATCGGCGAACGATGGCGAACGCTAGCGAAACAATGTCGCGGCGGCTTCCCAAGCCGAGGGTCGCGGGCTCAAATCCCGTCGCCCGCTCCAGGAATTCTCAGTTCCTGCAATTGGCGAAGTTGCGAGACTATCCTAGCTACGGGGACGAAATGGACTTGTAGGCGCCCGCGTCGATGAGGGTCTTCATGTTCCAGCGCCATGTGCGTAGCGTTGATACAGCTCGATGATCGGGCGAAAGTGATTCACCGCGAGGGCAACCGCGTCATGGAGCGGGAGGAGTTGACCAACCCATCCATTCGGCCGTTCCCAAGCTCGGGAATGGTCCGGAGAGCAGAAGAAGTTGATGAAGGGGCAGCTTACTTCCCGGGATGGGCGATCACCGCAATTCGCCAGTCTGCCGTAGCTGACGATAAGCTCATGAGGATGTGACTCCCGGACTGTTTCTTCTTCCACGGCGACGCTGATGGGGGCCCCGTAGTAGCCACAGGAGGAGTGGATCATCCCCTTCTGCCCAACCATCCTCGGAACAGCTAACGAATCAAAGGCACAGTTCGCCCAGGGGTGCAATGAGTCTAGCAGTATGCGGTGATTCGTCGGGATCGCGGAGAGCGGGTAAGCTGCGACGATCATCCCGTTCTCATCTCTGACTATCGCACCGACCTGTACTAGTTCCGAGAGGGCTCGCTCAACTCGGTCGCCGAGCCCGTTCAGAGCTTGTAGGCCATGCGGCGTCGTGGCGGGGCCGTGGAGCAGGTCGAAAAGAACGGCGGCGAAGACCTGTTCGCCCTCACGCGTTGTTGGGAGTCCTCTCATCAGGACGCTCGCCTCTTTGCGCTCGCCTTCGGTCTGGTCTGGCGATCTACGATTGTGCAGGCCCGGATGCGTTCGCAGTTATCCACGACGAGATCTGAGGCGGTACGGAGCAGCACCCGCACGCGCGGGTCCGTCGCGCGATAGAAGACTTGGCGGCCCTCCTGTCTGGCGGTGACGTATCCGCACCACCGGAGGCAGGCTAGATGCGTTGAGACCCGTCCCTGCGGCGCTCCGGTGAGCTGTACGAGTTCGCTGACGTTCTTCTCTTCGTCGAGGACGGCCTGCAGAATGCGGAGGCGGCGGGGGTCGCCGAGTGCCCGGAAGAACTTCGCCAGCAGCACGCTCTCCGAGAGGTCTGCGAGCACGAACGGCGGAGCAGTCTGCATGAGCTCGGCCGGGCGAACGTTACCACGATGATTGCTCGGCATTTACAAGCCTCCCCGAGAAAAGAGCCGACCGATTGCGACCTGATAATAGATGAGATAGGCGCCAGCCACGACCATCCCTCCTGCTCCAACCCAGCGGACTGCCGGGACGAGTCGCCGCAGCGAGCGCACCAGCAACGCGCTCCCGGCTCCCGTAGTGAACGAGAGAGTGAGTAGCACAGCACCCATGCCCAACGCGTAGGTCAGGAAGACGACGAGCCCTGGGAGGAATCCGCCCGCGGCCAACGCCTGTGCGGTGACAATCAGGAAGACTGGTAGGGTGCAGCCAAGCGAGGCGAGCCCGTAGCTCGCACCGAATACGACGAACATGAAGGGGCCGGTTCTTCGCCCAAACCGGTCAGCCCAATGCGCGATGGGGAGCGACGGGTTGACCGACGGCCGGAAGAGCATGACAAGTCCTATCGCAACCACCACCCCCCCCACCACCAGCCCCAGCCACGGGATGAAGCGGGCAATGGCGGTCCCCAGTCCTGTAATGACGGTGCCGGCGATGAGAAAGACTGCCATGACGCCTGCGGTCATGCTGAGGCCGGCAAGGCCACCGCGTGCGACTTGGCGAGGCACCGGCGAGGTGTCACCCCGCCCGAGGAGGTAGGAGAGGTAGGCGGGCAGGAGCGCAAACCCGCACGGGTTGAGCGTGGCAACCGCGCCCGCGGTGAACGCCCAGGGAAGCAGTTTCAGAAGAGGCGCCATAGCTCCTATTCGGACTACGGGGTAATCCCCACCAAGGCGAGTGCCTGCCGCCATGTTTCGTACGTCGCCGGGTAGATGTCAGTGTAGTGAATCACGCCCGCGCGGTCGAGCACGTACTTCGTATCAAGCGCGCGGAGGCGATACTTCGTCACCATGTCATCGGTGTCGGGCGCAAAGAACCAGGTCCGGGGCAGGCCGTGTTCCTCCCGGTATGCTCGAAGGGCGGCAGGCGGCTCGCTTGGATCGACGAACGCAACCAACACGTTGAAACGGTCTGGGCCGACATCATTCTGAAAACGGGCCAACGCGCGGAGTCCCTCCACGCACGGGAGGCAGTAGGTTGTCGTGAAAAAGAGGAGACCGGGCCGGTCCGCGACAAGCGACGGACGGCTGACTGGCCGGCCAAAGGCATCAGCAAGCTGAAAGTTAGGGGCGAGATTCCCGACGGAGATCCCGACCACTGGCATCGAGGAGCTTTGGCGTGGGGTGGAAGTGGGGACGACGGTGCGGATTCCAAAGAACAAGACAACTCCCAGGGCTAAGACGCCTGCCAAAGCGAAAGCACCGGGCCACGTCTTCAGCCAAGTTCTCACCGAACTCCTGGAACTAGGGAGATTTCCCTTCGTCCCTGCGGGGTGCCGAACCGTCTGGTTTTTCATATTCCACGCCTCCTTCTGAGCCACACAGCCACAGCGAGAACCACGAGTGCGAGACCAACGCCTGCAAGGAGCGAATTACCCACAAGCAGCCCGGTCACCGCGCCTAACCCTCCTGCGAGCAGGAGCGGGAGGACGGCGCAGCAGACAAGGAGCCCGACCACAAGAGCAATCCCGCTCATGCCGCAACTGCCCAGCGACCGGCACATGGGTACCGCGACCAAGACCTAGTTTCTCGTCCAGTCGCTGTAGTCGCCAAGCGCCTCACGGCCATGATAATATACGGTTTGGCGGATATATTCAACTCCGGGGGTACGCACCGCATGGGCAGGAGACCGAGTTGGGGTATTGACCTTAAACCCGGGTTTAAGGTTTAGTGTACAGACGCCAAGACTAAGAACAACGGAGGATCATATGCAGCAGGCAGTAGTGGACATAAGAGATCTCGCCGATAAGATCGTTGGTGCCATCCCTCGATTCGACTCCGTGAGCCGGCAGGTCGCGATGAGGCTCTACCGCCTGTTGGCGGAGGGCAAACCAGTCCCTATCGAGCGCCTAGCAAACACCCTCGACCTGCCAAGCGAGACGGTCAGCGGGGTGCTTTCGCGCTACCCGGCGTTCTACGACGACCAGGGCGCGGTCATCGGCTTCGGGGGTCTTACGGTCGTGGAGATGCCGCCCCACCTCTTCCGGGTGGAGGGCCAGACACTGTACACCTGGTGCGCATGGGACAGCCTCTTCATTCCAGGCATCCTCGGCAAGGCCGCGGAAGTCAGGTCACGCGACCCGATCACCCATTCCCCGATTTCTTTGACGGTCGCACCAGATGGGGCGAAGCACGTCAGGCCGGAGAGTACGGTGGTCTCCTTCCTGACGCCGGACCGGACCTTCGACCGCAACGTCATCGTGAACTTCTGCCACTTCGTCCACTTCTTCGGCTCACACGAAACTGGCAGGGCGTGGACAGCTCAGCACGCAGGGACCTTCCTTCTGTCCGTTGACGACGCCTTCGCTCTTGGTCGCCTAACGAACGCCCGACACTATGGCGAAGCGTTTGTCACGCCTTCGGAGGACAGGGACTAACGGGAGAGCACCATGCTTACCATTGGACGTCTCGGCACCCTCGGTGACATCGAGCCGAAGACCCTGCGCTACTACGACCGCGTCGGTCTCGTTCGTCCCACGGCGCGTACCCCGGCCGGCTACCGAGTATATACCGAGGACGCTGTGGAGCGCCTCCGCTTCATCCGCCGGGCGAAGGCACTTGGGATGGCGCTCGCCGATATTCGCCGTATCCTCGCTGTGCGGGACGAGGGGGCACCTCCTTGCCAGCACGTGCTTGCGGTTGTGGGGCAGAACCTCGCCAAGGTCCAGGCGCAGATCGTCCAGCTCGAGCGACTCCGGACTGATCTGAGACGATTCCAACGCCTGCTCAGGGACGAAGTCCCTCAGGGAGCGCAGTCAGCAGACGACTGTCCGTGCTTCTCACTACTCCAGGACTTTCAAAAGCTACCACAACTGCCCTCTCGCCGTTCCCGACGCGGAGGGCGCCATGGCTAAGGCAAGCACGATTAGTGAGTCCTATGACCTCGTCGTCCTTGGTTCCGGCTCGACCGCCTTTGCCGCTGCGATCCGGGCAGCGGAACTTGGGAAGACAGCCGTCATGACTGAATCGCGCACACTTGGGGGAACCTGTGTGAATCGAGGCTGCCTCCCTAGCAAGAACCTCATCGAGGCCGCCCGGATCTACTGGGAGGCGCATCACCCCCGGTACCCTGGTCTCGTGTCCAACGGCATGGGCCTGGATTTCCGAGAACTCATACGCCAGAAGGATGCAGTGATCCACGATTACCGGGACAAGAAGTATCAGTCCATCGTCAGTGCCTCGGACCGCATCAAAGTCTACACCGGCCCCGCGACATTCGCGAAAGATGGGGCAGTCCAGGTGGACGGACGCCGGCTGGTCGGTCGTCAGTACCTCATTGCGACTGGGTCTCGACCTGCCCTCCCGCCCATCGAGGGGCTCGATACCGTTCCGTATCTCACCTCCGATCTGCTCACGTCCGGGGAGTCAGAAGAGCTGTGGGAACTGCCCAGATCCCTCATCATTGCCGGTGGCGGATACATCGCGCTGGAGCTCGGCCAAATGTTTCAGCGCTTCGGGACAACCGTGACGATCCTGGAACGTAGTCCGCGGGTCCTGCCTGGCTATGAACCGGAGGTCTCTTCGGCCATCCGGGAGATCCTGGAGGAGGAAGGCGTCAAGATCGTCACTGAGATCACGGTGCGTCGTGCCTTCCAGGAGGGTGACTCGGTCACGGTCGTCGGCGAGGCGCAAGGTAATGACCGCCGGTTCAAGGCTGAACGACTGCTGGTTGCCACCGGACGGCGCCCGAACACCGATGCCATCGGGCTGGAACATGTCGGAGTCAAGACTGACGACCATGGCGCCATCGTCGTCAATGAGTTCCTGACGACCACTGTTCCACATATCTGGGCGGCCGGGGACGTGATTGGCTCCCATACAGGTAGCCAGCTCGCGACGCCTGTGGGGGCGCACGATGGTGTGATTGCCGCCTCTAACGCCCTGAATGGCGAGAAACGGACGGTCGATCACACGGTGATCCCGCGGACTATTTTCACCGATCCGCAGATAGCGGTGGTGGGACTGACCGATGAGGAGGCAAATCAGCGTGGCTTCCGGTGCAACTGTGGCACGGTTCCCATGCGAATTGTCCCCCGCGCCGGCGCCATTCGGGACACACGGGGGCTCATCAAGATGGTGCTCGATTGGGATTCCAAGCACGTCCTTGGTGTCTCAATCGTCGGGCGAGATGCCGGGGAAGTCATCCATGAAGCCGCTATGGCTCTGCGGTTCAAGGCCACGGTCCACGACTTCATTGACATGGTACACGTCTACCCTACCATGGCCGAAGCGTTGAAGATCGCGGCCCTTTCATTCTTCAAGGACGTGGAACAGCTCTCATGTTGTGCCGAATAGCTAGGGCTGTGCTTCAGGAGCGGAGTGGGTTGCCAATGGGTCATGACGAAATGACGGCCGTCATCCGTAAGAGCTGTTGCATTCCCACCCGAGTGTCATATGACGCTGGGAGGATCAAGGCGTCACGTGCCGCTGGTGTTAAACCTGTAGCTGACGAGTTCGCCCAATAGGCGTAATTTTTGAGCCATAGCCAGACTACAATCTACAGATGGACGCAGATGGTACGGTCGCGATTCAATAACATCTCTATTTGTCACTCCTAGCAAGGAGTTGCGCATTCACCCACCAGAGACCAGTTTCCCCCGAAAAGGCCGTCACCACTGCATAACCCACTGCCCGTACGCCAGACCAGCGCGGCGACGGGTCTTCTAATATCAAAACAAGCAAACAACCCAAAGATTTCTTTACGGAGCTGGCGGTTAGTTCAGGAGGATCCAATAGAGCCCGAGCTGCCGGACGCTTTCGGTGAACTGCGCAAAAGTCCACTGGTTTGACGATGTAACTGTTCACGCCCAGCCGGTAACCCCCAACGATATCGCGCTCCTCCTTGGACGAGGTGAGGATGACCACGGGCACCTTTCGGGCCTGGTGATCATTCTTGATTGCCGAAGCACTTCAAGCCCGTCAACCCTGGGGGAGCTTCAGGTCCAGCAGGATCACCTTTAGAGCCTTCGTTGAGGCTGCGGCCGTTGCAGGCGCCCTCGCCGAAGATGAACTCCGGCGCTTCGGCTCTATCCCGGACCACGTGGATCCGGTCCGAGACGTTGTTCTTCCGCAGCGAACGAAGGGTCAACTCCGCGTGGTTGGGGTTATCTTCAACCAAGAGAATTTCAGCTGGATCCCCAGTCATGGGAAGCCCCCCCCAGCGTGAAATAGAAGGTCGCACCTTTGTCGACTTCCGATTCTGCCCAGGCGCGACCGCCATGCCGATGAACGATGCGCTGCACGATTGCGAGGCCGACTCCCGTTCCTTCGTACTCCTCAGCGCTGTGGAGCCGTTGGAACACGCCGAACAGCTTCCCCGCAAACTGCATGTCGAATCCAACCCCGTTGTCCTTGACAAAGTAGATGGGGTTGCTCCCATCCGTCCGGCTTTGTACTTCGATCGATGGCTCGTGTCGATTGCGGGTGAACTTGAGCGCGTTAGAGAGCAGGTTGGCGAAGACCTGCTTCAAGAGGGTAGGGTCCGCAGAGCAGTCGGGCAGGGTGCCGACGTGAATCTTGACCTCCCGCCCTGCGTGCTCGTGCTGCAGGTCCTTCACGACCCCCTGGACCAGATCTGCCGTGTTCACGCGTTGCTTCTCCAGGGGTTTGCGGCCAAGACGTGAGAAGGTCAGAAGATCGTCGATCAGACGGCCCATCTGTTGCGCATTGTCCTGGACCAGGTGCAGGTATCGTTGCCCCTCCTCTGGGATGTGTGGCCCAAAATCCTCCACGACCAACCGCGAGAAGCCGTCCATGGCACGAAGGGGGGAACGCAAATCGTGCGCAACCGAGTAACTGAAGGCTTCGAGTTCCTTGTTCGCGGCCTCGAGTTCTTCGGTTCGGTCTGCCACCCGCCGTTCCAGGGTTTCATTAGTGGCCTGCAGCGCGCGATACAGCCGCGCATTGAGGATAGCCAACCCGGCCCTCTCCGCGAGCAATGTGGCAAACTTCAAGTCCTCCTCGTTGTAGGCGCGCGACTCAGGCCGGTGCCGGGCCAGGGAAAGCACGCCGATCGTTCTCCCCTGCGCACGCAGGGGAACCATCAGGAGGCTTCGAGATGCGACCCGGTCAAGAAGCGGCCAGTACTCCTGTTTAGTGGCTTTGCGAAGGCTGGAGACGGACACCTGGGGGATCAGTAGGGGCTCAGCCTGCCTGAAGACCCTACTCGACATGGTTTGGGCATCAACTCGCACAGGAGCGGCCGCGAGGGTCGAGCGGGCAAACGCCTGGACTTCGGGATCCGGATCAAAAAGCATTACTGGCTCCAGCCACACTCCGTCCTCAGAAGCTAAGAAGATCACGCAGGTGTCTCCAATGAGCTCGGAGATTCGCTGAGCAACCCGTGTGAGCGACCCCTC
>MNEU01000079.1:7447-18818 GCA_001917855.1 Armatimonadetes bacterium 13_1_40CM_64_14 | reverse complement strand
CACGGCGTCTGGGATTGCACGCTGGTCGGAGAGTGCACGACCGTCTGCCCTGCGGACGTGGATCCAGCAGCGGCGATTCAGCAGATTAAATTGAGCACCGCCCTGGACTGGATCAAACGGGCCCTGCGCCCGGGAGGTAGTGCGTGAAGACGCTCGTCCGACCCATGCCGATGTTGTGGTGGCTGCGCTCCCGAGCCTACGTTCTTTTCATGCTCCGGGAGCTCACGAGCGTACTGATCGCCGCATACCTCGTGGTCTTCCTGATCTTCCTGCAGCGTATCGCTGCAGGACCGTCGTCGTATGGGAGCTATCTGCACTGGCTGGCGCACCCAGCAGTGCTGGCGTTCCACCTGGTAGCCCTGGCCGCAGCCCTCTACCACAGCGTCACGTGGCTCCAGCTCACGCCGATGACAGTTGTGATCAGACTCCGGGACCGTCGGGTCCCGGCAGCGACGATCGTGGCTGCCAACGTCGCGGCCTGGGTAGCCGTGTCTATCCTAATCGTGTGGCTGGTCGTGGGGACTTGATCGATGCGCAGGTCCTCGGAACCATTTTGGTGGCTACTGTTTGCAGCCGGGGGAACGGTGGCGGCTTTGCTGATTCCCGTCTCCATCGCATTGACGGGTCTGGCCGCCCCCCTGGGATGGGGAGGCACCGCCTTGCAGCATGCGCGCATTGCGGCGCTGGTGAGCCACCCCCTCGCCCGGCTCTACCTGTTCGTCCTGATCGCGCTGCCCTGGTTCCACGCGGCACACCGGATCCGGTTCACGCTGGCGGAAGGATTGCAGCTGCACCAGGCAGGGCGCCTGCTGGCTGCGATCTGTTATGGGACGGCAAGCGTCGGCGCCGCGCTGGCCCTGTTGGTGGTGGTGCGACTCTAACCTGGTCATGCGGGCGATCCGGCTCCCCTAACGGCCCGTTCCGTTACGCATCGCTTGTCGCGTCCGCGGCGTCCTCGCCGATGGGCACCAGGTTGGAGAGATCCAGGTCAGCGACCAGACGATTTCGCGTGGTGACGATGCCCACGGCCACGGCCATCGCCACCCCGCTGATCCCGATCGCCCAATCCGCCCCCAGGGCATTCCCCAGGGTGCCGGCAATGACCGCATTGAGGGGTCCGCTCCCGATCAACGCCAGCGTGTAGATACTCATGATGCGCCCGCGGAGGGTGTCAGAGAGATGTTCTTGGATCGCGGCATTGCAGGTGGCCAGCACGGCCATCACGGAGCCGGCGACCGCCGCCGTCAGCACCATCGACAACAAGAGCTGCCGGGAGAGAGCCAGGGCGACCAGCGCCGCAGACGCCATGTAGCTAAAACCGACAATGATTCGCCCCGGCCGGCGGGGTCGGAGCGTAGCCACGGTGAGGGCTCCGACCGTGGCTCCGATGCCGGCCGAGCCGAGCAGGTAGCCGTTCTCGCGCGGGCCCCCGCCCAACACCCGGCTGGACAGAACTGGCGTCAGGATGATGTATACAAACGCCAGAGTCCCCAGCAGTGCCACGAGCACCAACAATGTGCGCACGACCGTATGGCGGCGCACGTAGCCCAATCCCGCGCGCAAGTCGTCCCACAGGTGGGTACGGACGATGCCACTCGGCGCGGGGTCCAGTTGGATGTACGCGAGTGCAAACAGGATCGCGGCAAAGGAAACCGCGTTGATGGCAAAACACCAGCCGGGGCCGGCTGCCGCGTACACCATGCCCGCCAAAGGCGGACCGACCACACGGCTCGCGTTGAAGACGGTCGAGTTGAGGGCGACCGCGTTGCTCAGATCCTCCCGGGGCACGAGGGAGGGGAGCATCGACTGCCGGGCCGGCGAGTCAAAAGCCATCACGATCCCGTTGACCAACGCCAACGCATAGATCTCCCAGATGCGGATGAGCCCGGTAAAGGTCAACGCGGTCAGCGCGATGGCCTGCAGCAAGAACACCGTCTGCGTGGTCATGATGAGCCGCCGCCGGTCGACTCGGTCGGCCACGACCCCGCCCACCAACGACAGGAGAGTCGAGGGCAAGGAGAAGATCAGCGTGACGAGGCTCGTGGCCAGCGGGGAGCGGGTGAGTTCCCAGACAAGGTAGCTTTGCGCAGTGCTCTGCATCCACGTCCCCACCTGCGAGCCGAGCATCCCCGTCCAGAACAGCCGGTAGTTACGGTGTCGGAGGGCAGAGAAAGTCGAAAGCCGCGTCAGCCCGCCGATCATGAGGATTGCGTGCGCTGACTGTGCAGAGATCCGATCACATCGCGGCGCGAGAGCGGCAGCGCGGTCCCTCGTGCCGCGGACGGCAAGGCCCGGACGTTCCTGTGAATGGTGACCTCGTGGAGATGTATGCAGGCCATCTCTTCAACTCTAGAGAATCGCGGCCCCAGCGTCGATCCGTAATGTCCCGCAGGAGTTAGGGAGACTGTTTGGGTTGCCAGGTGACATCGGCACGGCCGGCGCGCTGATTGGCGACACGGGCGAGAACGAACAGCAAATCGGATAACCGGTTGAGGTAGCGCAGCAACTCACCCCGCACCGGCTCATCCCGCGCCAGGGCGACGAGGCGGCGTTCCGCACGGCGGCAGACTGTGCGGGCGACGTGCAGTGTGGAGGCCACCAGGGCGCCTCCTGGCAATATGAATTCGCGCAGCGGGGTCAGCGTCGCTTGGTGCATGTCGATCGCGCGTTCCAAGTCCGCGACATCCGTGTCGTCAATTGCCGATGAGCCTTGCGTCCCCCCCGCGGGAGTTGCCAACTCGGCGCCGAGGTCGAACAGGCGATGCTGAACGCGGGAGAGGAGCGCGTCGAGTTGAGCCTCATCGATCTGGGCCCGCACGACGCCCAGATGCGCGTTGAGTTCATCGACGGCTCCGTACGCTTCGACCCGCGGGTGGTCCTTCGGCACGCGGTGCCCGCCGATCAACCCCGTCTCCCCGCCGTCTCCGGTCCGCGTGTAGATCCGCGGGGCGGACGATTTCCCGCCTGATGGGGGACGTTTGGGCGTCACGCGCTCCCGCCGTCTACCGCCGCCGATTCGCGCGCGGGGGCGGAGACCGACCGCGGGAGATGCTCGACAAACCACTTCACGATCCAGCGCAGCCGCTCCGCGCGGTGGCCGGGCTGGCCGATCCGGGAGAGATCGTGGCTCTCGTGGGGGAAACGCACCAAGACCACTTCGCGGCGTAATTTCTTCAGCGCCGCGAAGAACTGCTCCGCCTCGCCGATAGGACACCGCAGGTCCTGCTCGCTGTGCAGAATCAGCAACGGGGTCGTGATGCGCTCGACGTATGCCAAAGGAGAGTGTTCCCAGTACCAGGTCGGGGCGTCCCACGGCTCGCCGGGAAACTCGAAGAACCCCTTCATGAACGCCAGATCACTCGTGCCCCACTGGCTGAGGTGGTTGGCGATCGATCGCATGGTGACAGCGGCCTTGAAGCGGTCGGTGTGGCCAAGGATCCAATTGGTCATGAACCCGCCGTAGCTCCCCCCGGCGACGCCCAACGCGGCGGAGTCGATGAACGGGTAGCGGGCAATCGCTGCATCCAGCCCCCGCAAGATATCCTCGGAGTCCTTCCCGCCCCAATCGTGGTGCGTAGCGGAGGTGAAACGCTGCCCGTATCCTTGGCTCCCTCGGGGATTGGTGTAAACGACCGCGAATCCGTTGGCCGCCAGGAGCTGAAACTCGTGGAAGAAGGCCTCCCCATAGGCCCCATGCGGCCCGCCGTGGATTTGCAGCACCGTGGCTGCGGGGGCGCCATCTGGCGCGCCCGCCGGACGCATTACCCACCCTTCGATCGGCCAGCCATCGGCGCCCTCGTAAGTGAAACCCTCAGGCACACTCAGGGTCAGCTCATCGAGCAGGGGCTGGTTGACGGCGGTGAGGCGGCGTTCGGCGGTCGGGTCAGCTACCGACATCGTCGACAGATCGCCGGGGGTGAGCGGGTCGGAGGCGGCGATGACCACACGGTCGCCCACGATCGAGAGCCCGAAGATCTCACGTCGTCGGGAGGTGAGCACGCGGACTTCACTGCGGCGGCGATCGACGACACCCAGTTGACCGGTCGCCCCCTCGGCGATGAGGACGAACAGCCCCTCGCCGCTCGCGGACCATCGAGGTCCGCCGACCTGCGGGTGCGCGCGCATGTCTGTGATGATGTGATGCTCCAAGCTGCGGTCGAGTGAGTGGGTGAGGTTCACGGGATCCCCGCCGGACGCGGGCACCACCCAGAGATTGGTGTTCGTCGCATTCATGGCCGCATTGTCGTGTCCATAGTAGGCGACTTCCGCCCCGTCCGGCGACCACGCCGGCTGAGCGCATGGTCCCACCGAACGCGTCAAACGGCGGAGCTCGCCCCCCGATGTGGGCAGGAGCCAGACGTCCGTGATGTTGGAAACGTCGCCGTCCGGATTGCGATTGGCGATGACCGCGAGGGAGCGTCCGTCGGGGGACCACACCGGATCGACATGATCAAAATCCCCCCGGGTCAGCTGCTGCACCGCATTCGATGCGTCCGCCCCCGATGAGACCGCGAGAGCGGCGGGATTAGGGATCGCCACTGTAAACACGTGCTTGTACCGACCATCCCAGAATCCGTCCCCGTCAAACTTGTAGCGGATCCGGGTGATGACCCTGACGTCACTGGAGGGCTCATCCTGCGGAAGCTTGCCCACAAAGGCCAAGCGCTGTCCGTCCGGAGCCCACGCGATATCGGTCGGGTGGTAGGCGTTTGGCACGAGCAGCTGCGCTTCGCCTCCATCGGCAGGAATGATGTACAGTTTCTTCGGGCGGCGAGTACCTGGCGCGGTCTCACCTGCCCCGCGGTCGGACAGGAAGGCAATCCAGCGGCCATCGGGTGACCAGCGGGGTAGCGCGTCTCGGTGCTCGCCGCTAGTAAACTGTCGCACCTCACCTCCGGCGATGGAGACCATCCACAGATGCGCATGGTAGGTGTCGGCCGCGCGGTCCACTACCGTCTGGACAAACACGACCCGTGTGCCGTCGGGGCTGAGCTGGGGGTCACTGACCCATTTGAGGGCCAGCAGGTCGTCAATGGTAATCAATCGTTTGGTCACGAGATCCACTCCTTCGCACCGCCCAAGGGAATCAGGACACCAGCATGTGCGGTGTCAATCGCTACGCCCGGGAGGTCTCCCCCGTCCGCATGATCAGCGTCCATAGGCGAGGCGCTCGGCAAGCATGGGCGGCAATCCGGCCGTGCGCATCTTCTCCTGTGTCTTGACAATAGGGTACTCAAGGCGGACCAGGGTGGCCCGCTGTGCTCCGAGGTCCAGCCACAGGTACGCGGCGCGGGGATCGCCATCGCGCGGCTGCCCGACGCTCCCCGGGTTGATAATGTAGCGGCGGTCGGCCCGGAGTACCAGCGGCTGGTCGGGGAGCAGTGGCTCCCCAATCACCGAGGTGCCCGCTTCCACGAACACTGTCGGAATATGCGTGTGGCCGACCAGACATAAGGAGAACTCCGCTGCCCCAAAGCTCGCGCGGGCGGTCTCGACATCAAGGATATATTCCTCAATCGGGTCGCGCACGCTCGCGTGCACGCAAAGGAACTCGTCGGGTCTCATCACCCGCTGGGGCAGCGCGGCCAAATAGCTGCGGACGGCCCCCGTGAGCTGCTGGCGGGTCCACAGGACGGCTTCGTAGGCGAACGGGTTAAATTTCGCGGCGACGGCATCCTCGGTCTCCACCGCGGCGAGATCGTGATTGCCTACCACTGCGGACTGCAGCACCGGCCGCACGCGCTCGACGCACGAGGACGGGTCCGGCCCGTACCCCACGAAGTCGCCCAGGCACACCACGCCGTCAGGCTGGCGAGTGGCCACATCAGCGAGCACGACCTCGAGCGCTTCCAGGTTCGCGTGAATGTCGGAGACGATAGCGTAGCGCATCAGGAAGTAGGGAATATCCGAGTCGTGGACTTCGGGGGACCGGGAGGCGCTTCCTGTGATGCGCAGTGCACGCGCGGACAGGAAGAGCCATCTGCCTGCCGAATCACACCCGTCGGGTTCGATCAGCCGTGATGACCTTTCTCCGCCGCTGGCTGCGCGTGCCCATCCCGCCGAAGCTGCGCGCCAGCTTGCAGATCGACTTCCTCGCGGCGGTCCTCTACGGCGCGTTCGGAGGTCTCACCCTGCCGTTTATCCCCGTCATGGGGCGCCGGCTGGGGGCCACGCCGTTACAGGTTTCCCTCCTCGTCGCCGCACCCGCAATCGTCTTGCTCCTGTCCCTGTGGATTGTCAACGCCGTGCGGCCGGTGCACCCCGTGCGGTTGGTCATCTGGCCGTCGTTGGTCGGGCGGGCGATGTTCCTGCTCATGCCTCTCGCCCACACGCCGGTCCCCTATTTGGTGCTCGTCGTGCTCTTCCACGCGGTAAGCTCGATCAACACACTGGGCTACGCCCAGGTGATGCGGGCCGTCTATCCTGACAACGTGCGGGGACGCATCATGGCCCTGGTCAAAATCGGGATGGCTACGTCTTGGGTGCTCGCCTCTCTGCTCGGCGGGCAGCTCACGCAAGTCGTCCCCTTCCAGTGGGTGTTTGCGGTCGCCGGGGTTCTCGGCATGGCCAGCGGGGTCGTGTTTAGCCGGATCCGCACGCCCGAGCGCTGGGAGGTCCCCGAGCCCATCGACCCGGCGGTGGCCTGGCGGTTGGTCCGGGAGGACGGAGCCTATCGGCGCTTCTTACTGGCGTTCTTCATCTATGGATTCGGCGGGTGGTTGATCAGCCCCGCCATCCCCATCCTGCTCGTAGACGAACTGCACGCCTCCAACTTCCAAGTCGGTTTGCTGGGCGCGGTGATGTCCGCCATGTGGACGATCTCGTTCTACTCGTGGGGCGCGATGATTGATCGCCGCTCGGCCACCAACACGCTCAAAGTGGTCTTCAGCATCGGCACGCTGACGCCCGTCATCTACCTGCTGGCGCCCAGCGCGTGGGTCGTGCAGCTGGCTGGCGTGACGGACGGCTTGACGTCGGCGGGGATCGATCTGGGCTGGCTAGCCGCGGCGCTCCACTACGCACCGGCAGGGCAGGTGCTGCACTACGTGACGTTGTTCAACACTTCAGTGGGCATCCGCGGGGCGACCGCGCCGTTCATCACCGGTGTGCTCATCCCTCTCATCGGCGTGCGGTGGATCTTCGCGATCGGCGCGCTCATCCAATTCACCGGCATGCTCCTCATGCGTCGGGTTCCGGCTCCCCCGGAGACGGACGCGGACCCACGCGGTCCTGCCAGTACGGCCTGAGGACGGCTACGAGAGCGGGAGTGGGTCGGCGCCAGATCTGGGTCTCCACGACGCGTTCGCCCATGTGCAATCGCTCCCGCTGCACCGGGGCATAGAACCGGGCCCAAAAGGCGTCTTCAGCGTCTTCCAGCAGCATCATCCGCCGTCCGCCGACGTGCACCTCCAGGCGACAGCGCCCGCCGGACACAACCACCCACGCATCACGGCACCCAAACTCCCGCTGCAGGATGTCTCGCAGCTGCCCGATCAGGCGTTGTTGCTTCGGCCACCGCGTATGCATCAATGGGCTGCCGCGGCCCCGCCGGCGAGATGCCGCCCGAGATCGTCGAGAAACGCGCCGAGATAGGCCGCCCCGATGGCATTGAGATCGCGCGCGTCCGCAAGGGCCGCCCGATCGACCTCCAACGTGGCCGCGATATCCGCCACCGCGGGCCGCAGCGTCTGCACGTAGGCTTGGATGTGCTTTTGCCCGGACCGTGTGTGGGGCATAGGGATGACAAACCCGCCACGCCGGCGCGCTCCAGGCAAGATGCGGCGTTCTGCGCGAATCATACGCATCACCTCTCCTTCGCGATCGGAGTTCCCTTCACGCCTGTCAACAAATGAAGAGAAGAGTCCATCGTGAGGCCGAGCACGCCGGGTCGAAACCAGGCGCTCCAGCCAGTTCGCGAAGGCTCACTGACCTCTCCGGCATCAGCGCCCGAGTGCCCCCGTCGTGTACGCCCGGAGGATCAGGGCCATCTGTGTGAGGCAGATCAGCGCCAGCCAGCGGGGTTCGCGAAACTGCCCCGCCGCACGCGTCACCGCGGGGCGGAGAAATCCTCCGGGTCGCAGACCCACCTGCACGGCCGCCGTGACCGTCACCAGGACCCCATACAGGAAGTGCAGCGCCGTCTTAGGCCGCGCGCCGCCGATGGCGAGCAGCAGGCCAGAGGCCACCTGAATCGCGACGACCGCCGCCAGGAGCAGGATCACCACCCAATAGGTCCGGCTGAGGGCGCGCACACGAAACAGACCCACACCAAACGCCCAGGCGGCGAGGATAGCGTTGCCCAAAGCGGCAACGCCAATGAGAGAGGACAGTGCGTGAACGGTCAGCAGTGGTGGCATTATCGCAGGGGGTGCAGGACGATAGTTCCACGCGGTGAGTGACGCATTCCTCTGCGCACCTCGGAGCGCGCAGGGGGACGACCGCCCAGATCCGCATCCGTCCCCCTGCGCGGGTCTCAGGTCGTGAGCGTCACGCGGGGGACAACAATCCGCCTCCGCGGAGCTGCTCGAGGATCTGCTGCATCTTCGCGAAGTCACGGAAACCACTGGTAAACTCGTCGCTGGTCTTATACCCGATCTCCACAAACTTGTTCAGCGTCACGAAGAACGCGTACTGAATGGTATTGGCGACGGTGTCAGGCGCATCACGGTTTTTATCCAAGTGGACGTCGAGGATGTCGATCTTGGGGATGAAGTCCGGGTCCCCTCGCCCGGACTTCGCTTCTGTCTTGAGCAGATCTTCAAGGTTCTTGGTCGCGACCCAGTCTTTGCACATCACCATAGCCACATCCAGGTCGTACTCCAAGTCGCCGCTGCCCACACAGTGGTGCATCGTGGGGCGCGTAAATTCCGACACTTCTTCGACGGGCTTCTCATCCAGCCGGCACCCTTCTTTGTCCAGTGGTGAGATCGCGAATATCGGGGCTTTGAGCTCCAGGCTCAGGTCGGCCAGTTTTGCCGAGATCAGGTCGGTCCGCGCCTTCTCGTCGTGCACCGGCTCGTCGAGTGGCACCCGCTGCAGGTAGTCGATGAAAATGACGCACTCGTCCGTCTGGTACGCGTGCATCATGTTGTGGGCGCGCGCTTTGATGCGCTCTACCGTGTCGGCGCGCCCCCCTTCGAACAGATACAGCCGACCCATCTGGCCCTCCATCTTCCCCCAGGCGATTTTCACCCGCTCTTGGATCTGGGGCGCCCGCGACTCCGCAGACAGTAGGGTGGCCGGGTTGATCAGGGTCTCCTTGGCGAGCAAGCGGGCGAACAACACCCGGCTGGTTTGCTCCCAGGAGTAGTAGAGCACGGGGATCTGCGTATTCGCAGCAATCGTGACCGCCACCTCGAGGGCAAAGTTCGTCTTGCCGCGCCGCGGTGCGCCGGCCAACCCGTAGTAGAATCCCGGGCGCAACCCGGACAGCGCCTCGCTGAGTCGGTCAAACGGGGACAGCGGATACCCGAGCATCGACCCCGAGCTTCCCCCCAGAATCTCCCCCACGATGTGGCTGCCGATCTGATTTGCCGGCGGAGCATTGCGGGCCATGCGTTGCTGCTGGATTTCCAAGAGCGTCGGAATGACCTGGCCGACGAAATCCACAATGTCTTTCCCTTCGCTGCGCTCTTCCTCCAGGTAGCTGGCGATCGCGGTGTTGACTTCCACCAGGCGCAATCGGGCCGACCGCCCCTTGAGGAGGTCCACGTAGGCCATGACCTGCGCGGCGTCTGGTTCGGGGGTCCCCTCCACCGCCTCGACGAAGCGGCGCATCTCCGGGGACATCGTCCCGCGTTCGCCGAGTAACCCCTTCACGGTCAGGGGTTCAAGGGGGATGTCCTTCTGCGCGTACACGTCGGTGAGCACTTTCGCTAACGTCCGCCCGAGGGCGTGGGGCATCAGGTCGGGACGGAACCCGGCTTCCATGGCACGACCCAGCAAGAACCGGTCGCGCATGAACCCACTCAAGAGCCGTTTTTCAATGTCTGCTGCTTCTTCCATGACGCCCCACCCCGCACATGACGTGATCCCGTCCTAGGAGGGAAGTGGCAACGGAGATGGACGGACCGGAAGGGTTCCTCTGCACAGACCTTATGCCCGGCGGCGGGAGCCAGGTAGACGCTTCGCGTTTGCGGCCGCTCGCCGGGGCATCGGGCGAGCGGGGAGGTTACGGGCACGTCGAAACGCTCCGATCGCCAGATCACACCCCCAGCCTCCTTCAGGCAAAGGGTAGTGACCCAAGGGCAAGGAGAGGCGCAGGTCGGTGAGCATGACCCGGGGCCGACCGGATGCGTGCAACGTGACGGACGTGCCGCGCAGGAGGGGCGAGAGAGCGGATGCGGCGAGCGTGACGCCACTGAGGCCGATCGTGGAGGATCTCAGCGCGACCTGGCTGGCATAGGCGAGGACGTTCCCCTGTCGGCCGACCAGGGTCACATCGCGGAACCCCACCTCCGGCCGCGAGCCGGACGTTCCTTGTTTGGGTTTGGGCACGTTGTTATAATTCAGGAGGCGACCCGCTCGGTCATTTCTGAACCGTGGTTCCTTTCCGCGCCGCGCGTTCAGGATGCACGCGCCCGTAGCTCAGCGGATAGAGTGTCGGCCTCCGAAGCCGAAGGTCGTGGGTTCAAATCCCTCCGGGCGCGCCACAAATCCTCCCTCAGCTGAGGGGTTTCACCTATCCCGTCCCGTGGGCCGTTTGTGCCGGCCGTCCTGTATCCACTACCAGACCGGTCGCACCATCGCCTCCCGCCTGCCCAGGGATCCTCGCCAGCGATCGCGTCAGGGCCTCGACGGCGACGTCCTGCAGGTCCGGCGTGACCCAGCTATAAGGGGGGCACCTCCACGCCTCGGAAAGCCTTGCTAATCACGAGGTCCCCCTCGCCAAGAATGGATGGACGAAAGGAAATTCTTTTGCACACCGCGATCCCAAGACGGTGTGATTCGGAGGTCGAGGGTGGATGATCAGTGTGGTTCCCCGTCCTGTCCCACTAGCGCCAGGAGTAAGTCGCGGGATTCCAGATGGCGCCCTTCCCGTTGCCTTTGAGCACCGGATCCACCAAGCGGGCCGCGAGGCGGTGACCTGCCATGAGATCGCCATCCAACCCAGCTTCACCGGCCATCCTCCGATAAGGTGTCCGCCAGTCGGACGGTGGCTCAGGCAGAGTCGAAGGAAGCGAATGGGTGCCACGGGAGGCAAAGATTTCTTCGAGCGCTTTCCGAAGTCGGCGCGCGTCAAACCTCGCAAGGGAGCCGATCACCACGAGGTCAACGAGGTCTTTGGGCCGGGTGCTCGACTTGCCCTTGCCATAGGTGCGGGTGTAAGCGTGGACCTTCTCGGCGACGTGCTGCTCGAGCGGGAGCGCCG
>MNEU01000079.1:0-7379 GCA_001917855.1 Armatimonadetes bacterium 13_1_40CM_64_14 | reverse complement strand
CGCGCGCGCGTACCTGTTCGGAATTCCAGCGCGACAGCTCCCTTCAGCACCCACCGTCCCTTGGCCGTCCGTATGAGCCTCGCGAGCAAGCTCTCGAAGACGACTGCCTTTCGGAGTCTGCTGATGGGTAGGCCCGTCCTCTTGGACGTATCTCGAAGACGCTGTTCTAGTGCCGCCATGAAGGCGCTAGGCGTTTTGTACTTCACCCAGCGCGGACCTCCTCAAGCGCCTGCCGGATCAGCTTCTCTCCTCGGCCGCCGCCATGGTGGCGCCCGGCCGTGAGGAGTTCGGACCGTGTTGCGAGGCCGCGGCGCAGGGCCTCCTGCGTGGCGCGCGCGATCTGTTCAGGCGCCGTTCCATACGCCGCAGAATCTGTGATCGACCGAGCGGGTGTCGTCACTCGGACCCCGTGAAGGACCATGGTATCGTGGCGCTTCAGGGCATTCATGGCCGTGTGGATTTTCACGCCCGGCGGCGGCTTCCGGGAACGCTTCGCTCGAGGGACGGTCAGGTGGACCTTGGTTGGGACAACATCGGCGAGATCGAAGAGCTGGAGAGCGCTCTCGTGGGAGACGACTGCTGCCTGCCGGCCGAAGGCGAGCCAAGCGGCAATGACCTCCTCGTGGAGCGATGCGGGGAACCGGACAAGTCTGTACAGGCCACGCCGCGCACGCAGGAAATGTCCCTTGCGAGTATGGTAGGAGAGCACGTCCCAATTGAAATAGTAACGGCGGGCTTGCTCCGTGGTGAAATAGCCCGCTTGCTGGGATGCGAGCTCGAAGAGCTTGTTGTGGTCCGGGCCGGCTTTGCCTGCTTTTCGCGCCATGTCACACCTACCTTGAAGAATATTCAAGGTTCCTGTGACATGCAAGGGGGGCACCCGCTGTTCTGAGCGGGTGATCCCGCGACCTCTCACCCGGGGCCAGCCGCGGTGATTACCTAGTGGAGCGGCCGATTACGAATCTTTCGGGCCGGCAGAGTGATCATCGCTCCCCGTGCAGCATGGAGAGCAGATTGTCCAGAACCTACTCGCCATCGGCGCGGAGCGCATTGTGCTCGTATTCATTCGTCACCCGCAGCCGGATGCCAAGGATATGCCCGGCTGTTTTCTCACCGCGCCGGCTGCTAGCGACAGATAGGACGCGGACACGCAGCCGGTCACGAGGACGGCATCGTATAGGTGCTCCGTCAGAAATGACCGCAGGGCGCCCGCCTAATCGGTTAAGGTCGCGAGGACGTCTGCCCAGACCTACCGCTGCGAGAGGATTTCTCGGCGCGTGGAACCTTCTGTTGGACACATCCTATAATCCCCTCTTCCGCACGGCGGGGCGGTCCCGCGCACGTCAAGCGCCCCCGCGCACCTGACCCGGCATCACCAGACGATCGATCTGCGCTTACGTAAGGAGGCTGGAGAACTTCTCTCGAAACCACAGACGGAGCTCGTCTGTCAAAGGAGTGTCGCGATGATGGATTTCATCCGTGTGTACGACGTGCATACGAAAGCACGATGGAAGCTGTGTGACTGGATCCGTCCGCTGAGCCAAGAACAGTATATGCGAGAGTTCCCGTTTGCGCATCGCACGCTTCGGGCCACCATGATTGAACTCGCCATGACCGAATTGTGGCTGACGATGCGTCTGCGCGAGGACCCGATGCCCCGACCCTTCCGATGGGAGCGGATGGCGATCAACGAGCAGACGCACGAGACGTTTCCGCAGCTCGAGGCGGCGTGGCGCGACCAAACGCCCCACACCCGCACCACGCTTGCTGGTATTACCGACTGGGCGACGGTCGTGCAGACTGTGCTGCAGGGCACCCGGCAAATGCGCACCCTCCAGGCGACGAAGGGCGACATCGCCACGCAGCTGCTCCTCCACGAAGTGCATCATCGGGCGCAAGCGATGACGATGCTACGACACCTGGGGATACCCGCAGAGGACCTCGACTATATCTTCTTCGTGCAAGAGGAGCGGCTGGACCCTGCCCCAACACAATGACAGCCGACACGCGGCTGTCCCCGCGCGACTTCGCAGACCAGCCGCAGCGGAGTCATCGATCAATCCCACGCAGTCGTGAGGAGCAGGTCGACGACGCGCAGGGACACCAGCGCAGCCCGTGTGCCATCGATGCTGAACGTCTCCGTGGCATCCGGAGGCATCACCACGGTGAGGCTTTGCAGCAGGTTCACGTGCGGGTTGAAGAGGACAAGCGTGGCTTCCACCGTGATCTGCGCCACGGGCATGCCACGAACATCGGTACGCAGGGTGAGGCGCCCGGTCTGCACATCGGCGGCCAAGCGCACGCGGGAGAGGACCAACGCATGGTACAGCGCACTATCCACGCGCCGACGGAGGCCCGCGAGCGGGCGTCCCCAGGCTCGCGCAGAGGAGACCGTTACCGTGTAATCCCGGATCAAGGGTGCAGGAACGGCCAACGATACCGAAAAGCGCTCGGCGCCGCCCGGGGGAATGTCCCAGGGGATACCGTCACTACTAAACGCGGTCAGATCTCCAGACGGGGCAAAGCCGTGGACATCGACGACAAGGCGCGACACGGGCGCTTGTCCGGCATTCACGATCCAGCCGGTTACGGTTAGCGTCGCGCCGTCTATCGTGTGGCTTACATTCGATAACTCGATCGAGGGCGGGCGGGCCGCGTCGACAATCGGGAGATGGGGCCCGAAGGCCCCGGTCACGGCGACACCTACCCACACCACCCAGACCCGCACACGATCACCCCGGAGGCGGCATCTTGCTTCCTGTCCAACGGTGAAGTGAGCCAGAAGGTTCCGCGGCGACGGTGCGTGGGGCAATTGCAAATGCGGTCCCGGATCTTCGTCCTCGCTGCGCGAGGCAGCAGGGAGCACTTTCCCTGCCGCCGAATCACCCCTCATCGCCGGACCCGGGGTGGTCGATGGCCGACCGGAGCTCGACACTCACCTATCTGAAACAAGTCCCCATCTTTCGCACGCTGCCCGCCGGACAGCTGGAGTTCATCGCGCGCTCGATCAAAGAGCGAGTCTACGAGCCTGGGGCTGTAATCCTGAAGCAGGGGGAACCGGGCGTCGGCTTCTTTCTCATCGCAGACGGGCGCGTGGACGTGACGCGCGAGGGTCAACGCCTGCGGAGCATGGGGCCGGGAGAGTTCTTTGGCGAGATGGCTCTGATGGAGGAGCGCATCCGCACGGCCACGGTCACCGCAAAAGAGCGCACACGCTGCCTCCAGCTGGTGCGATGGGATTTCCGGGCTCTGCTCAAAGAGAACCCTGACCTCGCGGTCAGGATGCTGGAAGTTGTCGTCCAGCGCATGCGCGAATCCCCGCCTACGCACGATTCGGACTGATCCTCTTTTGTGCGACACGGTGCCTGCGTCCCGTCATTAGGGCCCCGCGCGGCATCGCGGCCCCGCTCACGGCGTCTCCAACAAAAACAACTCCCGACCTAGTCGGGGGACCACGCTCGAGGCATCTCGCTGCGCACAGTAGGTAATATCTTCGACTAACCCCAGCCGGATGACATTGCGCCCCGCCGCCGACCGAGTCAAGACCGCCTGCGCATCTGGTTCACTGCGGAACAGCATGACCGCCGCCATCGCGGCATCGGTGGGATCACCCGACCCGGACTCCAGGATGCGGTGGATCAGATATCCCGCACAGTAAGCGTCATCAATGGCAAACGCGTGCTCCCGTCCCGCACAGACAATCGTGATGTCATCCCCGTGCGCGGTCGCCTCCGCCCACGCCTCGCGGCACACTGCCGCGCCATTCCGGAGCGCGCCCACGAGGACGGTCCGGGCATCGGTGACGGCACGGATCGCCGCCGTGCCATTCGTGGTGACAAACACGACCGGCCGGCCGTCCACAGACGCGCGGGAGAGTTCGACCGGCGAGTTCCCGTAGGTGAAGCCCGGCGGCGCTAGCCCCTCCTGCTCGCCGGCCAGCACGGCACCGGTCCGGGGGGCCGCCGCTCGGGCGGAGTCGATGTCACCCGCGATAAACACACGGGACGCCCCGCGTTCGACCAAGGTGATCAACGACGTACTCGCCCGTATCACGTCCACAACAATACAGAGATGTCGGTTCCGCGCGAGGTGGCGGGGTCGGGCAGACGAAGGCGAATCGTGAATCGGGGCACGCAGGGTGGGGACGAATGCCACATCCAGGCGCATTCAGCGCTACCCGGTGTACTGACGGATCCGCAAATCCTGACGGATGACCTGTTGCAGCCGGATCTGAATCGTCCGCGCGACTATCTCGACGGGGACCTCGCCGAACACCACGTCGGCCTGAGTCACGGTCATGAGGAGCGTGCGCCCGCCGACGATTTCCCACCCGGTAGCGCTTTGCAACGCCGCGATCTCGCCGGGGTCAGGATCGGTGTTGAGGTACTGGTCCAACCGCCCCGCAATGGTCTGGACCCGACTCGGATCGGGCAACCGGACGATCACGGTCCCGCTGAGCAGCAGTTCTCCGACCTCCCGGCCCCCGTCGGTCACCGTGCGCACGGTCACGGGCAAGTAGTTGGCGGCGACCCGGCGCGCCAATGCGATGCCGCGCTGGCGCAAGTCCGCTTCGATGTATGCCACGCGCTCGTCGGAGTCCGGGTGATCGCGGACGATCCCCAGCTCTTGGTGCGGGCGCATTTGCGCGTCGCGTGCGAGGCGCTCCATCACCGTTAAGACGGCGACAGGAGTGTAGGGGGTCTTCACTAGGTAGCCGATCGAGGTCAGATCCGCCTCCTTTTCCAACTCGCGACTGTAGCTAGACAGCAACCCCACACTCATCAGCTGGGCGCCTACCGCCACCGCCGGGTCCCGACTGAGGACCGCCACCAGAAATGCCCAGAATGCGGCGTCGTTGCTTTGGCCGAGCTTCTTGAGCGGATGCCGGTGTGCGACGTGGCCGATCTCGTGACCCAACACGGCGGCCAACTCATGGTCGGAGCGGACAAACGAGAGCAGCCCCTTCGTGATGTAGATGAACCCCCCGGGTAACGCCAGAGCATTCGCCACATCGACGTCGATGATATTGAAGGTGTAGGGAATCTCGGGCCGATCGGAGGCGGCCGCCACGATACCGCCGATGCGGGACACCCGCTCCTGGTCGGCAGGATCCTTCACCAGCCGGTACTTTGACTCGAGCCGGCGAGCATACTCCCGCCCCATGCGCACTTCATCCTCGGTACTCTGCGCCCAGCCCAGGCCGGCTCCGAGCATGACCAGGACGATTCCCGCCACACACACCTGTACGCTGCGCATGCTGTCAGGCCACCGCATAGACCCGCTTGGCATTAGCCGTCATTGTGTCCGCGATCTCCTCCACCCCACACTTCCGGAGCGCAGCAATGCGGCGCACCGTATGCACGAGATAGGCGGGCTCATTACGCCGGCCGCGGAACGGCTCCGGGGCCAGCACCGGTGCATCAGACTCCACGAGCAAGAGCTCCTCGGGGACGTGTTGCGCGACCGCTGCTGCCTGCTCCGCGTGACGAAAGGTCACGGGGCCAGCGATAGAAATCAGATACCCCCGCGCCGTGCAGGCCTGGGCGATGTCCACCGACCCCGAGAATGCATGCAAAATGACAGAGCGGGCCTGCTCGCGGGCCAACAGGTCCAGCACCTGCGGGTAGGCATCACGGCAATGGACCACGAGAGGCACCTCCAGGTCGCGACTGAGCCGGATGTGCTGGACGAACGCATGCTGCTGCACCTCGGGGGACACGACCGCCTTCGTGTAGTCCAGCCCCGTTTCGCCGACGGCTACGACTTTCGGATGCGCGCCAAGCGCCCGCAGATCAGCCATAGCCTCCGGTGTGACCTGCGCGGCCTCATGGGGATGGATCCCGACTGCCGCGTACAGCCCAGGAGTGCGTTCTGCGAGGGCCACGGCGGCACGGCTACTGGCCGCATCCGAGCCTGCCGTGACCATCCCGATGATCCCAGCCTGGACCGCCCGCGCCACCACGGACTCTCTGTCCGCGGCGAACGCCTCATCGTCTAAGTGCAGATGCGCATCGAACAGTTCCACGCACGCATAAGTCTACCACCGACGCCTATCCCGCCGCCACGAACGCGTCGACCGCCGCACGGGCCTGAGGGTCGCATCTCGCGACGAACGCGAGGGATCCCGCTAGCGCCGTGTGCGCACATCCGCACTAGGAAATCTTGGCTCCCTTGGGGGCGTTTTTCTCCACTGTCAGCAGCGCCACCTGACCGTCCCACTCCGCGGCCAGCAGCATACCCTGGGACGCCACGCCCCGCATCCTGCGGGGTTCGAGGTTCGCCACGACGATGATCCGCTTGCCCACCAAGTCGTCAGGTTGATACTGAGGAACGAGACCGGCTACTACCGTCCGGACCTCGCTGCCGAGATCCACCTGCACTTCGATGAGCTTCTCCGTGCCGGGAACCCGTGTGGCCGACCGGATCTCACCCACGCGAATGTCGAGCTTCTTGAACTCGTCGATCGAAATCGTGCTCACCGTCTGCTCCCCTCCTGGTGCTGCATCTGTGAGTGCGGCGCTGGACCGCCCGAGACGCACGGCCGCCGCGACCTTCGTCTCAATGCGCGGGAAGATGGGGGCCCCGGGCCTCACGTGCGTCCCGGAAGGCAATCCCCCCCACCGGGCGGCATCGGCGAGGCGCTGAGAGGCGAGCGGGACCGTAATCCCCAGTTGATCCCACACGCGTGCGGTCGCCGTTGGCAACCACGGTGTCAGCAAGATCGTGGCAATGCGCACCGCCTCCAGTGTGTTGGACAGAACCGTTCCAGCGCGCGCAGGGTCGGTCCGGACCGTCTGCCAGGGGGCTTCTTCATCGATGTACTTGTTCGCCGTCCCAAGCAGCCGCCAGATCTGTTCCAACGCGCCTTTGAAGTCGAGGCGGTCGATCCGCGGCTCCACCGCCGCCACCACTTCCCGTGCTACCTGCTGCAGTGCGCCATCTTGGCCCGCCGCCGGCCCGCGCGCGGGCACCTGTCCTCCGAACTGCCGTCCAAGCTGCGGCAACGTGCGGTTGAGCAAATTCCCATAGTCGTTGGCGAGGTCGGCGTTGAAACGATGGAGGAGGGCGGGCTTATTGAAATCCCCGTCGGTGCCGAACGGAATCTCGCGGAGCAGAAAATAGCGCAGCGCATCCACCGCTACCCCGACCTCCGCGCCGGACTCAGAGGCGACCTCACGACTCAGCGCGGCCGGATCAATGACCACCCCGAGTGACTTACTGAAGCGCTGGCCCCCAAAGGTGAGCCACCCATGGGCAAACGTCTGGCGGGGAACCTCGATCCCGGCGGCGTGGAGCAAAATAGGCCAGTACACCGCATGGAACCGGGCGATCTCCTTGCCCACGAGGTGGATATCCGCCGGCCAATACCGCCGGAACTT
>MNEU01000059.1 GCA_001917855.1 Armatimonadetes bacterium 13_1_40CM_64_14 | reverse complement strand
CTTCTGGCGGCACCCCCAGGTGAACAACAACACGGTGGTCGGCACGCTTGGCATGGTGAACCTCAGGGACACGAGCACGGTCGGGTGGCAGTGGACCGGCAACCAGTATTGGCGCGATCCTCAGGCCAAGGTGTGGACCTTCAGGGACACGAACTACGCGCTCGCCGACTGGAAAGTCGCTACTGGACTGGGTGCCACGGACCAGGCGACGCTTGGGCAACCGGGCCAGCCACGCGTGTTCGTGCGAGCCAACCAGTACGAGCCGGGACGCGCCATCGCGACCGTGTTCAATTGGCCGCATCAGGGGACTGTCCCGGTCGATCTGTCCGGGGTGCTCAAGATCGGGGACCGGTTCGAGGTGCACAACGTGCAGGACCTGTGGGGGACGCCGGTGACCACCGGAACTTACGGTGGTGGGGCCGTGATCCTGCCCATGAACGGGGTGACGCCGCCGCTGCCGATCGGCGGCTCGCCGGCGGCTCCGATCAAGACCGGCCCCGACCTCGATGTCTTCCTTGTGACTCGCGCACCGTAAAGCCTTGAGCTATTTGACGTTCAGGACCTGACCTCCCTCCGGTTGATCCGCGTCACAGAGCCCAGGCGAGGCCCTAAGTAGTTTCGACTCGCGGCGCAGCCAGGCTTCCCGGCGACGCCGCAGGCATACGCTGCTCAGAGCAAAACCGTCGAAAGGCGGTGACGCAGAGCTAGGGGACTACGGCGACCAGGAATCGCCATGTCAGCCCGGCCGCCAGCGACTCGAGAATGACTCGAGTTCGTGGCGGTTTTTTTGTTGTCCGGCAGAAGCACAACTGAACCGGCAGGATCGCACCCCTCTGGAGAGGGAGCGCGACAAAGGCAAACCCGGCGAAAGCCGGGGACGCAAAGCTCCGAGGCTACCGCACGTCGTTCCGTGCCACGCCAGTCGAGCCGCCGAACCTCTCGGGAGGGGTTATGCATCTAGCAACCAGGTGGTCTTGGCTGGCGGTGGCAGGGTTGACGTTCCTTCTGGGATGCGAGGCGATCGCGCCGCGCGTTACGGCTCCCCCGAATCCCAGCCCAACCGTGCAGATCGTCGTGAGTCCTGAGAGTGTCGCGCTGGACCCCCAGCAGACCCAGCAATTCCGCGCGTTCGGCCGCACCGCGGCGGGCGACAGCGTGTCCGCTCCGGTCACTTGGAGCGCCTCCACCGGCACCGTAACGCAGAGCGGCATGTACACCGCCGATACCTCGGCAAGCGACGTGGTCGTAACGGCGTCGTTCACGGACGCACCACTCACGGGAACCGCGCGCGTGAAGAAGCGCCGCCTGGTGCAGGTCCTGATCAGCCCGACGACCGTCACGCTGCCCGGGGGCGGGGCGCAGCAATTCCGCGCATATGGCCGCAAGAACACCGGGGATAGTGTCGCCGTGAACGTCACCTACGCAGCGACGGGCGGAACCATCACTCCGACCGGCATGTACACCGCTGGACAGTCGTCCGGCAGCTTCCGCGTGATCGCGGCGCAGAGCGGGGGCAGCCTGGCGGACACGGGTGCCGTCACGGTCACTACCATCCCGGTGGCGTCCGTTTCGGTGAGCCCTGCGACCGTGAGCCTCTCTGTCGGCGGGACACAGCAGCTGACGGCGACGCCGAAGGATTCCGCGGGAAGCGCGCTCGGCGGGCGCGCGGTTACATGGTTGAGCAGCGCCCCCTCGGTCGCGACGGTGAGCGGGAGCGGTGCAGTGAGAGGAGTGGCCCCCGGTTCGGCGACGATCACGGCGACGAGCGAGGGAAAGACCGGCAGCGCGACCGTCACCGTGACGGCAGTGCCGGTTGCAACGGTCACGGTGAGTCCGGCGGCGCTCGGCATCCTGGTGGGTGGCACGGGGCAGCTCACGGCGACCCCGAAGGACGCCGCGGGGAATCCGCTGTCGGGTCGCGCGATCAGCTGGACGACGAGTGCCCCGCTCGTGGCTACGGTGTCGGCGGGCGTCGTAACGGGTGGGGCGGTGGGAACGGCGACGATCACGGCAACGAGCGAGGGGATGAGCGGAACGTCCACGATCGCCGTGAGCGCCCCGCCGCCCCCAGGGTCCTGTGCGCCTGTCTATGGTAGCTTCGCGGTGGGCAACTGGGCGCCGACATGCTGGCAGCCCTATGATCCGAATTCGTGGCACAACCTGCCGTTACCGGCCAACCCACAAGCAGACGCCAACTCGGCTGCTATTGTCGCCGCGCTGAATTCGCACGGCCTCCCGATGGACAAGGGCGCGGGCGTGGCCAACGACTACGACCATCCGATCTACTGGTCCACGGCCAGCGACCCCGTCTACACGCTCAGCGGGTGCGGCTATAGCGGGGCCTTGAACGGCGTCAAGATCCACGCCATCAAGGGGATGGTCAAGGGCGGCGGATCAGACGCCCACCTGACGGTCATGGACCAGTCCACCAACATGGAATGGGATTTCTGGCAAGCCACGATCGACGATAACGCCCAGACCCTCGGCGGCCACGCGTGCGGGCGGCTCCCGATCTTCGGCGACGGCCGCATCAATGGCGCGATCATTAATGGTCCCGACGGCGACGGAGCGAATGCGGCCAACACCGGCCTGTACACCGGTCAGATCCGAGCCGTCGAGATCGTGGCCGGGGTCATCAAACACCCCATCGCCATCACGGTCACCTGCACGAACGGGACGAACGTCTATCCCGCAACCGGCAATGCGCTGGGCTGCGGCAGCTCCAGTGAGCCGGCGGACGGGCAGGTCTTCCAGCTCACCTACTCCGACGTGGAAATCGACGCGCTCCCCGTGGCCGCTTGGAAGAAGACCGTGCTCCACGCCATGCACCAGTACGGCTTCTATGTCGACGACACCGGTGCCGGTTCCGCGTCGAGTCCGGTGAGCATGCAGTTCCACTTCGAGTCGGACAAGATGTTCCAGGCGTTCGGCTACGAGGATCCCTTCGTGACGTATGCGAAGGCGCATCTGGGCCAGGACATCACCCAGTCGGGCAGTGTGTACAACTATCAGATCGCGCCCGGCGTCGACTGGTCATCCCGGCTGCGGCAACTGCCGCAGCCGGGATGTGACGTTCCGCACAGTCCCACACCCGGCGGACTTTAGGTTCAGGAGGGGGCCGCAACCCAGCCGACGCGAGCCCCGTGGCGCGCAGCGGATTCCTGACCCCATACGCAGGAGGTCTCATGCGGCCCATCAGAATCCTCCTGTTCTCGTGGGGGCTCATCTGCTGCCTGGGTGGCATCGGTGCGTGCGCGAAGGAGGCGGCAACCGGCCCTAGCGGCCGCGGCGGCTTTGGGGTGGGGCTTTGGCCTCCGGCCAGCTACCGTCCGTATGATCCCAATGCGTGGATTAACCGGCCGCTGCCGTCCAATCCGCAAATCGATCCCAACTCCGCGGCGATCGTGGCGGCGCTCAATTCGCACGGCCCGCCGGGAGACAAGGGCGCCAACCTCGTCAACGACTACGACCATCCGATCTACTGGTCGAAGGCAAGCGATCGCATCTACACCCTCGCCGGGTGCGGCTACAGTGGGGCCTTGAACGGCGCCCGGATCCATGCGCTCCGAGGCATGGTGCCGGGGGGGGGATCGGACGGCCACATCGTGGTCATGGACCAGGCGACCAACACGGAATGGGATTTCTGGCAAGCCACGATCGACGACGCCGCGGGGACCATCGGCGGCCACGCGTGCGGACGGCTCCCAATCTTCGGCGACGCACGGGTCAATGGCGCGATCATCAACGGGCCGGACGGTGACGGAGGGAATGCCGCCAACACCGGTCTCTACAGCGGCCAAATCCGAGCCGTGGAGCTCATGGCCGGCGTGATCGAGCACGCCGTCGCGGTCGACGTTTCCTGCACCAACGGCACCCACGTCTATCCCGCCACGGGCAACGCGCTCGGCTGTGGTGGCGCCGACGAGCCGGCGGACGGACAGTTCTTCCAGCTGACGTACTCCGACGCGGAAATCGACGCGCTTCCATTCGCCGCATGGAAGAAGGTCGTCCTCCACGCCATGCGCCAGTATGGCTTTTACGCCGACGATACTTATGGCACCAGCGAGGGACACAGTTTCGACCTGCACACCGAGTCGAACAAGATGTACCAGGCGTACGGGTACGAGGACCCGTTCGTCACCTACGCCAAGCAACACCTCAGTCAGGATATCGTGCTTTCGGGCGGCTCCTACTATTACCAGATCGGGCCGGGCGTCGACTGGTCGCGT
This sequence comes from Armatimonadetes bacterium 13_1_40CM_64_14, assembly GCA_001917855.1. Taxonomy (GTDB): domain Bacteria; phylum Sysuimicrobiota; class Sysuimicrobiia; order Sysuimicrobiales; family Kaftiobacteriaceae; genus 13-1-40CM-64-14. The sequence continues at coordinate 7,308 of MNEU01000059.1, read as the reverse complement.
ATCCAGGTCATCGCCCCGTGCGTCATCCAACGCAATTGCTGATGTGCCTCCACTGTCCCACGTCCGCCACACTTTAGCTTCAGGAGTGCGGCAGGCGGAGCGCCGTGGGCCCAGCGGCACGAAGCGGATCGACAGCACGTTTCTTGGAGGCAAGAGCGCTCATGGGTCCCATCACCGTGCTGCTCTCCGTGGTGCAGCTCGCGGGTTGCTCGCCGGAGACCGGGGCATGCCCGAGGAGCTCGAGTGCCGCCACGACGCCCCCACCGGCGCGTCCGGGGCTCTGTACGCCGACCTACGGCAGCTTCGGGGTAGGGAATTGGCCGTCGGCGTGCTTCAAGGCGTATGATCCGGCCGCGTGGATCAACCGGCCGCTGCCGGCCAACCCACAGGTCGACCCCAACTCGGCCGGGATTGTGGCTCAGATGAATTCACACGGCGCGCCGGAAGACAAAATGGCCGGCGGCGTCAACGACTACGATCATCCCATCTACTGGTCCAACGCGAGCGACCCCGTCTTCACGCTTGCCGGGTGCGGCTACAGCGGCGCCCTCACCGGGGCCAAGATCCGTGCGCCCAAGCGCATGCTCCCGGGTGGCGGTTCGGACGGGCACGTCGTGGTGATGGACCAGTCCACCAACACGGAATGGGACTTCTGGCAAGCCACGATCGACGATCATGCGCAGACCATCGGCGGCCACGCCTGCGCGCGGCTCCCCATCTTCGGTGATGCGCGCGTCAATGGGGCCGTCATCAACGGGCCCGACGGCGATGGCGCCAATGCCGCCAATACGGGCCTGTACAGCGGCCAGATCCGAGCGGTGGAGCTCGTAGCCGGCAAGATCGAGCATGCCATCGCGGTCAACGTGAAATGCACGAATGGCAGCTACGTCTATCCCGCCACCGGGAAGGCGCTCATCTGTGGCGGTGCCAACGAGCCGGCGGACGGGCAGTTCTTCCAGCTCACCTACTCCGACGCGGAAATCGACGCGCTTCCCGTGCCGGCGTGGAAAAAAGTCGTCCTCCACGTGATGCATCAGTACGGGTTTTACGCCGACGACACCTATGGCTCCGACCCGCACAACCTGGCGCTCCATTTCGAGTCGAACAAGATGTACGAGGCGTACGCCTACGAGGACCCCTTCGTCACCTACGCAAAGCAGCACCTGGGCGAAGACATCGACCTGTGGCACGGGGCGTACTACTTCAAGCTCGCGCCGGGCGTCGACTGGTCGCGCATCCAGGTCATCAAGCCCTGCGTCATCCAACGGACCTGCTGACGCTGCGGCGGTCCCGTCGCCGCGACCGCGCGTGCTTCAGCTGAGGTTGAAGGCGCGGATCCACATCTCGAGCGCGAGGACACGGAACAGGCCGAGGTAGGCCTCGGTATTTGCCGTTCCGGCCTCCGGGGAGTCATACCAGCGTCGCAGCGCGTCCTGATCGACGTATTTCGCCGAGCGCAGCGGGTCGGCGATGAGTTCCCGCACCTGGGGACGAAGCTCGTGCGCCAGCCAATGGCGACTGGGGGCGGCGAACCCCAGCTTCGTCCGGCGCCAGCGCACGACGTCCGGCGCAAGGCCCTGCAGGGCGTGCCGGATTGCGAACTTGCTCCAGCCGTTGTGCACTTTCAGGTGGTCCGGCAGCGAGACGCCGTATTCCACCACGCGATGGTCCAGCAGCGGGACGCGCGCTTCCAGCGAAAACGCCATGGAAGAACGGTCCTCCATGCGAAGCAGTTGGGGCAGGGTGTCCACGACGATGTCGTCCACCTGCATCCGCTGCATGATCGTCCCGGTCCTGGCCCCGGTCGCGCCACGCGACGCGTAGCGCCACCAGCGAGTGGCCGGAGTGCTCTCGTCCGACAGCGCGCGGTCCCAGTCGGTCCTGAGAATGCGCTGGAGCAACGCGTCCACGCCGAAGGCCTGGCGGAGACGCTGCGGCAGGTAGCGGTACCCCCGGCGCAGATCCAGCACGTAGCGGTCCCGCTGCAGCAGGGTAGCGCCGAGTTCCCGCGTGAACCTGGCGAGTCGGCCCGACCGCAGCAGCGACATCAGGTAGGCGTACCGAAACTTGGCGTAACCCCCGAATACCTCGTCGCCGCCCTGCCCGTCGAGCAGGACCTTCACGCCAGCCTCCCGCGCGGCCCGCATGACCCGCCACTGGGCGTAGTAGCTCATTTCGCCGAACGGCATGTCCTGATGCCAGGCGAGCCGGGGAAACACTTCCCAAAAGTCCGCAGCCGAGGGGAACACCAGGTGGGGGGTGGCCCCGATCGCCTGGGCCGCGGCCAGCGCGTAGCGCCGCTCGTCGAACTCGGGATCCGCGTAGCTGGAGGTGAACGTGTAGAAGCTGTCGCCGATCGCGGTCGCCGCCTCCGGTTGTTCGTGCCAGATCTTGCCGATCAGCGACACCACGGCCGAGGAGTCGAGCCCGCCGCTGAGACAGCTCCCGACTCGCACATCGCTGATGAGGTGGCGGCGCGTGGTCGACAAGAGCAACTCGCGCAGGTGACGCACGTGGTCTTGGTCGCGCGTGCCGTTCGTAGGTCCGGGAGTCAGGGCCCAGTAGCGGCGGGTCCCGGATCGACTGGTCGCCAGGTCCACCGTCAAGGAATGTGCGGCCGGCAGGGCCCTCACGTTCCGGAAGGCCGTGCGCTCGCCGTAGTCGCAGTTGCCGTGGATCAGGAAGCCATGCACCGCGGCGTCGTCGGGCCCGGCGTCGAGGCCGGGGAACGCGAGCAGAGCCTTGATCTCCGACGCAAACAGGAGGTGCCCCGGCGGGGTGGCGTAGTAGAACGGCTTGATGCCGAGCCGATCGCGAGCGCAGAACAGCTGTCCGCGCGCGCCATCCCAGATGGCGAACGCGAACATCCCGTCGACGTGCGCGAGACAGTCGTCGCCCCAGCGCACGTACGCCTGGAGCAGCACCTCGGTATCGGTCCGGGTCGTGAACTCCCCGCCGCGTGCCTCGAGCTCGGCCCGCAGCTCGCGGTGATTGTAGATCTCGCCGTTGAACGCGATCCACACGCCTGTGTCCCCCATTGACATGGGCTGCAGGCCGCGTTCCGACAGATCGAGAATGGCGAGCCGCCGATGGCCGAGCGCAACCTGCACCGGCGCCCGTCGGTCCCACTGGGCAGTGTGGGCGAGGCGGGCGTGCGCGAACCGCTCCGCGTGGCGCCACGCCACGAGAAACCCCTCGCCATCGGGACCGCGGTGCGCCTGGAGGTCGTTCATCCGCTGCAGCACACCGAGGTCGACGGGGGTGCCGCCCAATCCGACGATGCCGACGATGCCGCACATCGCTCAGCCTGCGTCCGCGGCGGAATGGCCGGGCGTGGCGGCGTGCTGCGTCACGGCCGGTCGGGCCAGCCGCGCGAGGCGACCGCGCACCGATTGCTGCCACCGGTGCCCGGTCTCGGCCCAATCGCGCAGCAGGGTGAGCCACCGATAGCGGCTCCGGACCCAGCGGTACTTGGTGTCGTCCAGCTCAGCGCCGAATTTCGTCTTGAAGTCCCCCAGGCCCATGAGATCGAACGTCGTGCAGCCCGCCCCCATCGCCCGCTGCATGACCGCCCAGGTCATCAGCTCCGTCGGGCGGTACCAGCGGTACTGCGTGCGGTGTGCCCACGACCAGAGGAGGAGTTCGGTCCCGTCGACGGTGAACATCCCCGTCGCGATGTTGGCCCGTTCGGCGCCCAGGTACACCGAGACGGCGAGCAGCTTCCCGGCGGCGTGCAGGTGGCGGAAACACTCCAGCACGCGCCGGCGGTTGAAGGTGATCGTGTGCCCGCCCCTGATGTAGGCCTCGCTGAGTTGCGCGTAGTGCTCGTCCACGAAGCTTTCGTCCTGCTCGAACTGCACCTTCAGCCCGAGCTTGGTCGCCCGGCGGATATTCCGCCGGGCGCTGTCTTTCAGCGCGCTGAGCGTCCGTTGCTCGTCGCACGGGTAGAGCGGTGCCCGGTAGGTGGGCACCATCTCGTCCCGGAATCGCGAGGCGAGCATCGTCGCGCCATCCATGAGCTGGCTCACGATCTCGACGTGGTGAACGCCGTACTGCCGCTCCAGAAACGACACGAGGGTGGTCGCGATCTCGCGGGTCGAGAGCGCGTCCGGGTCGAAGACCGGCCCCATGCTCGCCGTCTGCCAACCGGGGAGGGGCGATCCGTAGAGCCGCAGGGGCCCGAGCGTCACCAAGAGGCCCGGCAAGCAGCCGACGATGCGACCCTCCCGTTCGAACACCAGGTACAGCGGCTGGCCGTACCCCGAGGCTTCCAGAGAACGGATCCAGGCCACCGTGTGGGTGACGCGATGCCCGGGGAACCGGGCCACCAAATCGTCCCAACCCAGCGCTTCCTGGGGCGAGGCTACGCGCAGCGTGAGCACCCTCAACGCCTCGCCAGGCTCGACCCAACACCGTCGGCGGCACTGGGGCGCTCCCGGGTGTCGCGTGCGACCTGCCAACGGTAGACCGGCGCAAGGACGCGGTGGGCAAGCACCTTGAGCTCACGCACCGCGCGGGCCCGACCCCAGCCGCGAAACTGCGCCAGCTCCTGTACCCGCCTCGGCGTTGTCGATGTCTTGGGCGCGAACCGGCCGAGCACCCGGCACGCGTCGACCGTGCGAGGGCGGAGCCAGGCCTCAGAAGTGAACAGATAGCGGAGCCCCGCGTCGGCGGCTGACTGCAAGACCGCAGGCGAGATGTCGCCGCCCGGCACCGACGCGGCGTCACACGGCGACCCGAGCAGCGCGGCGAGCGTGTCGCAGCTCACCAGCCATTCCTCGGCCATCTGGTCGACGGTTTGCTCCCGGAAGATGTCCGGGTGGGTGTGCGAATGGCTGCCGATGACATGCCCGCAGCTTCTGAGGTAGCGAATCTCGCTGGCATCGAGGAACGTCCGGTTGCCAATACGGCTCGTCACGATGAAAAAGTGACCCCGCCAGCCGCGGCGGCATAACTCGTCCGCTGCGTGCACGGCGCTCTTGCCGCCGTCGTCGAACGTCAGGAGCAGATGGCGCCCGGGGCGACTCCACTCGATGTCGCATGCCAGGGTCGGCGCGCAGGGAGCCGCCGCGAACCGGTCGAGGTGCCCGCGGAAGGCGTCACACCCGAGCTTGTACGGGGCCGCGGCGGGCCGCTCGAATCCCGACGAGGTCGCATCGTCGGTCACGTCGTGGTATCCAAAGCTCGCAATCTTGAGTTCCGGTTGCATCGCGCGTCCTCGGTGGCCTCGGCTATCGGGACAGCGGCACGGCGGCACTACGCCGGGCCCGGTGTGCGGCAGGGCGCCACAGCGCGCTGAGCCCGCTCAGGAACCCGACGCCATAGCTGACATGCACGACGAGGAAGGCGGCGGCCAGTACGAGAGCGCATTGGATGCCGTGCCGGCGGGCGGCACGCGCCGCGGCCGCGATCACGACGACCACATAGCTGCCACTGACCGCCGCCGCCAAGACTCGGGCGGCCGGTGCTACCAAACTCAGCAGACCGCTCGTCGCCAGGCTGACGATGAAGAGAGCGGGAATCAGCTGTCGTACCGTCATGATGCGACCCGCTTTTCGCGCGACGAGGGGCTTGAAGTACCCGTACTGGTAGAACATGCGCGCGATCTGCCGCAGCGACCCTCTCGTGTAGTAGCTGCAGGTGACGCTCGGCAGGAGCAGGATGCGCCCTCCCCGGTTGAGCAGGCGGAAATTGAACTCGTCGTCCTGGTTGCGGACGAGCTCCTCATCGAACATCCCGATCCGGTCGAACACTTCGCGCCAGTAGCAGCCGAACGGCACGGTGTCCACCCACCGGGGCTGGGCGGCGCCGATCCGGAAATACGAGTTTCCGACGCCCAGCGGGTGCGAGAGCGCGAGGGCGATGGCCCGCGCCGTCGGCGTCTCGTTCGCCGGGAGCGTCAGGACCACCCCGCCGACGTTGTCGGCCCCGGTCTCGAGGAGCGCCGCCACGAGTCGCGAGAGGTATTGCGGCGGGTAGGTCACGTGGGCGTCCATTCGCACGATGATGTCACCCCGGGCGGCGCGGATTCCGGCGTTGAGGGCCGACGGCGTGATGCGCGCCGGGTTGTCGAGCAGCCGGATGAGGGGATCGCGCGCGGCATACTCGGCCACGATCTGGCCGGTACCGTCGTCGCTGCGGCCGTCGACCACGAGAACCTCGAGCCGGTTCACGGGGAAGCGCGTCGCCAGGATCGAGTCCAGGCACTGCGCGATATAGTGAGCCTCGTTGCGGCACGGAATGATGATAGAGACGGTCGGACGCCCGTGCTCGCGCTGCGAGGGCCGCTGCGGCGCGGTGTGAGCGGGGCGCGGAGTCACCGGCCCGCGGGTCGGCGCAAACTGCGGGGGGGACCGCCCAAGCACGTGGTCGGCCACGCCTTTCAGATAGCCCAGACCGTAGCTGAAGTGGAGCAGTGGCGGGACCGCGAGGAAGACGAGACCACAGCGCAGTCCCTCCCGGCGGGCGACGGGCAGGGCGCACCCCAGCACGAGCGCGGCGTACGTGCCGAGCAGGGCGATGGCCGCGACCTCGGCGGCTCCCGACCAGGCCGCCGCGACTGCCGCGCCTACGAGGCCAAGGATGTAGAGCGGCGGCACCACCTGCCGGGCGGTCATCACCCGCCCGACCTTGCTTGCGACGAGCGGCTTGTAGTAGCCGTACTGGTAGAACATGCGGCTCAGCTGGCCCAGAGTGGAGCGCGCGTAGTACTGCGACCGCACGCTGGGCAACAGCAAGATGCGCCCGCCGTGCAGCCGCAGGCGGAAATTGAATTCGTCGTCCTCGTTGCGGACCAGCGCTTCGTCGTAGCCGCCGATCCGCTGGAACACTTCCCGGCGGTAGCAGCCGAAGGGGACGGTGTCCACCCAACGCCGTTTCCCGGTGCCGATGCGGAAGTACGCGTTGCCGACGCCGATCGGGTGCGACAGTCCAATGGCGATGGCGCGCGCCGTGGCGGTGTCCGCCCCCGGCTGCGTGAGCACCACGCCACCCACGTTATCCGCGCCGCTCGACTGCAGCTCGGCCACGAGCGTAGGGATGTACTCGGGCGGATACGTGACGTGCGCGTCCATTCGCAAAATGACGGCGCCCGCTGCCGCCCGGATGGCGGTGTTGAGCCCGGTAGGAACGATGCGCGCGGGGTTGTCGAGCATTCGGATAAAGGGCAGCCGCGCGGCGTAGCCCGCGACAATGTCGCGCGTGGCGTCTTCGCTCATCCCATCCACCACGAAGACCTCCAGCCGGTCGGTGGGATAGGTCGTCGCGACGACCGAATCGAGGCACGCACCGATGAACCGCTCCTCGTTG
>MNEU01000034.1 GCA_001917855.1 Armatimonadetes bacterium 13_1_40CM_64_14 | reverse complement strand
TGACATCGTGTAGCGCTTGCGGGCCGCGTGAATACGTGTAGCTGAGATCGGAGACACTGATCGCAGCTGCCCCTGGTGCGGCGGAAGATCGAGGGGACGGTAGCGAGTGGAGAATCCTGTGGGCTGTGTCGGTAGAGCTGCCAATAGCTGCGCGAAGATGATCGAGGGTGAGAATATTCCCGTCCATGCCCGCGGCGCGTGCGACCCGCGTGGCTGGCGGGAGCCAGATCCCGATTGCGTCAAGGAGAGAGGCGTGCTGGCCGAACACGGTCAGGGGAGTCCCCTCCACCAGCACGCGACCTTCTGGGCTCAACGCTACCACATGAGTAACGAGCGGCACGACGTGCTCCAGTTTGTGTTCGACTAAGACGAGCCCCGATGGGGTGACCCGTTCCAGGACGTCAAAGAACTCCCGGGTTCCGCGCGGGTCGAGATGCGCGGTGGGTTCATCCAGTAGGAGCACCGGGGCGGCCATGGCCAGAATGTCGGCGAGCGCAAGCCGCTGTTTGAGACCTCCAGAGAGGCGATCGATGCGAAGCGCGCGCCGCGATGTCAGCCCCACGGCATCCAGCGCGCCACGGATGCGGGGTTCCATCGCGTCCGGGCGAACCGCGAGGTTCTCCAGGCCGAACGCCACCTCTTCCTCGACGGTCGGCATACACAGCTGAGCATCCGGATCTTGAAACAGGAGACCGACTGAACGCGCAAGGAGGGCCGGAGGTGTGCGGCAGGCATCAACCCCGTCAATGTCGATGGTGCCCGTGGCCTCAGCATATATGACTTGCGGAATGATTCCCGCGAGGCTCAGCAAGAACGTGCTTTTCCCCGCCCCGCTGGGGCCCAAGAGGAGGATGCGTTGCCCGCGGTCGAGTCCGAGGGAGAGTCCAGTGAGCGCTGGGCTGGACCTGCCAGGGTACCGGACCGTCAGATCGGCGACCCGCAAGAAGGGCTGAGCGCGCGGACTCATCCCCCCGGCACTAGGTATATCACCTGGCCTACCGAGTCCTCGCTCGTCCGACCGGGAAATTCGCGAGGACCCCGGTCCGGGCGAGGGCTTCCACAATCAGATAGGCGAGCAGGCCCCCCACAACGGCACCACTGATAATGCGGATCCCGAGGAGGAGGACAAGGAAGCTGGGAGCAAGCTGGAAGTAGGCAAGTCGGAACCAATTCCATGGGAGGGCGATCACCGCGGCAACGGCTCCAGCAACCATAATCGTGCCGGGTGTGTACCGACGATACTTGAACAGCGCGAAAACCAGCTCTGCCCCGATGCCTTGTGCCAAACCAGTAATCAGTAATGGGATGCCGACCGGGCTGCCGAAGAGCACCTCGGCCAGCGCGGCGGTGAATTCCCCGAGGATGGCTGCCCCCGGTTTGCGAATGATGAGCGCACTTAAGATCCCTGCGATGAACCAGAACCCAAAGGCCAACTCCTGACCGACCGGGCCGAGCACCCTGGCCGCCAGCCAGACGGGGACCCACTGCAAGAAGAGATAACCGAAGACGACTGCGATCGCTCCGACACCAACCAGATCTCTGAGCGTCCAGCTCTCTGCTCGCTGTTGCAACGCCACCGCTCATTCCTCCTTCGTCGGGCTTCCGGTCGAGATCGTGGCATGAATCACCACGTGTTGCGCATCTGCCTGATCGAATGCCGCCCGCATCACCCGCAGTACATGTGCCAGGCGCCCATCCAGACGCGTCGCAAAGTGCACCGGAGTGACTGTCACCTGGCCATCTCGTTTAGCGCGATCGATGGCCTCGTAAATGGTGTCCATGTGCCCTTCAGTGCCCAGCGGATAGAGCGCGAACAAGCAGGAGACCTGTGGACCGTGATCGGCGACGAGAATCTCCTGAGGCGTCCCCCGCTGAACAGGCTTCATGCCATCGGCCCTCCTTGGGGATTGCAGTACCCCTCAGGTTCGCCGGGACAACCCCGCGAGAGGTGGAGGGTCATCACGACGTGGTCTCCATGCGTGGCGGCGCGCGCAAACGCGGCGCGCACGGCATCGAAAACCTGGTCCTCCTCGCCAACCAGGAGCGTACCGAGCGAGTCGGTCCGCACTGTCATTCCGTCCGTCTCCATGGCTCGCACTGCGGAGAGGATGACCTCGACGAAGTTATCGGTCATCGGGTAGATTGCGAAGCGGCAACCGATCATATCCCCTTCTCCCGTCTCCGCTGGAAAACGGAAGAGCGCCAACCCAAGGGGGCCAACGCTCCACGCGACTTTCTGCGTTCCCCACGCCAGCATTACCTGGATCGGGTTCATGGGATCTGCAGCAGGGCACTCCGTGGTGCTGGCTGCACTCTCAGCCCGGCTCAACCGAGCTCCCCCAGCGAAGACTATTCAGTTGCTCCCAGTATACCATGCGCACCGTGCTCGCTGAGCCAGGCCAGAAGGTCTAGACTCCCCCAGTTCTTGTCTGTGCTACTTCTGAACTACTGTGAGGTGAAGGAGATCGCCGGTTCAAATCCGGCCGGCCCGGCCAGCAACTGCACAAGGACCTCAGGCTCACCGTCGCACAACCCGGTAACCGGGGGGTCCGTGCATGGTGAACGGGGAAGTGAAAGAGACGGTGCGTTTGACTCAAACTCGGGAGATTCCGCATGGCCGAAGACGAAACGGCGCGTGCGTGGCGGATCTCTCATCTGAGGAGGAAACCGTGAGGATCTTCTTGTCGATCGCAGCTGTGCTCGCATGGCTCTTTGGAGCCATGCTCCTTCTTGCGCCAGGACCCTTCTATGCGCCCACAGGCCTCGCCATGCCCCCGATGGTGGCCACCGTCGCTCAAGCTCATGGGGCGACGCTCGTGGGACTCGGCGTCATTACTTGGATGGCCCGAGGGGCAAACCGCCAGGGCCTGCGCGCAGTTTTGACGGGAAATCTCGTCGTGCAGATTCTCTCGCTCGGGGTCGCGATACAGACCGTGATGCTGGGAGCCGGTGCAAGCGCGACGCCATCAATTCTCGTTCATGTCGTACTCGGCGTGCTCTTCTTGTACTTCCTCCTCCAAACCAAGAAGGTCCCGGCCTGACCTGATGACGCCAGAGACTTTGCGGATGATTTTTGCCAGGCTCGGAATGGGCGCTCCACCCTGGGACGTTGGTCCGTAGGATGAGCGCCGTGCGCAGATTCGACAAGGTCTGGTATCTGCAACACATCGACGCGTTCGCCGGGGTCGGCGAGTCCGAGATGCAACAGATCGCCCGGCGCTCCACGATGCGTGAGTTCACGCGCGGCAGAGTAATCCTCCATCCTGGTGAAACACAGGAGATGGTCTACCTCATCAAGGAAGGTCGGGTGAAGGTCTCGCGTTACTCTCCCGAGGGCCGCGAGCAAATTCTCGCCCTCTTGGAGCCGGGCGATCTCGTCGGAGAACTGGCGCTCGTGAGGGAGACCGACCCGGTCCACGTGGAGGCGTTCGAAGACACGTTAATCTGCGAGTTATCGCGGCGGGACTTCGTCGCCCTCCTCCGCCGCCAACCCGAGGTGATGCTACATGTGATGAAGCTGCTTGCGATGCGGCTGCGGGTGGCCGAGGAGGAGATCGCGGACTTGGTGTTTCGCGACGTGCCCGGCCGGCTGGCGGCGCTGCTGCTCCGGCTGGCCGAGGCGTACGGGGAAAGGATCGGCGGCAAGCTGCGACTGACACTCCGCCTCACCCACCACGACATCGCCAGCATGATCGGAGCCACGCGAGAGACAGTAACCACCACACTGGGCCGGTTCCGAGAGGCTCGCCTCATTGTCACCGAGCAACGGTACATCGTCATTTGCGATCCTGAGGGACTGCGCCGCATCACACAGGGAGAGCTCAATGGGAGCTCCCATCGATGAGGGCCGGCCGAGTGGTTGTCTCAGCGGTTCCCCCCACGATCGCAGTCGTGCGCACCGGCTGGACCACCAGCATTTGGCTTCCCCCGTCAGTTTCAATGCGTTGACCTGAGCGTGGATTGGTCCAGTGGCCCTCGACGCCCAACTCATTCCGGCCGTCACCGCCGCGCAGATGCGCGAGGTCGACCGACTAATGGTCGAGGCGTACGGAGTCTCTTTGCTTCAGATGATGGAACTAGCCGGACACGCCCTTGCCCATCTCGTCCGCATGCACCTCGGGGGGGCCGTGGCTGGCAAGTCCGTTGTCGTCGCCGCAGGCCAAGGGAATAACGGCGGCGGGGGCCAGGTCGCGGTTCGTCATTTGAGCAACTGGGGCGCGGCTGTGACCGTACTCGTGGAGTCTGCCGAGAGAATTCCCGAAGTACCGCACCGACAGTGGGAAACACTCGCACACTTGCCCGTGGGTCGCAAGGAAGGGGCTAGAGCGCTGGAGGTCTTCGATCGTGCCCGTGCGGACCTCATCGTCGATGCTTTAATCGGGTACGGACTGAGAGGCCACCCGCGCGGATGGACGGCAGAAGCGATCACATGCGTCAACGCGCAGCGCGCGCCCGTGATCGCCCTCGATGTTCCCTCCGGACTTGATGCGACCACAGGCGAGCCCGCCCGTCCGTGCATCAACGCGACTGCGACGATCACCCTTGCGCTGCCCAAGACGGGATTGCTGACTCCTAGCGCACGGCCGCACGTGGGCGCCCTTTACCTAGCCGACATTGGCGTGCCTCCCGCGTTACTTGCACGCCTTCAACTCGATGTCGGCGCAATCTTCAGCCGCCGCAGCCTAGTCCGTCTGGATTCACAGGGACGGGTGATCCCCGATGGGAAGTAGAGACATCCGTAGCGGTCCCAGACGATCGGGGGAGGGACAGAAATCGCGCGGATTCAGATGAGCAGTTCTGCAGAGGAGGTCGTTCACCGCGCGTACCGCATCGCGGTCCGCGATTTGCGCGCCTGCTACAATCCCGATGGGATCGTCGCCGGTCGGCTGCATTTCAACGCGTACTGGGCGCGTGACGGATTCTGGGCGTCCCTGGGTGCGCTCGCCCTCGGCGATGTCGAGCAAGTCAAAGCCCACCTCAACCTGTTTATCCAGTACCAGATGCCCTCCGGGAAACTGCCGGTGCGCGTCGAGTTTCTCGGTCACACCTTCGGCCACTATCACACTCGCCGGATGGAACTCAAGGCTCTGTACCGCGCGGGGACGGTCTTCGCAGACCCCCTGGACCCGACGGCGTTGTTTATCGTTGCCGCGCGCGAGTACTTTACGCACAGCCACGACATGGATTTCTGCGTGCACTTCGAACCTGCAATGGACCGCGCCATCCAGTGGCTCCTGAGCCACGACCGCGACGGTGACGGCCTGATCGAGAGCCGGTACTTGGCTGGCTGGATGGACTCGATCCTGAAAAAGGACAAAGTCTTCTATCTTAACGTAACCTTTTACGAAGCGCTGCGAGCCTGCCGCGCGCTGAAAGAGTGGCTCGGCCATATGGAAGACGTTCGCCGGTTTGAGGACGCGGCGAGTCGGACCGGCGCAGCGCTCCAGCGTGTGTTTTGGAATGGCGAGTATTTCACCGACTGGATCCGCGGGTCACGCCGCGGAGGATTCGCCTCCGATGGAAACGTGCTGGCGATGCTGTTCGGAGCGGCGGGGGAGGAGCAGGGGCGGGCGGTTCTGCGTTTCATCGCTTCCCGGGGGCTGGACCGCGATTCGCCCCTGCGCACATGCGACCCGGTCTATCCGTTCTCACAGGTCTTCCCGTTCTATTTTCTAGCCGGCATCCCCGACTATCACCGCACCCTGGTCTGGCCCTGGCTGGGCACGCTCAATGCAATCAACAAGTTCCGCCTCGGGGACCAGCCAGCGGCGCTCTCCGACTTGGCTCGCATCGGGGCATTGTTCGTGGAACGCAACGCCGTAGCGGAAGTCTACGAACCTGACGGCAGGCTCCTCCAGCGGCGCTTCTACCAGGCCGAGTTCCCTTTTGCCTGGAACGCCGGCCTGTACATCTACGCCGCACACACCCTCGGATTGATCTAGCTAGGATTGGTCTGGCGTCTGATCGGAGTCTTCGAACGAGATCGTCTATCGGTCAAAGTTGGTCCGGCGCGAGGCGCTGGCCGAGTGAATTCTGCGCAGCACCCTTCCGGCAAACACTCTACTGGTGCTTTCCAGAACGGAGGAGCTTAATGGCCTCCAGCCGGCTGCGGAGGTCGAGTTTCTGGAGGATGAGGTGCACGTAATTCTTGACGGTCTGGGGCCGCAGCGATAACTGCTGGGCAATTTCCTTGTTGCTGAACCCCTCCGCCAGCATTTGAAAGATCTGTTCTTCACGCTTTGTCAGCGGAAAGGGACGCGGGCGGTCCCCTCTGGCCTGAAGGCTGGCGACGTAGGCAAACAGCGACGTGATTACCCGAGCCGAACTGTAGGGCGTCCCCTGCGCTACAGACCGGATTGCCGCGAGCAGATCCTCCAGTGAGGCGTCCTGGAGGATGCACCCTGAGGCCCCCACATGGACGCAATCGATGATGGCCTGATCGTCGTCCACCACGTTGAACATCAGGATTCTGGCGTGGGGAACCCGTTGGTGGAGCTCCATCATCAGAACCGGTCCGTCCTGTCGCGCCGTGGAAAGATCAAACAAGAGGACGTGCGTTCCGGTAGGAGCCTGCTGCAGGACGTCGCGGGCACTGCGAAACGTCCCCACCACACGGATGCCCGGCTGACGCGTAAGGAGGTCCCTAGTTTCCTCTCGGATGAGCCGACTCGCGTGCACAATGCCAACGGGCGTGGCTTCGGCCAAGGGTTCGCTCCAACTCCAAACCTTCGACTTAGCGAACGAGGACCCTGGCCGTCCAGATTCCCCGTGCGGGGGGATTTATTTAGCCCGCATTTCCGATTTGACCACGACTGAGAATCTCGGGGACGCGTCGAATGTCTTTATTGATGCGGGTTTGCGCGCGATGATGACGGGGCGGAGGCCGATACCCAATGGGTGAGACGGCAAACCAACCCTTTCAGCTCTCTTTCAGCGTGGCGTTGAAGGTCGAGCTCCAAGGATCGCGCGTCACCTCCGATGGCGGCCTGATCCTCGTGCGCGAGCTGAACGAGCGGTTGGGCTTCAGCGACCTGATCGCGCAGCACGTGACCGATCCTCGAGGCAAGAACACCCAGTTTCCGCTCGCCGACTTGGTCCGGCAATCGGTCTACCGCCGGTTAGCGGGTTATGAGGACGTGAACGACGTGGAGCGCCTCTCCCACGATCCGACGTTCCGGCTGATCAGCTCAGAGAAGATCTGGGAGCGTGGGTCGGCCCTGACGTCCCGGGTGCACTCGTTCGAGACGGAGCTGTTGACCCAAGACGAGAACCTCACGGGGTTGGCCACGATCAACCGGGAGCTGCTCGCGAGGGTGGAAGCGACGGAGTCCTCGCGACGGGTGGTGCTCGATCTGGACAGCACCGAGATCCCCGTCTACGGCCAGCAGGAGCAGAGCGCCTACAACGGACATTTCGAATCGACCTGTTATCACCCGCTGCTGCTGTTCAATCGAGAGGGCGACTGTCTGGCAGTGAAGCTGCGGCCGGGGAACGTTCACAGTGCCGAGCACTGGGACGAAGTGCTCCTGCCGGAGATCGAGCGGCAGCAGAAGCAAGGCAAGGACGTGGTCGTTCGCGCCGACGCCGCCTTCGCCAAACCGGAGCTCTACGAGGCCCTGGAGGATCGCGGCGTGAAGTACGCGAGCCGCATCCCCTCCAACGACACGCTGGAACAGGCCGTCGCAGAGCTGCTGACGAGGGCTGTGGGCAGACCCAGTCATAGGCCGGTGGTCCGGTACAAGAGCTTTCGGTACCAAGCGGCCAGCTGGACGACCGCGCGGCGGGTCGTCGCGAAGGTCGAGGTTCACTGTGGGGAGCTGTTTCCCCGCGTGGGCTTCATCGTGACGACCCTGGAGATGGATAGTCGGGCAGTTGTGCGGTTCTACAATAAGCGGGGAACGGCAGAGCAATGGATCAAAGAGGGAAAACAGGCGGTAAAGATGACGCGGCTGAGTTGCCATCGGTTCCGGGCGAACGAGGTACGGCTGTGGCTGAGCGTCATCGCCTACAATCTGGGGAACCTGTGGCGGCGGCTCGCCGTGCCGAAGCGGGTTGACACCTGGTCGCTGACGAGTCTGCAGCAACGGCTGATGAAAACGGGTGGCCGGCTCGTGAAGCATGCGCGGTATTACTGGCTGCTGCTGGCAGAAGGACACTTGACGCGGCGACTGTTCGGGGCGATCGTGCGGCGGCTTGCGGCGCTGTCGGTGCCAGCGGGATAGCAGCGCCTTCGCTGCTGCCAACAGCGGGGCCAGTGTCGGAGGTGGGAGTGGTGTCCGAGAAATCGGCGGCCAACGCAGCCATACCGAGTGTTGAGGGTCCAAGGAGGGCACAAACGGGCTTTTGGGGGTGGGCGGGGAGGGCCCCCGGACGGGAAAAGCCGGGTGGGTACCCTAGAGGGAGGAGTTCAGGCGTCAAAATGGAAATGTCCGCTTAAAAACCGCATTTTGATCAGTGACCCCAGGCTGCCAGGCAATCAGGAACGAGACAGGCCATGAGTATCGGGGGGAGAGGAAATGCGAAGGCTGGCACTGCTGATGGGCCTGTGTGCTCTTGGTTCTGCGTTGGGTGCCGTCCCAACGCTTGCCGCGGATTCGTTTGCTTTCACTACATTTGATGCCACATTCTTCGGTACCGTCAACACCGTTGTCGGCGGAATGAATATCCACGGCCAGGTGGTTGGGGGATCTGCTGATGCAAAGGAATCTCCAGCGAGCTTTCATGGGTACTTGCGTGCACCCGATGGAAGCCTCACATTGATTGATTTCCCATTTTTCCCCCTTGCCCGGGGGACCGTCGCTGTCGATATCAATGTTCAAGGAGTGATCGTCGGAGCCTATCTGGACGCGGCGGGTCAACATTGCTTTGTTCTTAGAGATGGGCTGGTTAGGACAATCGATGTCCCTTTCTCCAAAGCCTTCAACACCAGGTGCCGGGGGATTAACGAGATTGGTCAAATCGTGGGAACCTACAGCGATACTAACGTCCCCAGAGCCAATCGCGGGTTCTTGCTCAGCAGAGGAACCTTTAGCACGGTGGATGTTCCCGGCGCTTTTAATACTGTCGTCCGCAAGATAAACAACCGGGGCCAGATTGTGGGATTCTACAGGGTGTTCCAAGGCGGTCCCACTCATGGCTTCTTACTCGAAGAGGGCGTGTATACTCCGATTGATTTTCCCAACGCTAAGGAAACCCGCGCTCTCGCCATTAGCAATAACGGGCAGATCGTGGGGGATTACGTAGATAGCGACAACAATGTCCACGCCTTCTCACTCACCGGGGATGACTTCGTTACGGTCGCTATCCCCGGCGTCACTCAAAACACCGGCGGTCTCGGTTTTATGGGTCAGATCGATTCTCCCGGCATCTACGCGGTCAATGACAGAGGTCAAATCGCGGGAATCTCCTTGGGTGATGATGGTCATTTCCATGGCTTCATCGGGACACCAACTCCATTCTAGAGGATGCGGGAAGCCAGGCTGCGGCATATTAGAAGAGTATTAGAAGAAGGAGTGTCTTTGGAAGCCTAACCTTCGGAAACCCTATATTTTCTGGCGCGCCGGGAGGGATTTGAACCCCCGACCTACGGATTCGTAGTCCGTCACACGTATCGTCCATCAGCGTCCGCGATCGTCCGAAGGAGGCCAAAGAGTTAGGTTTCCGCCTGATCCACAGTCCGCGGATATCCGCCTTTAGAGCGCGAGAGCGCAGTGCCAAGTAGCGGCCGCCAGTTACCTCCGCGCTTGCCAACCGCATGCAAGTTGGTGCCAGCTTTTGCAATCAGCGAACGCCTTCAAGGGTGACTCGAGGAGCGCAGATTCCCGTGAACCCCGCCCCACCCGCTAACGGTGTCGCACCTGAAACTCCATCGGCCGTGACCATTCTTATTCAGAACTCCGGAGGGGCGGGATACCGGATCTTCCCGTCCCCCCGGAGATAGCTACTTGCCCCCCGCAGCGGCACCGACTTCGTGTTCGTTGAGGGTGGCTTCAACATGCTGCTGCAGTTCAGCCTTCGTCGCATACCCGACAATCCGGCTCACCAACAGGCCATCCTTGAAGATCGCCAGCGTCGGGATACTCATGATGCCGAAGCGGCGGGCGAGATCGGGGTTTGCGTCCACATCGATCTTGGCGACCTTCAGCCGCCCGTCGTAGTCCCGTGCCAGCTCCTCGACGATCGGGGCGATCATCCGGCATGGCCCGCACCAGGCAGCCCAGAAGTCCGCGAGGACGGGCAGAGGCGATTGCAGCACTTCACCATCAAAGATACGCTCGTTCACCTGCACTAGCTTGCTCATGTGTGAGACCTCCCTTTTGTTCCTCGGTTAGGCCGAGGCCGTCTTCGTCTTCACTTGCAGCGCGGGCTCCGCGCCGGCGCTGGCCAGCAGCCCCAACGCGGCACCCCACATGATGTGGGCGACCGCGAATACCGGGGCGTTTAGCTGTCGGAGCACCGGATCGATTGCAGGAACCACCAGGTACCACATGACGAACACCGCCAGCCCGTAGGCTGCCCCCGACGTGATCAGGGTGCCACGAGCTTGGGAGCCGCGGGCGAATAGCGCCAAAAAGATGAAACTGAGGATGATCGAGTTCATCATGTGTCCCATCAGCCCCAGGACCACGCCCCAGAAAGTGAACGCGACCGGCGCCTGGACAGCCTGCAGTCCACGGAGCACCGTCGCTCCCATGTAGACCATGGGCGCCCAGAATCCGCTTCCCGCAACCGCCTCGGAGATCATCTCAATTATTCCCATGACAAAACTTGCCACGATTCCGCCCACGAGCACACGACGAATATCCATCGTAATCAACCTCCTCAGTGTAGAATCACATCCTTGATAAGTTTGCGGGACTCATTCCTCCCGGATCAACGAAACCGCCTGCTCCCGGGAGACCTGTTTCCCGTGTCCTTCCTGCGCGTGCTGGACGAAAGCGTCTACAAGCTCCTCCGCTGTCCCGTGCTCGTGCCACCCGCAGTTGCAACTGATCGACTTGGTCATTGTCATTCCCTCCTCGGTGATGTTTGGTTGGCCCCATCATAGGAAGGCGTGGCAAGATCGGCTACAGACGCAGGTACCGGGACGACCCCCGGCCGTACCGGTACCGCGGTACCGGCCGGTGCGGTCGTCCCAGCAGATCACGCGGGGTGGTGGCCGATGTGGGCCACGTTACATTCCATGACGGGCTCCCATCATAGTATTAACTCGACAGCATCGAGGAGGGAGCACATGGCACAGTTTTCATGTTGCGGCATGGAGTTCAAGAATGAGGAAGAGATGGCGCGGCACCAGGCAAAGGCCCATGGGCAGGAGAAGACGGTCGTGGGGAAGCACTGCGGCCAGGAATTTTACACGCA
>MNEU01000004.1 GCA_001917855.1 Armatimonadetes bacterium 13_1_40CM_64_14 | reverse complement strand
AAGACGACCCAGTCCTCGTGGTAGGGGACCTGATACTGCTGAAAGGCAGGTGTCCCCCCGCCATCGGGTTGATACCGGAAGATTTCGAGACTCACGGTGGGCTCTGACATCGTCATCCCCCGTACACGCGTTCCCCTGGCGGCCAGCGGGTAATCCCGACCGTCAGGAAATCCGTGCGGGGCGTGCCGTCGGTCCGATAGATAAGGGTGTGCTTGAGGAAGCGGGCGTCGTCGCGGCGAGGGTAGTCGCTGCGTTGGTGCGACCCTCGGGATTCTGTGCGCGCCAGCGCGGAGTGCGCTATCGCTTCTGCGATCTCCACCATGAACTCCAACTCAATCGCGGCTGTGAGTTCTGTGTTGAAACTCCGGCTGTGGTCTTCCAGGCGCAGCTGCGCCATGCGCCCCCGTAGGTCCGCGAGCGTCGCGCACGTCTGCCGCAGCGTGGTCTCATCGCGGAAGATCCCCGCGCCGCGCTCCATGGCCGTCTGCATCTCTGTGCGCAGTGCGGCGATGCGTTCGCGGCCTCCCTCTTTGTGCAGGTAGCGCTCGTTGATCCGTCGCGCCTCGTCTGTGACGAGACCAAACACAAGGCACTCCGACAGCGAGTTCGATCCGAGCCGGTTGGCGCCGTTGATGCTGACGCAGGCGACTTCGCCGGCGGCGTAGAGGCCGGGCAGCGGAGTGGCTCCGTCGAGATCGGTGTGGATGCCTCCCATCATGTAGTGGACCACGGGGCGCACGGGGATCGCCTCGTGCACCGGGTCGATGCCGACATACCGGCGGGCGAGCTCTCGCACAAACGGGATCTTCTGGTCGATTTTCTCCTCCCCCAGGTGACGGACATCCAGCAGGACATAGTCGCCATGCGGCCCGTCCAGCGTGCGATGTTTCTGCCGCTCGTAGATGAAAGCCTGCGAGAGCTTGTCGCGCGGACCCAGTTCCATAGCCCGAAGGCGCGGCCACGGCTCCGCGGGTCCGAGCCCATAGTCCTGCAGATACCGGTAGCCGTCTTTGTTCACCAGGATGCCACCTTCACCGCGTGCGGCTTCTGTGATGAGGATTCCCGTCCCGGGGAGCCCCGTGGGGTGGTACTGGACAAACTCCATGTCCTTCAGCGGAACTCCGGCGCGGTAGGCCAGACCCATGCCGTCCCCGGTCTTGATCGCCCCGTTCGTCGTAAAAGGGAAGATGCGTCCGGCGCCCCCCGTGCACACAATCACCGCCTTCGCACCAAGCAGGTGCATGACACCCGTGCGCAGCTCGAGGGCGGTGATGCCGCAGCAGCGGCCGTCTGCGACCAGCAGTTTGGTGACGAACCACTCGTCGTAGCGTCGGATCGAAGGGAACTTCAGGGACGTCTGAAACAGCGTGTGCAGCAGGTGAAACCCCGTTTTATCGGCCGCATACCAGGTGCGTTCGATTTTCATTCCGCCAAACGGGCGAACGGCGATGGATCCGTCAGGCTCGCGGCTCCACGGGCAGCCCCAGTGTTCCAGCTGGAGGAGTTCTTGGGGGGCCTCCTGGACGAAGGCCTCCACGGCCGGTTGATCCGCGAGCCAATCCGACCCGCTGATGGTATCGAGGCAGTGCGCGTCGAGGCTGTCGTTGGCCTTGATGACCCCGGCGGCCCCGCCTTCGGCGGAAACGGTGTGGCTGCGCATGGGATAGACTTTGGAGACGATGGCTACGTCCAGCGTGGGATCCGCTTGCGCCACGGCGATCGCCGCGCGGAGGCCCGCCGCGCCTCCGCCCACCACGATGATGTCGTGCTCATGGCTTGGGATGGATTCGGCCATCGTCACGGAAACGGTCCTACCTCAGCGCAACGGTACTCCTAGTTCGTGTTTCGAAGCCTAATTCATCCTTCTGGGGTCCCCGGTCGCGGAGGGCCTCAGCCACCTGCGGCGCCATGCAGGCCCGGGGTTGTCATCTTCGTCGGATCGAGCAGCTCGTCCAGTTGCGCGTCGCTAAGGGCCAGCTGCTCCCGCGCCACCTCCCGGATCGTCCGCCCGGTGGCCGCAGCAGCCTTGGCGATCTCCGCCGCCTTGTCATACCCGACAATAGGAGCCAGAGCCGTGGCGAGCATCAGACCCCGTTCAACCAAATTCGGCCCGGCGTCGGTCGCGGTCAGCCCGACAATGCACTGCTCGGCAAAGTTCTTGGAGGCGGACGCCAGAAGCGCGATGGACTGCAAGAGGTTGTGCGCCATCACCGGCATCATGGTGTTGAGCTCAAAGTTGCCCCACTGGTTTCCCAGCGCCACGACCTGATCGTTTCCCTGTACCTGCGCGCACACCTGGATGACCGACTCCGCGATGACCGGGTTGACCTTGCCGGGCATGATCGACGATCCGGGCTGCACCGCCGGCAGTTGGAGCTCACCCAGACCGGCACGGGGTCCGGATCCCATCCAGCGGATATCGTTCGCGATCTTCATCAGCGCCGTTGCGTACGTGCGTAGGGTGCCAGACGTGAACACCAGCGCGTCGAGCGCAGCCTGCGCTTGAAAATGGTTGTCCGTCTCCCGGATCTCGAGGCCGACCAGCTGTGACAGGCGCGCACAGGCGCGGTGCGCAAACTCTGGATGCGCGTTGATTCCGGTCCCGACCGCCGTGCCGCCCAGCGGGACGTCACTCAGGTCCTGCTGCGCATACCCCAGCCGGTGGAGCGCCCGTTCCACCTGACCGGCGTAGCCGGCGAACTCCTGACCCAGACGGATCGGGGTGGCGTCCATCAGGTGCGTGCGGCCGGTCTTGACGATGGCGTGGAAAGCCTTGCCCTTCTGAGCTAACGCTTGGTGCAGGACTTGTAGCGCGGGCCGGAGCGTGTGCGCGAACTCGGTCAACGCCGCGAGGTGAATCGCGGTGGGGATTACATCGTTACTGGATTGGCAGAGATTCACGTGATCATTCGGGTGCACGAGCTTGCTGCCCCGTGCTCCCCCGAGCAACTCGCTCGCCCGGTTCGCAATGACTTCGTTGGCGTTCGTGTTCGTGGACGTGCCAGATCCGGTCTGAAAGATGTCCAAGACGAACTGATCGTCCCAGCGGCCGTCGGCGACTTCGGTCGCGGCTTGCACGATGGCCTCACCCAGCCGGCGGTCCAGCAGGCCCAGGTCCATGTTGACCTCGGCGGCCGCCCGTTTGATGAGTCCCAGCGCGCGGAGGAACGGTCGAGGGAAGCGCAGTCCGCTGATGGGGAAGTTGCGTGCAGCGCGGGCGGTCGAGGCGCCGTAGTAAACCTCGGCGGGCACCGGCATCTCTCCTAGGGAGTCACGCTCCACCCGGAGCGATGGCGCCCCCGGTGCCGGAGGAGTCACGCTGGGCCGCTGGGGCCCCTCCTCGGATGGGCGACGCGGCGGCTGCTGGCGCCGCCGGGTGGCCGACTTGCGAGATGCCGAGCGCGCCATCATCCTCACCTCGTGGGAGGTCGTTCACGACGTTTGCCTTCGCTTGGACCACTACCTTGCCTTCCTCAATGTCGGTGCGCATGTCCTGCAAGTGCCGCCGCAAGAATACGGCGCCGCGCCGCGTCGGTCAAGAATTGCGGCCACAATTGCGGACCCCGGATGATTGCGCTACACTTGACGCGGTCCGCCCCCCGAAGTGGTGGCGCGCCGCCTACAGCATGGTCGACGCCCATCCAATTTGTTGTCGCGGGGTTCCCCGGACACGTCGGTCGTGCACCCCTCCCGCACGCGGATCGCGACAGCGGGGGTCCCCTCGATCACGGCACACGCACACGGGAAGGATGTCGCCATGTCGGTGCTTGAGCAACTTACCCCACCCAAAGAAGGCCAGCGCATCACGATCACTGATGGCCACCTAGTCGTTCCCAGCCAGCCGATCATCCCCTTCATCGAGGGCGATGGGACGGGCCCAGACATTTGGCGCGCGAGCCAGCGCATCTTCGACGCCGCGGTGAAAGCGTCGTACGGAACCCAGCGGCGGATCGTGTGGTTTGAGGTGTTCGCGGGGGAAAAAGCCCATACGAGATTCGGGACTTGGCTGCCCGACGACACGTTGCGCGCCTTCCAACACTACGTCGTGGGCATCAAAGGCCCCCTCACCACGCCGGTGGGCGGCGGCTTCCGCAGCCTCAACGTCGCGTTGCGCCAGATCCTCGATTTGTATGCGTGCGTGCGGCCGGTGCGGTGGTTTGAGGGAGTCCCCAGTCCCGTGAAGCACCCCGAGCGCGTCGACATCGTCATCTTCCGCGAGAACTCGGAGGACATCTACATGGGGCTGGAGCACCCCAGTCAATCCGCGGAAGCGAAAAAGCTCATCGAGTTTGTGCGCAAGGAATTCGGCTGGAAGGTCCGCGAGGACTCCGGCGTGGGACTGAAGCCGATGAGTCCGTTCGGCACCAAGCGGCTGGTGCGCAAGGCCATTCGGTACGCGAAGGAGCGAGGACGCCGTAGCGTGACCCTCGTGCACAAAGGCAACATCATGAAGTATACGGAGGGGGCTTTTCGGGAGTGGGGGTACCAGGTGGCCCACGATGAATTCGCCGACGTCACGATTACCTGGGACGAGGTTAACCGCCACCTCGACGGCAAGGTCCCGCCGGGGAAGATCCTCATGCA
Organism: Armatimonadetes bacterium 13_1_40CM_64_14; assembly: GCA_001917855.1. Classification (GTDB taxonomy): domain Bacteria; phylum Sysuimicrobiota; class Sysuimicrobiia; order Sysuimicrobiales; family Kaftiobacteriaceae; genus 13-1-40CM-64-14. The sequence goes on along the minus strand of MNEU01000004.1, from coordinate 23,017 downwards.
AGACTACATCGCCGACGTGACCTTCCAGCACATGCTCACCCGGCCGCGCGACTTTGATGTCCTGGCCACCGGGAACCTCAATGGGGACTACCTCTCCGACGCCGTGGCGGCGCAGGTCGGCGGGATCGGGATGGCTCCCGGCGGCAATATCAGCGACGTGCATGGAGTTTTTGAAGCGACGCACGGCACCGCGCCTAAGTACGCCAATCAGGACAAGGTCAACCCGGGCTCCCTGACGCTGTCCGGGGTGATGATGCTCGAGCACCTGGGGTGGAACGAGGCGGCCGAACGGATCACCAAGGCCATGGAGAAGACCTTTCGGCAGAAGATTGTCACCTACGACTTGGCGCGTCTGATGGACGGGGCGCGGGAAGTAAAGACCAGCGAGTTTGCGACGGCCGTGATCGACAATATGGCGTAGGTCGGCTACAGACACGAGGCGAGGTATGCGGGGACGACCGAAGGTTACGATTGTCGGCGCAGGAATGGTCGGCCATACGACGGCGCACTGGCTGGCATCACAAGAGCTGGCCGATCTGGTCCTCGTCGACGTTATCGAAAAAATGCCCATGGGCAAGGCGCTGGATCTCACCCAGGCCCTGCCGGTGGCCGGGTGGGACGTGCGGGTCGTGGGCAGCAATGGGTACGCCGAGACCGCCGGCTCCGACGTCGTGGTCATCATTGCGGGGATCGCGCGCAAGCCAGGCATGACGCGTGAGCAGTTGCTGGAGACCAATACGGGCATCGTGCGGGGCGTCGTGGAGCAGGTGATCCGGTACTCCCCTGAGGCGTTCTTGGTCGTCGTCACCAACCCGCTGGATGCCATGACTTACTTGACCGTCAAGGTGTCGGGACTTCCCCGGCACCGCGTGATCGGCGAGTCCGGCGCTCTGGACTCCACGCGTTTTCGTGCGTTCCTCGCCATGGAGGCCGGCGTGTCGGTCGAGGACGTGTCCGCCATGGTCATCGGCGCGCACACCGACAAGGACATGGTACCGCTGCCTCGGTTCGCCCACATCGGAGGCGTGCCCCTCGCGCAGTTCCTGTCACCAGACCGCATTGCCGCTGTCGTGGCCCGCACCCGTCGTGGCGGTGCGGAAATCACTGAACTGGTGGGGACCAGCGCCTTTTTCGCCCCCGGCGCGGCTATCGCCCAGATGGTCGAAGCCCTGGTCCGCGACAAGAAGCGCCTGATCCCGTGCAGCGTCTATCTGGACGGGGAGTACGGCGAGCGGGATGTGTGCATCGGCGTGCCCGTGATCCTGGGCGGCGGCGGGGTGGAAAAGATTGTCGACCTTCCCCTGGATGCGCAGGAGCGCACGGCGTTCAAGGCGTCTGTCGCCGCAGTGCGAGAACAACTGGGCGCGTTGAAACTATAACGTCCCGTCGAGACCAGACCCCGTGGGGATCATCTTTCTCCTTGCCGCAATTGCCCTTGCTGTGCTGCTCCTCGCCCGCTTACCCGACCTGCGCGCGGTCCTCGTGGCCGCGGGGGTGAGCAGCGCCGTCGCAGGACTCCCGCTCGCCGCGCTTCCGTGGCTCCCGGTCTCCTTCGGCGCGCGGATCGTATCGGTGGGGTCCCCCGTCGAGTTCGCCCTCGGGGCGATCGTGGTCACATTCGCGCAGACGATTGTTCCCAACCTCGTGGTGTTGGGCGGAATCCGCCGCTGGCTGCGGGCCCGGCGCCCTCCTCGGCAGTGGAGAATCTGGTCTGTCTCATCGGGTGAAACATCTGTGTGGACCGCGCTCACGGCGGGAGTTCTGGTGGTCCCCGTGGGCATCGCGTATGGGCAGCTCGCCCTGGTCGCCACACTGGCGATGTGGTCGTTTATGACCATTCTGAGCGATCGGGCCTTCATGGCGGCGCACATGTTGCCATCCCTGCTCGCGGTCCCTGAGGTCCAAGGGATGGCCGCGGTCGGTGGGATCACCGCGATCGGGCTCCAGGCTGCGTTCGATCGGAGAGCGTCGGCTGCGTCGAGGGCGGGAACGCAAAAGTGGTGAGCGCTCCTCAGGCGGAGGAGATGGAGATCCGGCCCGTCGTCCTCGAAGGGCAGGTAGTCCGGCTGGTCCCCTTGACGCAGGATCACCACTCTGCGCTGTGCGTGGTCGGGTTCGATCCTGAGTTGTGGCGCTGGACGACGCAGGTCGTCGCGACCCCACACCAGATGGCCGCCTACATTGAAGCGGCGCTCACTGATCAGACGAGGGGGACGGCGTTGCCGTTTGCCACCTGCTTACGTGATGCCCGCGTCGTGGGCAGTACACGGTTTGGGAGCATCGATCGTGCGAACCGGCGGGTCGAGATCGGCTGGACCTGGATCGCCCGACCCTGGCAACGCAGTGCCGTCAACACAGAGGCGAAGTACCTCATGCTGCGTCACGCGTTTGAGCAGTGGGGATGCCTCCGGGTGGAATTGAAGACCGACGCGTTGAATCAAGTGTCACGGCGGGCCATCCTCCGACTCGGTGCGAAGGAGGAAGGCGTGCTGCGCAAGCACATGATCACCGAGACGGGGCGGATTCGCGACACGGTGTACTTCAGCATTCTGGATACCGAGTGGCCCGGTGTGAGGGATCGGTTGCTGGCCATGCTGGCCCAGCCGACCGGACCGCACTCGGGAACGTCACCGCCCTCCGACTAACGTCAGAAGCTTGCAGGAGACCTTGGGGATGCGGATGCCGATCAACGGGGAAGGGGGGCGCGGGCGGGGCCCTAGCGCGAGAGAGTTTCTGTGAAACTCCACGAGTTTCAGGCCAAAGAGATGTTCGCCGCTTACGGGATCCCGACTCAGAAGGGACTCGTGATTGAAGACCCCGCGCAAGTCACCCGGCTTTCCTTAAAGTACCCCGTGGTCCTCAAAGCCCAGGTACTGGTGGGCGGCCGAGGCAAGGCCGGGGGCATCAAGCTGGCCGCCACTCCCGACGAGGCGCGCGTGCGCGCGGCGGCGATCCTGGGGATGGACATTAAAGGAGAGCGGGTGCGCCGTCTGCTCGTGGCCGAGGCAGTCGACATCGGCGCCGAATATTATCTGGCCTTCATCATCGATCGCACTGCCCGCCGGCTCACCGCTATCGCCTCGGCGGCAGGGGGCATCGACATCGAAGAGGTCGCCCGCACGTCTCCTGAAAAGATCACCCGGCAGACCGTCCACCCCTTCGTGGGATTCCACGCCTACCATGCGCGGAAGCTCGGGCGCAGCCTGGGGCTCACCGGAACGCTGTTGTCTGACTTTGGTGCTGTGGCGGGCGCCTTGTCCAAGTTATGTATTGCCGAGGATGCGGAGCTAGCGGAGATTAACCCACTCGCCGTTGTCGGCGGGCGGTTGCTGGCCGTCGACGCCAAGGTCATCATCGACGACAATGCGGTGTTCCGCCATCCCGCCCTGCCCCCGAACGAGGAGCTGACGGAGTTGGAACGGCTCGCCCGCGGCGCGGGGCTTGCGTATGTGGAGTTAGACGGAGACATTGCGGTGATCGGAAACGGTGCCGGGCTGGTCATGTCCACGCTGGATGTCGTGGCGCACTTTGGGGGGCATCCCGCTAACTTCCTTGACGTGGGGGGCGGGGCCTCCACGGAGAACATGCGGCAGGCTCTCGCGATCGTGGTCCGCAAGCCGGGCGTGCGCGCGTTGTTCATCAATATCTTCGGGGGGATTACGCGCTGTGATGATATCGCCCGTGGTATCGTGGCGACCCCGCCGCCGGTGGGCATGGTTGTGCGATTGGTCGGGACGAACGAGGTGGAGGGTCGCAAGATTCTGGAAGCGGCCGGCATCAGCGCCTACAGGGACCCGCAGGAAGCCGCGCAAGCCGTCGTGGTCCTTGCGGCCTCTCCCTCTGGTCAGGTCGGACGCGTGAGGAAGTAGGTTCCTCCTTTATGAGCGTGTTGATCTCCGCGAAGACGCGTGTGCTCATCCAGGGCATCACCGGCTATCAGGGGGAGTTCCACGCCGCCCGCATGCGGGAGTTCGGGACGCAGATCGTGGCGGGCGTGACGCCCGGGAAAGGCGGGACCGACGCTCGGGGCGTTCCGGTGTTTGAGACCATTGCTGAAGCAGTGGCCGCGACGGGGGCCACGGCCGCCTGCCTCTTCGTTCCCGCCCGCGCCGCGAAGGATGCGGCCCTGGAGGCGATCGAGGAACGGCTTGATCCTGTCGTCATCATCACCGAAGGGATCCCGGTACACGATTCGGTGCAGATTGTGGCGTGGGCTGGTCAGACCGGCGTGCGCGTGATCGGACCGAATTGCCCAGGTCTCACCTCTCCGGGACAATGCAAAATCGGCATCATGCCGAACCCACTGTTCACCGAGGGGCCCGTCGGGGTGATCTCGCGCAGCGGCACCCTCACGTACGAAATCGTGGCCGCCTTGACGCAGCATGGCATCGGCCAGAGCACGGCCCTGGGGTTGGGGGGAGATCCGGTCGTGGGGATGAGTTTCACCGACGGACTGCGCCTCTTTGAGGACGATCCGCAGACAAAAGCCGTCATCCTCATTGGCGAGATCGGCGGCAGCGCGGAGGAGGATGCGGCGCAGTTCATCCGAGCTCACATGACCAAGCCGGTTGTCGGCTACATCGCGGGGCGCACCGCCCCAGTCGGCAAACGGATGGGGCATGCCGGGGCCGTGATTTCCGGCACTGCCGGCACGGCCGCATCCAAGATCGCCGCCCTCGAGGCTGCGGGGGTCAAGGTCGCCACTCTCCCCGCCGATGTCGTGCGTTTGGTCCGGGAGGTGCTGTAACATGGATCGGTGGCGAGGCATCCACCGCGGCCCCCGGCGGGAGTGCACGAGGAGGTGACGTAGTGCAGAGTTTCTTGTTGCGCTGGTTATTTAACGCCGTGGCGATTTATCTGACGACGCTGATCATTCGGGGAATCACCGTCCCGGATTTCAAAGCCGCCGTGGTCGCGGCTTTGGTTTTGGGCATCGTCAACGCGTTCATCCGACCTCTGGTGTTGATTCTGACCCTCCCCGTCAACATCCTCACCCTCGGTTTGTTCACGCTCGTGGTGAACGCCCTGATGCTCTACATCGTCTCGGCCATCACCTCGCTCCAGGTGACGACGTTCTGGGCGGCGCTCGTGGGCGCGCTGCTCATCGCGCTGATCAGCATGGCTCTGAGCTACGTCCGCGTGCGGTAGGGGTGGTACACTTGAAATTACCGCGACGCCTGCGGTCGGCCGGTTCTGGAGGCCGGCGGGCGGTGCGAAAGAAGACTACGCGAAGCGGAGGTCCTGTGGCGCGAGAAACTATTCTCCGTCCGCCGGCACCCGTGCCGGTGGCCGACCTGCAGTTAGTGATCGTCACCGGGTTGTCCGGGGCGGGGAAGTCCAACGCCATGAAGGTGTTCGAGGACCTGGGCTTCTACTGCGTCGACAACCTTCCCCCCGCCTTGCTCCCCAAGTTCGCCGACCTGTGCCTGCAGTCAGAAGGGCGAGTGCGTCATACGGCTCTGGGGCTGGACATCCGCGGCGGCGAGTTCTTCGACGACTTCTTCGTCGCGCTCGGGCAGCTGGAGACGATGGGCGTTGACGCCCAGATCGTCTTTTTGGACGCCGCCGATGACATTCTGGTCCGCCGGTACGAAGAGACGCGGCGCAAGCATCCCCTGGCGCACACCGGCGGCGTCCTAGAGGGCATCCAGGCCGAGCGGCGCCGCCTCGAGGCGGTTAAAGAGAAGGCCGACAAGATCGTCGACACCTCCACCCTCAGCGTGCGGGAGCTGCGCAACACGATCGTCGAGACCTTTGTCCGTGGCGGCGAGGCCTCCACGCTGTCGGTGACCGTCGTGTCGTTTGGGTACAAGTACGGGATTCCGCTCGATGCCGACCTGGTCTTTGACGTCCGGTTTCTCCCCAACCCGCATTACGACGAGACGTTGCAAGCCCTGCCCGGGAGTAGTCCGCAGGTGCGTGCCTTTGTGCTGGGCGCGCCGGCGACCGGGGAGTTCATGCGCCACCTCACGCAGTTGATGGATTACCTTCTCCCGCAGTTCGTGCGCGAGGGGAAGGCCCACCTCACGCTCGCGTTGGGATGCACCGGCGGCAAGCATCGTTCCGTGGTGCTGGCCGACGAGCTGGGGGCGTACTTCGCGCGCGCTGGGTTTCGCGTCGCCATCCACCACCGCGACATCGGCAAGGAGTAGCGGGTGCGGCTCCGATTGCGCCGCTTTATCACGTGGTTCGCCCCCGGACTCGGGGTGAAGCGGTGGGTTTTCGCGATGGCCGGGGGCTTGCTGTTGCTGGCCGCGGGCGTGATGCTCATGGCCAACGTCCGCCCGCTCGGCTGGCTGGACATCACCGTCTACCGCATCGCCGTGTCCGTGTTGACCCTCAGCCGCGGGGTGTTGTCGCCCGTGGAACTGGGCACCGCCCTGATTGTGGGCGGGCTGGCAGTGGTCTTCTGGAGCTTGCGCGGCGCGGTGCGTGCGGTCGCCACCGCGCTGTTGCCCCCGGGACGCCAGCAACTCGTTGAGGTCCTCGCGCGCCAGCGCCAGCGCCGTCGGGGGCCGCACGTTGTCGTCATCGGCGGCGGCACGGGACTTTCGACACTGTTGCGGGGATTGAAGTCGCACACCACCAATCTCGCGGCTGTCGTCACCGTGTTTGATGACGGGGGGAGTTCGGGTCGCCTGCGACGCGAGTTGGGCATCCTCCCGCCCGGAGACATTCGAGACTGCCTGGTCGCGCTCGCCGAATCCGAGCCGCTGATGACCCGACTGTTTGAGTACCGGTTTCACGGCGGCGCCCTCGACGGCCACGCCTTCGGCAACCTGTTCATCGCCAGTCTCACCGGCGTGACCGGCGACCTGGAGAGTGCCATCAAGGAGACGAGCAAGGTCCTCAACATCCGGGGACGCGTCCTCCCGTCGGCGGTCGAGGACGTGACCCTGTGGGCAGAGTTCACCGACGGCACGATCGTGGAAGGCGAGTCGAAGATCACCCACACCCACAAGCGGATCCTCCGCGTGGGCCTCAAGCCCACCGATGTGGGGGCAGTGCCCGAGGTCTTGCAGGCGCTGAGCGACGCGGAGTTGATTGTGCTCGGCCCGGGCAGTCTGTACACCAGCGTGATCCCCAACCTGCTCGTGCGCGGGGTGTCGGATGCCATCCGCGCCAGCCGGGCGCTGCGGGTCTACGTGTGCAACGTGATGACCCAGCCGGGAGAAACCGACGGATTTTCCGCCAGCGACCACGTCCGGGTGTTGCGCGAACTCATTGCCCCGGACATCGTCACCCATGCGCTGGTTAACGTCCAGCCGCCGCGCAACCGGGCCCTGGTGGCGCGCTACATGGCCGAAGGCGCCGAGCCCGTCCGGCCCGATCTGGATGCCATCGCCGACCTGGGCGTCGTGCCCGTGGGCGAGGCGCTGATCAACGAAGAACACCTGGTCCGCCACGATCCGCGTCGGCTGGCCCTCGCCCTGCTGCGCGTAGTGGAAGGCGCTCCCGCGATGACGGTGGCCGTCCGCTAGGGCCTTGCACCTCCCGCCGCTCCTCCGCGCCGCGGAGGAGGGGACCGCCCGGGTCGCGCGAATCAGTAGTCCCGGTGCGCCGTCAGAATCCTTCACCGGATGCTGGCGGAATCTGCGATTATCTCAGCGTCCATGCCCAAGGTCCTGCTGGATTGGTTTTACGTCGCTGTCTTTGCGGTCGTCGGCACGTTGATGGCCGTATTGCCATTGGCCGTGGTGTGGCTGCTGGCGCCGCGACAGGACTCCCCGCAGAAGACCATCACGTATGAGTCCGGCGTCCTCCCCTTCGGCCAGGCCTGGGCCCAGTTCAATGTGCGCTACTACTTATTCGCGCTGATCTTCGTCGTGTTTGACGTCGAAGTGATCTACCTCTATCCCTGGGCCGTGGTGTTCCGACAGCTTGGCCCGGTCGCATTTGTGGAGATGCTGGTGTTCTTGCTGATCCTGCTGGTCGGGCTCGTCTACGCCTGGAAGAAGGGAGCGCTGGAGTGGGTCTGATCCCCCCGCCGCGTGCGTGCCGTCGCCTCGGCACCGGTGCGCGCTGGCATGTACTGCGACCCGGGCCGGCGAGCTAGCGCATGAGTTGGGTTCTGGAGCTCCTTAAGGCCATCGGCCTCACCGTCCTTCTCTTTACGTTCCTCGCCGTCGTGACCGCGATGATGGGCGTTTACGCGGAGCGCAAGATCGCCGGGTGGATCCAGGCCCGCCTGGGCCCCAAGCACGTGGGACCGCAGGGCTTGTTGCAGACCGTTGCCGACACAGTGAAGTTGCTGCAAAAAGAACACATCACCCCCCGCCGGGCCGATGTGCTCATGTTCAATGCCGCGCCTGTGGTTGTCGCCGTCGCCGCGTTGTTGGACTGGGTCGTAATTCCGTTCGGGACGCTGGGCTCCCGCGTGCTGGTGGTCCGAGACATTAATATTGGCGTCTTGTACTTTTCGGCCATGGCGTCCGTGACGGTGCTCGGCATCCTGACGGCCGGGTGGTCGAGCAACAACAAGTACGCGCTGCTGGGGGGATTGCGGTCTGCGTCCCAGCTCATCAGTTACGAGCTTCCTCTGGCGCTGGGGATCCTGTGGGCGGCGATGGTGGCCGGGACGCTCTCGACGGTGGGCATCGTCGAGGCCCAGATCCAGCAGGGCGGATGGTTTTTGTTCACGTTGCCCCCGCCTATAGGACGGCTGGGCGCGCCGTTTGGGATTCTCGCGGCCGTCACCTTCCTCGTCGCGGCCACGGCGGAAGTGAATCGCGTGCCCTTTGATCTGCCGGAGGCGGAGTCTGAACTCGTCGCCGGATACTTCGTCGAGTACACCGGGATGCGCTTCGCGCTGTTCCAGCTGGGCGAGTATGGGGAGATGTTCGGCATGGCGGCGCTCGCCACCATCATGTTCTTGGGCGGGTGGGCGGAACCGCATCTGGCACCGTACCTGTGGGTCGCGGTCGCGTTGGGCGCAGTCGTAGTCGCTGCGGTCATCCTGTTGACCGCCCGGCACAGCCTCGTCATCCGGCCCGTCCTGAGCCTGGCGGTCCTGACCGCCGCGGTGGGCCTGCTGATGTCCGTCGGCGGGCACCTGCCGTCGATCGTGTGGTTCTTGCTCAAGCTGTTCACGTTGGTGTTTTTCCTGATGTGGGTCCGGTGGACGTATCCCCGGCTCAGGCTGGACCAGTTGTTGAACCTGTCCTGGAAAGTCCTGTTGCCGCTGGGGTTGCTCAACCTGCTCGCGACCGGGTTGGTCCTCACCCTGGGAGGACGGTAGCCGATGGGGGAGCTCGGCGCGTTCATCGTGCTGGCGCTCGTCACCCTCATCCCCGCCGTGGTCGTGGTCACGTCGCACAACATCGTGCGGGCTGCCTTCTCGCTGGTGCCCTCGTTCCTGGGGGTGACGGGTCTGTATATCCTGCTGCAGGCCGAGTTCGTCGCCGGGATTCAAGTGCTCATCTACGTCGGGGCCATCACGGTGCTCCTGCTCTTTGTCATCATGCTTACCGAGGGCGGCACCGGGGTGCGCCTGCGGCAGGTGAACGAGCAAGTCCCTCTCGGCGCGATGGCGGCGGTCTGGCTGGCGTTTGTCATCATCGTCATCCTGACGCGGACGGTGTGGCCGGTGGGGGCCGGTTCCCCGCCGCCTTACAATGCGACCGCCATCGGGAATGCCTTCATGACCGACTACGTGCTCATCTTTGAGGCAACCAGTCTGGTCTTGTTGGTGTCGTTGATCGGCGCGATTGTGACGGCACGGGGAGAGGAATGATGCCTGCGACCCGCCAGGCAGTCCGCGCGGCGGTGTCTTGGGGTGCTGCGCGCGGGGAACACGGAGCACACTGATGCACGTGGGGCTAATGCACTACCTGATTCTCAGCGCCCTGCTGTTTTGTACAGGGCTGTATGGCGTGGTGACGCGCCGGAATGCCGTGGCCATCCTGATGGGGATCGAACTAATGCTGAATGCCGCCAACATCAACCTGGTCGCGTTCAACCGCTATGTCGCGCCCACGGCGGTCGGCGGACAGATTTTCGCCTTGGTCATCATTACCCTCGCGGCCTGTGAGGCGGCCGTGGGGCTCGCGCTCGTACTCGCCGCCTACCGCACTCTGGAGACCACCCAGGTAGACGAGATCAACATCATGAAATGGTGACACCCGTGTCCGAGCACCTTCGCACCTCATAGCGGCGATGTTATCGGTGGCCTGGCTCATCCCCCTCCTGCCGTTCATCGCCTTCTGGGCGATTCTCTTCCGCGGGCGCCGGCTGCCCGGCGAAGGGGCGTATGTCGCCATCGGCGCGCTGGGCCTCTCAGGACTCCTCTCGCTGGTGATCTTGGGCCAGGTCATCGCGGGGGCGACCTACGAGACCTCCCGGACCTGGGCGGTGATGGGCCGGTATGCCTTCGAGATTGGCTACCGGATCGATGCCCTGGCCGCCGTGATGTTGTTCGTGGTCACGGTTGTGGGGTCGCTGATCTTTATCTACTCCATCGGGTACATGCACGGCGACCCCCGGTACCCGCGCTATTTCGCCTACCTCTCGCTGTTCGCCTCGTCGATGCTCACGCTGGTGCTGGCGAACAACTTTCTGCTGCTGTACGCCGGCTGGGAGGGCGTGGGCCTGTGTTCGTACCTGCTGATCGGGTTCTGGTTCGAGCGGCCCGCGGCGGCCCGTGCATCGATGAAAGCGTTCCTGACCACGCGTGTGGGCGACCTGTTCATGTTCGTCGGCATCTTGGTGCTCTTTGCCTCCGTGGGGTCGATGCACTTCGGAACGATCTTTGCGGCGGTGACCGCCCACCAGCTCACCGGGCCGCTGCTCACCCTCGCGGCACTCCTCATCTTCGGGGGAGCGGTGGGGAAGTCGGCGCAGGTGCCGTTGCACGTGTGGCTTCCTGATGCTATGGAGGGCCCCACGCCGGTGTCGGCGCTCATCCACGCCGCCACCATGGTCGCCGCCGGCGTGTACCTGGTCGCCCGCACCTATCCGCTGTTCTTCGGTAGCCCCGACCACACCGCACTGACCGTGGTCGCGTACATCGGGGGCATCACCGCGATCATGGCCGCCACCATCGGCATCGTGCAGGACGACATCAAACGCGTGCTGGCCTACTCCACGATCAGTCAGCTCGGATACATGATGCTGGGGTTGGGTGTTCTGGGCTACACGGCGGGGGTCTTCCACCTGATGACGCATGCGTTCTTCAAGGCGCTGCTGTTCTTAGGGGCGGGCTCGGTGATCCACGCCATGAACACGAATGACATGAAGGCGATGGGCGGGCTGGCCCGCGCGATGCCGACCACGTTTGCGACCATGCTCATTGGGAGTCTCGCCCTAGCAGGCGTGCCGCCGCTGGCTGGGTTCTGGAGCAAGGACGAGATTTTGCTTGAGGCGTTTCACCACGACCGCGTCCTGTTCTACCTCGGGGCGGTGGGGGCGTTCGTCACGGCGTTCTACGTGTTCCGCATGATCTTCTACACGTTTTCCGGCTCTCTGCGGAGCCAGGGCGCCCACCCCCACGAGTCCCCCAAGGTGATGACGGTCCCCCTCACGATCCTGGCCGCCTTCTCGGTAGTGATCGGGCTGCTCGGCGCGCCCTGGCCGGTCGTCGGAAACCTGTTCCATCGTTTTGTCCACTTCGAGGCGGCCGCGACGGTGCCGTTTGATCCCTCCTTTGCCCTCCTCTCCACGGGGATTGCGCTGGCCGGCATTCTCGCCGCCTCCGTGATCTACTGGTGGAAGTGGGTACCCTCGGCGATGCTGCGTCGCGCCCTCGCCCCGCTCTATAGCCTGCTGGTGCACAAGTACTGGTGGGATGAGCTGTATGCATTTGCAGTCATCCGGCCGACGGTGTGGGCCGCGCGCCAGTTGCGCACGTTCGACACCTATGTGATCGATGGGGCGGTGAACGCGGTCGGCCTGATCTTCGTGGGGTTGGCGCGTCTGTATCGCATCGTGGACTTGTATGTGGTGGATGGCGCCGTCAACCTACTAGGTTGGATCACACAGGCCATCGGCAACTCCCTGCGCCACATCCAGACGGGCCGGGCGGAAAATTACCTGTTGGTGATCGCACTCGGCGTGATCGCCCTCGCGGTCCTCGGGGTGATCCGCTAGCGCGGGCAGTTGTCCCCCCGCCCGCGTCGGGGCGGTTGAGACGTCCCGCGGAGAGTAACGGATGGCGAAGAGAATGCGGAGTCGAGTCGGAGGCGCACGATGCTCAGCCTGATCATCTTTCTGCCGTTGGTGGGCGGAATCTTCATCCTCTTTACCTCGAAAGGCAATGAGGCGCTGATGAAGGGGGTCGCGTTGGGGACCTCGCTCGGCTCGACGATCTTCCTCGTGTTTCTGACGGTGCTCTACAAGATCGGCGGCGGGATGCAGTTCGTCGAACAGCACAGTTGGATTTCCAATCTGGGCATCACCTACCACGTGGGCGTCGATGGGTTGAGCCTGCCGCTGATTGCGCTGACGGCGCTGCTGAGCGTGCTGTCGGTCGTGTATTCGTGGCGGATCGAGGTCCGGCTGAAAGAGTACCTGTTCTTGTTCCTGTTGCTGGAGACGGGCATGCTCGGCGTCTTTGCCGCGCTGGACTTCTTCCTCTTCTACATCTTCTGGGAAATCACGCTGGTCCCGATGTACTTCCTGATCGCCATCTGGGGGGGCCCGCGCAGAGAGTACGCGGCCATCAAATTCTTCCTGTACACGCTGGTCGGCTCGCTAGCGATGTTGCTGGCGATTTTGCTGATGTACTTCAACTCCGATCCCCACACGTTCAATATGCTGGCGCTGACCCAGCAGCAGCCCCTCGCCGGCAAGCCGGTCCTGGCGGCGCTGGCGTTCTGGGGCTTCTTCTTCGCGTTTGCCATCAAGGTGCCCATGTGGCCCTTCCACACCTGGCTGCCCGACGCGCACGTCGAAGCCCCCACTGCGGGCAGCGTGATCCTGGCCGGCGTGTTGCTGAAGATGGGGACCTACGGGTTCGTCCGCATCAGCCTGCCGATGCTACCCGACGTGTTCCGCGCGTACGCGCCTGCCGTCGCGGTCCTGGCGCTGTTGGGCATCGTGTACGGGGCGTTGGTGGCTTTGGCCCAGACCGACCTGAAAAAGCTCGTCGCCTACAGCTCCGTGAACCACATGGGGTACGTGATGCTGGGCGTGGCCGCCGCCGCGGCTGCGTTCGGGGTGCCGGAGAAGGCCGCCGCCGCGGCCACCGCCCTCAACGGGGCGGTGTTCGAGATGGTGGCGCATGGGATCGTCACGGGCGCGCTGTTCTTGATCGTCGGCGTGCTCTACGACTACCGCGCACACACGCGCGGGGTCAACGAGTTTGGCGGTTTAGGCGTTCGGCTGCCCGTGTACACGGGCATCACCACGATCGCGATGCTCGCCTCGTTGGGCCTGCCCGGGCTCATGGGATTCGTGGCTGAGTTCTTCATTTTTGTAGGTTCCTTCGGGATCTTCCCGTATTTGACTGCGGTCGCGGTGACGGGAGTGGTCTTCACCGCGGCGATGTTTTTGTGGACCCTTCAGCGCATCTTCCTAGGGCCGGTCAACGAGCGGTGGGCCGCTCTCCCGGACATGGACACGCGAGAAAAGGTGTCGTTAGTCCCCCTGGCAGTCCTCATGGTCGTCTTCGGGCTGTTCCCCAAGCCACTACTAGACATGATCAATGCAGCGATGGCCGTGCTCGTGACCGCCGTGCGGTGAGGCGATGAATCTCGCGAATCTGCAGGCCGACTTGTGGTCGCTGGTCCCGGAGTTGTGGCTGGTGGCTGTAGGACTGCTCGCGCTGCTGGCCGATTTGGTCATCCCGCGGGGTCGCAAGGCGGCTGTCGGCGTCCTCGCCATGAGCGGGGTGCTGATGGCCCTCATCCCGGTGGCCTCGATGATTCCCTGGCAGGCGCGCACGGTGCTGTTTGGCACCTACGCGGTGGATGGCTTCGCCGTCTTCTTCAAACTCATCGCGATCGTGGCCACAGTGTTGGTAATCCTCTCTGCGATGGACGCCATGGGCCGGCAAGCCTTTGAGGGAGAGTTCTATGTCTTGCTGGTCTTCACCGCCGTGGGTCTGATGATGATGGCGGCCAGCACGGATTTGATCTTGCTGGCACTGGCCATCGAGTACGTCAGCCTCACCTCCTACGTGCTGGCGGGGTTTCTGAAGGCCAACCCCAAGAGCAACGAGGCGGGCATCAAGTACTTCCTGTTCGGCGCATCCGCCTCGGCGGTGATGTTCTACGGCTTTTCGTTCGTCTATGGCCTGGCCGGGACCACCAACCTGGCGCAGATCGCCGTGCGTCTGGCGGGCGCGCCCGCCCCGGCCCTGTACTTGGCACTGGCGTTGATGCTGGCCGGCTTCGGGTTCAAGATCTCCATGGTGCCGTTTCACCAGTGGACGCCCGATGTCTACGAAGGCGCCCCCACACCCGTCGCCGCGTTCTTGTCTGTCGGCTCGAAGGCCGCCGGATTCGCGGTCCTCGTGCGCGTCGTCGTGGGCACGTTCGATCCGGCCCGCGTGAACTGGGTGTTGTTGATTGCGGTCCTCTCGGCCGTGACCATGACGGTGGGAAATCTGCTGGCCTTGCCGCAGCGGAACATCAAACGGATGCTGGCGTACTCCAGCATTGCCCACGCCGGTTTTATCCTGATTGGGGTCGCCGCGTTCCAAGGGAACTTCGGCATGCCGGGACTGTTGATCTACCTGCTGGGCTACACGTTCACCCAGCTGGGGGCGTTCTTCGTGGCCACGCTCATCGGCACGCGTTTGGGGACGGATGAGATCCCGGACTACGCCGGCTTGGCGCAGCGGGCGCCGGTGTCAGCCCTGTTGATGGCGATCTTCATGCTGTCCCTCACCGGCATCCCTCCGACGGCGGTTTTCTTCGGCAAGTTCTACGTCCTGGCCGCGGCCATCGACAACGGATTGCTCTGGCTCGCCGTGGTCGGGATCGTAAACAGCGTGATCTCCCTGTACTACTACGTGGGTGTAATTCGGGCCATGTACGTCATGCCGGCCCCGTCGTCCGCTCCCCTGGTGGAACCGGCGGCGTTGCAGGTCGCCTTAGGGGTCGCGGGTCTGGGGACGCTCGCCATCGGACTCTATCCCGATCCAGTCATTGCCCTCGCCCGGTCGGCGGCGTTCTTGTTGCGGATGTAATCTGCGGACGGTCACTCGCCCGTCCCCCGCACGTCATCGCAGGGAGGCAGAAGCGCGGCCGCGGTGTGCGCCCGTTATTGCGGCTTTTTCACTCGTCTGATATGATGTGCGCGTGCTTGCAGAACCCAGGACGATGCGGGACGACCCGCCGTACCTGGGTTTTCTCGGGATAGCAGGTTCCGGGGACCCGCGAACCCGCCCCCTATGATCGGGGGCGGCACTGTCTTCTCACCACTTCAGGGTGCGGTCACCACGCGATGAATCAGGGAACAGCGATGACGGACAAGCATGGCCCTGCGGAAGACAACCTCCTGCAGCTCATCGCCTCTAGAGAGAAAGAGCTTGAAGCGAAAGTTGCTCAAGCCAAATCGGACGCCCGCCGTGTGGTGGACGACGCGCAGCGGCAGACCGACGCGGTCCGCGAGCGCGTCCGCCGCGAAGTTGCAGACCTAGAAACTGCGGCGCAGGCGGCAGTTGCCCAAGAGGCCCAAACGCTGGCCTCCCGGCGGCTCACGGCTGCCGAGACTGAGGCCCAGCGGGTGCGCGCGCGAGCATCCGAGCGCATGCGTGAGGCCGTCACCCTCGTCGTCCGGCGTGTCCTAGAAGGCCTGGAAGAGCAGACGCCCGCGCGTGAGCCGGTGGGCAAACCGGCCCGCGCAGGGTCGGATGAGGGGCACGCTCCATGATTGTAGGGATGAGTCGGGTGCTGGTGTTCGGGCCGAAGCGGCTGCTCGGCCAGGTGATCGAGGAAGTCCAGCGCCTCGGCACGGTGCACATCGACCGGATCGAGGCCAAGGAAGCCCCCGCCGTTCAGCCGCTGCAGTTGGGCGAAGAAGACACGAAGACTTTGCAAGTTCTGGAGCGGGCGCTCGCGCGCGTGGACGGACTATTGGGATTGTTGCCCCCCGTCCCCGCTGACCCCGGTCCTCCCCCCGCGGATTCCTCACTCGAGGCGATTGATGCAGAGACGACGGAGCTCGATCGTCGGGTCCGGGACCTCACTCGACTGCGCCTCGAACTGGAGGAAGAGCATCAGTTGATTGACTCCTACGGGGGCGCGATCCGGGTCCTGTCCCCGCTGCTCAGCGCGCTGTCCGGCAGCCAGGCGTTCCAGACGATCGGCTTTCTCCTGAACACAAAAGACCTCACCGTCGTCGCGGCGTTGCGAAACGAATTGGTCAAAGCCACCGACGGCCGTGTTGAGGTGGTCAGCCGGATTGTGGACGACCGCCGCATCGGTGTCGTTGTCGCGTTCCTCCGCCCGGAGGCAGAACGCGTCCGCGCCGTCTTGTCCCGCGTCGGAGCCGTCGAGCTCCGGCTGCCGGCGCGATTCGCGCAGGAAGGACCCGCCGAGACGATTGCCACCATGCAGCGTCGCAAGGCGGAGATCCCCGCTGAGCTGGAGCGCCTCGATGGAGAACTCCGCGCGCGTGCAACGTCGGCGCGTCCGAGCCTGTTGGCCTCCCGAGCCTGGTTGGCGGACCGGCTGGCGCAGCTGAAGGTCGTTCCCGAGCTCGCGCAATCACACTACACGTTCATCCTGTACGGGTGGGCGCCGACGCGTGCTGTCCTCCACGTCCGACAGGCGCTCCACAGCCGGTTCAGTAGCGACATCGTGGTCTCGGATGAGCCGGCCGATGCGCACGTGGCGCCCGAGCGTGTGCCGGTGTTGCTCGATAACCCCCCGTTCATCCACCCGTTTCAGCGGCTACTCGCCCTCTTTCAGCCGCCACGCTACGGGGCGTGGGATCCGAGTCCCGTTGTCGCGATCACCTTTCCGATCTTCGTGGGCCTCGTGATTGGAGACGTTGGGTATGGCCTGCTGATGTTTTGGGGCGGATGGAAACTCCGACAGATGGCACGGGCCGGGCGGGTGTTAACGATCAACTTTCTCAGCCTTCGGTTTGCGCCGCAACTCTTATCGGATCTGTCCTTTTTGATGCGAGTCTGTGCGTCGTGGATCATCTTCTTTGGTGCGATCTACTTGGAATTCTTCGGAAACGTGCCCGAGCTGGTCGCACACAAATACCACCTCCCAATTCGTCCGATTTTCGACCGGCTGGCGCCCGAGAATCAACCGCCGTATTTTCTGAGCATCATAGCGGCGGGCATCGTGATGATCTTTTTGGGCCTGGGCGTCCACTTGGTGGAGACCCTCCGGCACAGGCACTACGTGGGTGTATTCGAGTCCCTCGTGATCATGCTCGGGACTGCGGGACTCTTGTTGTTCCTTGGGGCTCAGGGGGCGCTGCTGCCCGCGGGGTTGGGCAGCAGCGGACTGTATTTGTTTGGTGCCGCGGTCGTAGTCGCTGGGATCTCTCTCGTCGCTGAGCGCGATGTCATCAAGCGATTCCTGTGGCTGCTGGAGAGTACCTCGGCGCTCGGCCACATCCTCTCGCACGCCCGGCTTATGGCGTTTGGGTTAGCCGCCGCCGCGCTCGCGAAAGCCGCCAACGACTTGGGGGCCCAGTTCGGGACGGTCGGAGTGATCGCCGCCGTCCTCATCGCGGCTTTCTTTCAGAGCCTGTTTCTCATCTTTACGATTTTTGGCCACATTATCCAGCCCGCCCGTCTGCACTGGGTGGAGTTCTTTAGCAAGTTCAAATTCCATGAGGAGAACGGTCGGGCTTACCGGCCATTCCAGAAGTCCGCGGCTCCGGGCCGCTAGGAACGGTCGGGTGACGCAAATTCTTCAATAACCGCGGGTAGACGAACAGAGTCGAAGCCCGAGCGATGGTGTTGGGTCGCACGAAGAGCAGGACCGATATCTCGGAGGTGATGAGGGTGAAGAAGGTAGGCATCGTGGTCATGGCTACACTGTTCGTGCTGTTCGCAACGGCCGGGATGGCTGGAGCACAGGAGGCGGCGGGGGCCGCGAAGCCCAGCGGATCGAACTCGGGACTGCTGGGGCTAGCGGCAGCCCTGGCTGTTGGCCTCGGGGCCATCGGCACGGCGTGGGCTCAGTCTCGAATCGGGGCAGCGGCGGCCGGAGCCATCGCGGAGCGACCGGAAATGGGCGGCTTGATGCTCGTTTTCCTGGCGCTCCCTGAGACGATGGTCATCCTCGGCTTCCTGGTGGCCTTTTTCGTCATCGGCAAGATTTAATGGCGTCGGAACTCGTCACCATTCTTGAAAAAGAAGCTACCGCTGAGATCGAGCGTATCCTGACCGAGGCCCGAGGCCAGGCCGAGCAGCTGATGGCGCAGGCGAACCAGGACGCCCAGGCCTATCTCGCAGAACAGCGGCAGCGGATCGACGCCGAGCGCAAGGCGACTCTGGTGAAAGCAGACAGCGCCGCCCAGGTCCGAGCCTCAGCCCTTGTGCTGCAGGCCAAGGACCAGGCGATCGCGGAGGTCTTTGTCGCGGCGGAAGCGGAACTGTCGCGCCTGCAACAGGACAAGACACGCTATGGGGCCATCTTGCGCGGGCTGATTCGAGAAGCGAGCGGGGCGTTGTCAGGCCGCATGACAGTTGAGGCCAACCCGCAGGACCTCGCGTTGGTGAACCAGGCAGTCAAAGAGCTGAGGCTGGATGCAGAGGTGAAGCCGGGCGAAGTCAGCGGCGGCGTCCGGCTCATCTCGGGTGACGGCCGTTTCGTGGTGGAGAACACACTGGCATCACGAGTCGCACGCGTGCGATCTTTGATCGCGCCGGAGATCGCCGCCCAACTTTGGGGATCATGATCGGACCACACGCCTCCGCCTCCGACCGAGAGTGCCGTGGTGCGGAAGGGCCCGGAGGATCGTGCTGTGCCTGACTTCCCGTACATCAACGCCCGGGTCCGGGCCATGCGGAGTCGGTTGCTCGACGCCGCCCGCATCGAAGAGCTCCTGGGCTTGCCCACACTGGATGCGCTACTCCAGAGCTTGGGGTCGACCCCGTATGCGCGGGAAGTACAAGAAGCCCTCAGCCACACCGCCGCCGGCGTCCGGGCCGTCGACGAGGCCCTGGCCCGGAATTTTTCGTCCACGGCGAGGCGCATCGTGAGTTTCGCCGACGGTAAGGCAAGGGAGCTCATCGAGTTTGTGCTCGTCCGCTGGGACATGCTGAACGTCCAGATCATCCTGCGGGCCAAGCACGCGGGCCGAACCACCGAAGAGATCGTTGCGAATTTGATCCCGGTGGGTCGGCTTAACGACGCTGTCCTGAAAGAGGTCGCGTCCCAGCCCGATGTGGCCGGGGTGGTCGGGGCCCTCGGCGGCCTGGATCATCCTCTCGCCGCGCCACTGGCGGAAGGTCTGGCCGCGTATCAGAAATCCAAGGATCTCCTGGCCCTCGAACTCAGGATGGACCGCTTCTACGCGACCTACGGTCTGCGCGTGGCGCGGGGACGCGGGCACGATGAACAAGTCGTGCGGAATTTATTGCAAGATCAACTCGACGCCACGAACGTCCGGACGGCCGTGAAACTGCAGCAGGCGGACGCGTTGTCCAAGGAAGAGAAGCTCAACTTCTTTATTCCGGGCGGCCGGCTGAGCGAACACGTTTTCTTGCTCGTGGCCGATCGGGCCACCGTCGAGCAGGGCCTCCGCCTGGTCCGCGTGCTCGGCTTTGCGGTGCGCGCCTCCGTCGACGATCCGGCGGCGTTCGAACGCGAGATCGATCTCGCCTTGCTGCGGGCGCAGGTCAACCTGTACCTCAAAGATCCGCTGGGGATCGATGTGGTGATCGCCTATCTGGCAATGAAGTACCGCGAGGTGGTGAATCTGCGGTTGATCGCCCGCGCTAAAGCCCTCGGCATTCCCCGGGACCGGGTGAGGAAGGAAATGGCCGGTGTATAGGATGGCCGTGATCACGGATGCGGAGACCGCGACCGGGTTTCGGCTCGCGGGTGTGGAAGTGCACGAGGCCTCAGACCCGCAGGCGGCCCTGCCACATCTGCGCGCGCTCGTCGCCGCGGATTACGGGCTCGTGGCCGTGAACGAGAGCCTGCTCAAAGGGACGGAGGACGAGGTCTCCCGCCTGATGCGTGACCGGGACCTTCCTATTATCATTCCGTTCCCCGCCCCGCAGGAGCACCTAGAGAGCGGTGAGGACTACATCGCCAGGCTCGTCAAAGAACACATCGGGTTCTACGTCAAGTTGCGCTGAGGAGAGATCACCGTGGCTATTCGGGGTTCGATTATCAAAATCGCAGGGCCGGCCGTAATCGCCCACGGCATGCTCGGAGCGCGAATGTACGACATCGTCCGGGTCGGCCAGGAAGGTCTGCTGGGCGAGATCATCCGGCTGGATGGCGCCAGCGCCTTCGTGCAGGTGTATGAGGATACGTCCGGCCTGCGTCTGGGAGAGCCGGTCGAGAGCACCGGCAACCCGCTGACCGTGGAGTTGGGCCCGGGGTTGCTGACCGGGATCTTCGATGGCATCCTCCGACCGCTGGAAGCGGTGCGCAAGCAGAAAGGCGACTTCATCGCCCGCGGCGCGATCGTCGAGGCGCTGGACCGGCAGAAGAAGTGGGCCTTCGAGCCCACGGTCAAGTCAGGCGACTCCGTGAAGCCCGGCGATGCGATCGGGTGGGTGCAAGAGTTTGGGTTCAAACACGCGATCCTAGTCCCGCCGACCAGCAAGGGGGGCGCCGTCGCAGAGATCAAGCGCGGGGAGTTCACCGTGGTCGATCCGGTGTGCCGGCTGACGGACGGGACCACGCTGACGATGATGCAGCGATGGCCCGTGCGGGCGGCGCGGCCGGCCCAGCAGCGGATGGATCCCACCGAGCCGTTCATCACCGGCCAGCGCGTGCTCGACGTCCTCTTCCCTGTGGCGATGGGAGGGACGGCGGCGATTCCCGGGCCCTTTGGATCCGGCAAGACGATCACACAGCAGACGCTCGCGAAGTGGGGGGATGCCGACGTGATCATCTACGTCGGCTGCGGCGAACGCGGCAATGAAATGACGCACGTCCTAGATGAGTTCCCCGAGCTCGTAGATCCGCGCACCGGTCGGCCGTTGATGGAGCGGACGGTCATTATCGCGAACACGAGCAATATGCCGGTCGCGGCGCGCGAGGCGTCGGTGTACACCGGAATTACATTGGCCGAGTACTGGCGCGACCAGGGAGTCAAAGTGGCCGTTATGGCCGACTCCACCAGCCGCTGGGCCGAGGCGATGCGCGAGATTTCCTCCCGCCTGGAAGAGATGCCCGCCGAGGAGGGGTACCCCTCATATCTCAGCAGTCGTTTGGCGGCGTTCTACGAGCGCGCGGGTCGGGTCGTCTGCTTGGGCCAGCCCGAACGGCGCGGTTCGATTACCGTGATCGGGGCCGTGTCCCCTCCCGGCGGTGACCTGTCCGAGCCCGTGACGCAGGCGACGCTGCGCATTACGGGGACGTTCTGGGCCCTGGACGACAAACTCGCCAGCCGCCGGCACTTCCCGGCGATCAACTGGTTGCGATCCTATAGCCTGTACACCAAGCTGTTCCGGGCCTGGTACAAAGAGCACATGCCGGCTGACTTCGAACAGAAGCGCGATCGCGCCGGCGCGCTGTTGCAACGGGAGGCCGAACTCCAGGAGATTGTGCAGCTCGTCGGCCCGGATGCCCTGCAGGACGATCAGCGGATGATCATCGAGACGGGCAAGATGCTGCGGGAGGACTTCTTGCAGCAGAATGCGTACACGGATGACGCGCACAGCCCGCTGCTCAAGTCCTACGGGATTCTGACGGCCATCCTCGCCTTCTACGATCAGGCCCTGGCGGCCCTCAAACGAGGGATGCTGCTGGACGACATCCTCAACCTCAAGGCGATCGAAGAGATCGCCCGCATGAAAGACGTGCCCACGGATCAGTTCGACGCCTACCTGAAGCGCTGGCTGGAGCAACTGCCGTCGGCCTTCGCCGCGCCGGCGGCCCAGCCCGCCGCGGCGACGGGCTAGCCTAGATTTGGACGGTCCCGTCTGCCTGGGGGAGGGGACACCGTGAGAGGAGCCATCGCACGATGGAACTGACGACGAAACGGTACCAGTCGATCTCGTATATTTCGGGGCCCTTGCTCTTCGTAGAGGGCGCTAAGGAGCTGGCCATCGGGGCGATCGTCAACATTCACCTCCCCGACGACTCCGTGCGAGGGGGTCAGGTGATCGAGATCTCGGAGAAAAACGCGGTCATCCAGGTATTTGAGGAAACGACCGGGCTAGATCTCGCGAAAACCTCGATCAGTTTGCGTGAAGAGGTCGCGCGGCTGGGGGTCTCCCGGGAGATGATCGGCCGGCGGTTCAGTGGACTGGGCGAGCCGATTGACGATCTGCCTCCCATCATCCCCGAGAAGCGTCTGCCTATTATTGGCGCCCCCATCAACCCGGTGGCGCGCCATCGGCCGCAGGAGTTCATCCAGACCGGCATTTCGGCGATCGACGGCCTTAACACCCTGGTGCGCGGCCAGAAGTTGCCGATCTTCAGCGGCGCTGGGCTGCCCCACAACGAGATTGCCGCGCAGATCGCCCGCCAAGCCAAGGTGCTCGGCAGCGAGGAGCAGTTCTCGGTTGTGTTTGCGGCGATGGGTATCACGCAGCGCGAGGCGGCATTTTTCATCGACCAGTTTGAATCCACCGGCGCCTTGGCCCGCTCGGTGGTCTTTTTGAATCTCGCCGATGACCCCGCGATTGAACGGTTGATCACGCCGCGCGTGGCGCTGACGGCGGCCGAGTATCTGGCGTTCGAACTCGACACCCAAGTGTTGGTAATCCTCACGGATCTGTCGGCGTATTGCGAATCGCTCCGGGAAATCGGCGCCGCGCGTGAGGAGATCCCGGGCCGCCGGGGCTATCCGGGCTACATGTATACCGACCTGGCCACGATCTACGAGCGCGCAGGCCGCATCCACGGGCGCAAGGGATCGATCACGCAACTGCCCATCCTGACAATGCCTGATGACGATATCACCCACCCCATTGCGG
>MNEU01000048.1 GCA_001917855.1 Armatimonadetes bacterium 13_1_40CM_64_14 | reverse complement strand
CCCGCATCTGGTGCGCCCCCTGCCCTTCCTTCTTCCTCTCTATGCTGGAGCGCGCCGACCGCTGGGACTGCGCCTGCCGCCTTTTGCGCTTCCTTTGGCGCCCTTTGGGGTGCGTGCCGGGCTGATCGTCTACGACCTATTCGCCCGTGACCCGGGACTGCACCATCGGGCGATCTCCCGCACGCAGGTGGCACAGGAGGCGGCGGATCTGCGTACCGACCACCTGCGGGCTGCGTTTGTGTACTACGATGCCCGCACAGACGACGTCCGCCTCACACACGCGGTGCTGAGCGCCGCTCGTTCGTATGGCGCGGGGACGGTCAACTATTGTCGCGCGGTGGACCTGGTGCGTCGTGGCGGACGGGTCGCTGGCGCGCGGATCGAAGATCGGCTTACCGGCGGTGTCTTCGAAGTAGAGGCCAAACATGTGGTCAACGCGACTGGGGTGTGGGCACAGCGCGTAGCTGCCCTCGACGGCCCCGCACCCTTTCAGATGCGCCACAGCCTCGGCACACACGTCGTGTTGCGGCCGGGTTCCGTGCGGACCTCACTTGCACTGGTAATTCCGGAGACAGATGACGGGCGCATCGCATTCGTCATCCCTTGGGCCGATCGGTTCGTGCTCGGGACAACCGATACGCCGTATAGCGGCGACCTGGACGCCCCCGTGGCAAGCGCCGAGGAGGTCACCTATCTGCTCCAACACACCAACCGGTACCTGCGCCGCCCTCTGGGTCCGGCCGATATCACCTCCGCCTACGCGGGCATCCGGCCACTCGTGGCCGCGTCGGAGCACTCGACAGCAGCACTAGCTCGTGACCACCACGTGGTGACATCGCGTTCGGGATTGATCAGCATCATCGGTGGAAAGCTGACGACATATCGCGCGATGGCCGAGGCCACTGTTGATGCGATCGACACACGCGAGGGGACACGCCGACGATGCGTGACGGCGACGCTGTCGCTGTGGGGCGCTGCCGGTGTGGCGCACGTCGAATCGGCCCTGGCGCACTCCGCCCTCGCAGCCGACCAGCGGACGCATTTCCTGGAGAGCTACGGCGGCGCGGCCGGTGACCTGCTGGCCCTGATCCAAAAGGAGCCTGCTCTGGGCGCAAGGTTTGTGGACGGCCTGCCCGTGAGTGCTGCCGAGGTCGTCTACGCCTGCCGGGCTGAGCTGGCGGTCTCGTTGACCGACTGTCTCTTTTTGCGGACGCGGCTGGCGGTGCTCGATCCGGTAGCCGCAGACAGGATCGCGCCCACGGTGGCGCAGTTCATGGCCCGGGAACTGAGTTGGGACATGAGCGCCACTGCGCATCAATTAGAGCAGTACACGAAGCGCCGCGAACGTGAGGCGGCGTGGGCGTCGCACACGTTCGCCGCCGCAGGACAGGATTTTAGCTAACGGTCACCAGCTGCGCGGGGCCTAGAGCCTCGGTGGAACCGGCTGGAATCCAGGTGCCTGGGGCAGCGGGAGGGGGGATGGGGCGAAGGGGAGCCCCGGAATCTGCGGGCCTTGATAGGGGCGCAGCGGGTAGTATTCGGGCGGACTGCTCGGAGAACCGAACTGGTTATCCGGTCCCGGCATCAACTGATAGAGCTTGCCATTGTAATAGAACAGGATCACCGGCTGGCAGTCCTGACTTTGACCCGGAGCCTGCCCCGGGCGGACGGGAGTGGGGACGGGGATGACTTCCGGTGGCATGGTGAACTGCGCGGAGACGGCGGTCTGAGGAGCCGCGTGCGCGGAGGCCCCGGACAATTGGCCGGCCCGGTACGCGATGCTCCCGAATGCGACGAGCAACACGAATGCTGCGGTCCACCGCCCCATCGGAGTTCCCTCCATGATAGCGAGTCGCGTCTTTCTCACTATACCACCATGGGATTTTGCCGACGCCATCCGCAGGTGGGAGCGTTGACGGTTCCCCAACTCGTTCCTACAATACAGCCATGGCCCTCGTATTCACATTTCCCTGCGGCGGTTGCGGCCGCACCTATAGCGTGTACTATCCGAAGTCGCTGCTCTATGAACTGAGCGGGTCCGCCCCGCGCGAGCTGGGACGTCAGGAAGATGAGGACGACCTTCGCTCCGGAGCGGTCGAGGCTGCGCGGAAGCGGGCGGAGGAGTCAGGGAAGATTTTTGTGGACGCGAGCGAACAGTTAGAGCGCGTCTGTGCGTGCGGCAAGAAGCTTGACTTCAACCTGCTCCACCACCCGCGAGTCCCGCAGTCTAAGGAGCTGCAGCAGCGCCGGCAGACCGGGCTCATCCCCTTTCCCACCCCGACCAAAAAGCCGTAAGCCCGCGCGAACAGTCGTTCCGAATTGACCGTGGTCTCCTTCCGAGTGTACGCTAAAGTTGCCAGCGGGGATCCTTCCTAGATGGGAGGACGTTAGCCCTCCCAGGCTAACCCAGCCTAACTGGGTACGACCCGCTGGTTTGCATTTGTCTCTTTTCCGTCTCGCCTCCCTCTCCGTGAGCATGGTCCCTCGAACGTGCAGAGGACCTCACCGTCAGCAAGAGAAACTTGTCAGTGCAGCCAGCAGGCCCACACCGCATCCCCGCGGAGGTTCTCCCCGTGAGTCAGCCTGATCAGCGTGATCGATACCGCTTGTCCGCCGACAAACTCCGGTGGGTGTGTGATCCTCGGACTCTCTCGTTCCAGACGACGGCCGATCTCGCGGGAACGGATGAAGTCATCGTCGGTCAGGATCGCGCAGTGCGGGCGCTGGACCTGGGACTCACGCTGCGCCAGCCTGGCTACAACATGTACATCGCGGGCCCCGTGGGCACCGGGCGCACGACGTACGCGCGCAAGAAAGTGTCTGGCGCGGCCGCGACCCGGCCTGTGCCGCCGGACTGGTGTTACGTCTACAACTTCCAGCAGCCCGACCAGCCTTCTGCGCTGTCGCTGCCGCCAGGCTCCGGTGCGAAATTCCGCAAGGACATGGAGGAGTTGATTGACGAGCTCAAGGATGCCATTCGGAAAGTCTTTGCCAGTGACACTTTTGAGACGCGCCGCCGTGAGCTCGTCGCTTCCTTCGAGCAGAAGACCACGGAGATCTGGCGTGAGCTGGAGGCCAAGGCGCGGCAATTGGGGTTTGCCATTCAGCGTTTACCGACCGGGATCGCCACTGTGCCCGTGGGGCCGTCCGGGGAGCCCATCAGTGCGGAGCAGTTCAACGCCCTCCCCCCCGAGCAACAGGAGGAGATTAACCGCCGCGGGCGGACCCTGCAGGAGGAAGTCGCGGAGGCGCTGCGCAGAGTCCGGATCGTGGAACGCGAAGCGCGCGATGGACTGCGCGAGCTGGAGCAGCGTGTGGTCCAGTCAGCGGCCAGCCATCCCATCGCCCGGCTGAAAGACCGCCATGCCGACCACCCCAAGGTGATCGACTACCTGGATCAGGTCCTTGCCGACGTCGTCGAGCACCTGGACGATTTTAAAGAGCAAGAAGAAACCGCACCGGTGCCGTTCCCCCTGGCGGCGATCATGCGGCGCGGGGACGTCTTCACTCGGTATCGGGTGAACCTCGTCGTCGACCACAGCACCCTCCACGGCGCGCCTGTCCTGGAGGAGACGAATCCCACCTACTACAACCTCGTGGGCAAAGTGGAGTACCGGGGAGAATTCGGTGCGCTGACGACCGACTTCACCATGATTAAAGCTGGGGCCCTGCCGCAGGCCAACGGGGGATTTCTGATCCTGCAAGTCCGAGACGTGCTGACCAACCCCCTCACGTGGGAGGCTCTCAAGCGGGCGCTCAAGAGCGAGGAAGTGCGCATCGAGAATATCGGCGAACAGCTCGGCTTAGTGCCCACCGCGACATTGCGCCCCGAGCCGATTCCCCTAGACGTGAAGGTCATCCTCATCGGGGCTCCCATGATCTTTCAGCTCCTGTACGGGCTGGATGAAGACTTCCGCAAGCTCTTCAAGATCAAAGCGGAGTTCGACGTAGAAGTCGAGCGCACGGAGGACGCCACCCACGCGTACACGGCGGCGATCGCGGCGCTCTGTCATCGGCAAGGCCTGCGCTCGTTTGACCGAACGGCCGTGGCCCGCGTGCTGGAACACAGCGCCCGGCTAGCCGAGCATCAGCGGCGGCTCTCCACCCGGTTCACCGAGGTGACGGAGATCGTCTACGAAGCGACGGCCTGGGCCGAGCGCGCCGGCCACGACGTGGTCACCGCCGCCGATGTCGACAAGGCGGTCGAGGAGAAAGTCTACCGCAGCAACCGCATTGAAGAGCGCCTCCGCCAGATGATTGCCGAAGGGCAGCTTCTCGTCGATGTCGCCGGGATGACGGCCGGCCAGGTAAACGCCCTGTCGGTCCTGCAACTAGGCGACTATAGCTTTGGGCATCCCAGCCGGATCACGGCGCGGACGTTTGTGGGTAGCCGGGGAGTCGTGAACATCGAACGCGAGACGGAGATGTCGGGACGCATTCACAGTAAGGGTGTGGCAATTCTGTCCGCGTACCTCGGGGGCAAATACGCGCAGGACTGGCCGTTGAGCCTGAATGCGTCCCTGACCTTCGAGCAGACCTACGGCGAAGTGGAGGGGGATAGCGCCAGCTCCACGGAGCTGTATGCCCTGTTGTCCGAGCTGGCGGGGGTGCCGATCGACCAAAGCATCGCCGTCACCGGATCGGTCAACCAGAAGGGTGAGATTCAACCCATCGGCGGAGTTAACGAGAAGATTGAAGGCTACTATGCCGTGTGCAAATCCCTGGGGCTCACCGGCCGGCAGGGCGTGATGATCCCCGCCCAAAACGTCGCCAACACTATGCTGAAACCGGAAGTAGTCGAGGCCGTGCGCGCGGGCACGTTCCACATCTACGCCGTGCACACAGTGGACGAAGGGGTGGAAGTCCTCACAGGGCTGGCGGCGGGCGTCTCCGGCCCCGACGGCGCGTATCCCGAGGGCACGATAAATTTCCTGGTACGCCGCCGCCTGCGGGAGCTCGCCGAACGCCTGCGGCGCTTTGCCCCCAGTGGAACAGCTCGAACCTCCGAGAGCAAGAACGGCGAGTCCAAGAAAAAGTAGATCCCAGGAGGGACGGCATACGAATGGACCTCGGCCTGCGGGGCCAGACGGCGCTTGTCGCAGCGGCCAGCCGCGGACTGGGCAAAGCGGTCGCGGCGGCGTTTGTCGCCGAGGGCGCGCATGTGGCGATCTGCGGGCGAAAGCCCGACACGGTCCAGACAGCGGCGGCGGAGCTCGGAAGCGACGTACTCGCTATCCCAGCGGACATTACCAAGGCCGAAGATGTGGAGCATTTCGTCCGGGCGGCCGCCGATCGGTTCGGGCGCATCGATATCTTGGTGAACAACGCCGGAGGCCCGCCCGTGGGGGCATTTGTGGAGCTGACCGACGAGCAGTGGTGGCAGGCGATCGGTCTGAATCTGATGAGTGCCGTCCGGCTAACGCGGGAGGTTATCCCCCACATGCGCCGACAGGGCGGGGGCCGCATTCTCAACATCACCTCGTATGTGGTCAAACAGCCCCTGCCTAACCTCGTACTGTCGAACGCCGTGCGCTTAGCCGTCGTCGGATTGGGAAAGACTCTGGCCACCGAACTGGGTCCGGACAACATCCAGGTGAACACTGTTTGTCCGGGGCCGATTGGCACCGAGCGGCTGGAGGAGTTGACCCGGACGTTTGCGTCGCGCCAGCACGTCTCAGTTCAAGAAGCCGAACGCCGGATGTGGACCGACCAGATCCCGCTGGGTCGCCTGGGCCGGCCCGAGGAATTCGCAAGTGCCGTTGTCTTTCTCGCGTCCCCCCGCGCTAGCTTCATCACAGGGACCACCGTGCAAATTGATGGAGGACTGATCAGAGCGGTCATGTGACCGTGTAGCCTGCGCATCCCTCGCCGCGCACGACGCCCGTCACCACGACTGATGACGCAGGACGGCCCTGCCCGACCCGATCTCCCCATGTCGTCCCCGGACCGGACGCGATCCGGCAGCTGGTGAGGACGATTCCCGCCTCCGCGTAGGGCGGCCTGAGCCGTGCCAACACCGCGGCACACGCGCCCGGATCCGCAGGGCGGGACCCCGCGTGAAGCGCAGACTCATTGATACAGATCAGGACCTGCGCGCCATGCTTTCCGAGCAATCCGATCGGGTGAATCACGGCGGGGTCGGGTTTCAGAATGCCGTCCAGCAAGCGCCGCCACGGGTAGAAGATGGTGATGTGATCCGCCAGGCGCTCCAGTCCGGCCGGGAGTGTTTCTGCAGCGGCGCGGATGAACCATACATTACTGACGCCCCCTCGGGAGGGCTTGCGGCCCGCACGAAACGACACATCGCGCAAGCCGGCGGCGTTGGCATCAATGCCCAGGCAGAATCGATCCGGATGCGCCCGGGCCATGCGATATGCCCACCGGCCATCTCCCGTTCCCACATCGATGACGACTTCCCGAAATTTCGATGCTGCCTCGCGCACATGCGCGGCGGGGACCGGCGTGCGCACCTTCCCCCGCACCAACTCCACGATTGCCTCCATGACTCCACCTCCCTGCGGAATGGTCGGACCCGCAGAGAGGCGCGGAGGTGCGCGCGCCGCATACAGAGCGCCTCGAACGACCTCAGTTGGTGTGGAAGAAAGGGAAACTCGCTCCCGAGCGAACCGGGAGCGCGGGGCTGACTTACGAGGCTCTAATCAACGTCAACCAAAACGATTCATGTCCATTTCAGTATACACCAGGAGAGCGGCTCCTCACGAAACA
This sequence comes from Armatimonadetes bacterium 13_1_40CM_64_14, assembly GCA_001917855.1. Lineage (GTDB taxonomy): Bacteria > Sysuimicrobiota > Sysuimicrobiia > Sysuimicrobiales > Kaftiobacteriaceae > 13-1-40CM-64-14. The sequence continues at coordinate 13,914 of MNEU01000048.1, read as the reverse complement.
GGGCCCGGCCCGACGGGTTCAGCTCTCCTGCAAAAGATCGTTACTCATTTGTTGCACCCCCGCGGGTAAGATTGGCCGGGTGTCGAACGTTTCGTGGCAATCGTAGGGTCCCTGCTCAATGCGGTGTGATGCGCGATGGTCAGCCCGCCCAAGCGATCGGCTCGAGAGTTTCTCGACACGCCGGGACAGAATCGCGTCGAGTTGGAAGGATTGTTAGGCGACATCCGGCGGACGAACCGCCGGTTTGGCGGGTACCCCCTCGTGCTACGCTACCTCCGTCGTTTTCTTCCGCGTCTCCCCCACGGTCCGATCACGGTGCTTGATGTTGCGACGGCCAGCGCCGACATCCCCCGCGTGATCGCCCTATGGGCCCGCGCCCATCACCTCCCCATCCGCATCGTGGCCCTCGACCTGAGTGAGGACATTCTGGCGCTGGCCAAGTCCGGCATCGCCTCCTATCCGGAAGTGACGCTGCTGCGGGGCAATGCGCTTTCGCTGCCGTTTCCCGATCGGGCGATCGACGTGGTGATCTGCGGGTTAGCACTGCACCACTTCACGTTTGAGGACGCGGGCCGCGTCCTGCGGGAGATCGACCGGGTGGCTAGCGGCGGATTCATCGTGAACGACATCGGGCGCTCGTGGGGGGCGTACCTCGGCGCCTTACTGGACACACGCCTGTTTACCCGAAACCGCTTGGCCCGTCACGACGGGCCGCTGTCGGTCCTGCGATCGTTCACTGTCAGCGAGGTGCATACCATGGTTGCAGCGGCAGGAGTGCGCAACGTCGACGTTCGCCGCCACCCCTGGTTTCGAATCGCCGTCGTCCGATGGCCCGATGGACCGTCGGGCGAGGGAGTACACGCGTCCGGTGCGCGCGCGGTGGCCCGCGTGCACGAATGAGCCCGGATGCGGACGTGATTGTGGTCGGCGCAGGGCCGGCCGGCAGCTCGGCGGCGGCGGTTCTCGCCTCCCGGGGGATCAGGGTCCTGCTGCTCGACAGGGCCAAATTCCCACGCGACAAGCCGTGCGGCGACTATTGCAACCCCGGAGCCGTGAGACTGCTGCGCCATCTCGGATCCATCTCGACCCTGCCGACCGCTGAGGCTATACCGATTTCCGGTCTCTCCGTGTACGCGCAAGACGGAAGCCGATTCGCGGCCGCCTTCCCGGCGGGTCCGGGGCTGTTGGTCCCCCGCCTGCGGCTCGATGCCGCGCTGCTGGCGCATGCCGTGCGCGCGGGAGCGGTTGTCCATGAAGGCATGGGCGTGGATGCCGTCCATATTCGCGCAGAGGCCGTGGAGGTACGGACGGCGTCCAACAGATGGCTGAGCGCGCGGCTGCTTATTGCGGCCGACGGCGCGCATTCTGCCATCGCCCGAAGCTTAGGGCGTCTGACCGTCCCCGCCAGGGGACGATACACTGTCGGTGCCTACTTCTCTGGCCTCCCGCGCACGACTCCTGAGGGGGAACTCCACCTCGGGCCCGATCTGTATTGTGGTGTCGCTCACTTCGGCGGAGGAGTCGCCAACGTGTGTATGGCACTTCCCCGCGAGCGGTGGCGGCGGGGCGGTCCTCAGCAGGTGTTCGACGCGGCGCTGGGCACTTTGCCGGTGCTGGCGGACGCGATGGCGAACGCCCGCCGGGAGAGCGCATTTCGCTGCTCCGGGCCGGTAGGATTCGCCGCGCGAGATGCCGTCGCCGCGCGTGTCCTGCTCATCGGAGATGCTGCCGGGCACCTCGAGCCGATCACGGGGCAGGGCATCTTTTTGGCCCTCTACTCGGCCATCCTCGCGGCCGATGTCGCCTCCGATGCCCTGGGCGCCAATGATTTCTCGCAGCGGAGGCTATCGGTGTATGCGCGGCGGCGGGCGCGAGAAATTGTGGGCAAGGCGCTCGCCTCCCGCCTGCTCCAGCGCCTAGCCTTTCATCGGCAGCTCACACCCCTGCTCGTGCGGCGGCTGAATCGTCGCGCCCAGCTGGCCAGCGAGTTGCTCGGTGTTACCGGAGACGTCCTCCCGCCCACCGGCATCCTCTCGCCAGCCTATCTGGCACGTCTCCTTCTCTGACGGATGCAGACCAGACACGTTGCGGTGATCGGCGCCCCTCCCGACGCGGTTTTCGCTGTTGCGGCGGACGTGGAACGCTGGCCGTCTTTGCACCGAGCCTACCGATGGTGTCGTGTCTTGGAACGTGGGTCTGATCGCCTCGTCTTCGAGATGGCAGGACTCATCCGAGGTTGGCCGGCGCGGTGGACCGCCATCCAAGAGCGTTCGCCTGCGGCGCGGCATCTGGCGTTCCGGCACATCAAGGGGATCACCACCGGCATGCGAGTGAATTGGTCTCTGCTCCCCCACCAAGACGGAACCAGTGTCCTGCTTGAGCATGATCTGGTGATCTCGTGGCCCCTGGTTGGCGAGACAATCACCAACTGGATTGTGGGACCGGTCTTCATTGACTGGATTGCACGTCAGACTCTGATGGCAGTCAAACAGGCGGCAGAGCACGTAGAGGAGGGAGCATCATGCGACGTGTGGTGGTGACGGGGATTGGCGCCATGACCCCGATCGGCATGACGGGAGCAGGCCTCTATGACGGGATCCGTCGGGCGCGCTCCGCCGTCGGGCGAATCACACGATTCGACGCATCGCCGTTCCACTGCCAAGTGGCGGCCGAGGTCTCGGAATTTGATCCCCTGGCCTACATGGATGCCAAAAGGGCGCGGCGGCTCGACCGCTTTGCCCAATTTGCCGTGGCGGCCGCCCGCCAAGCCGTCGATGACGCGCAACTGCACCCAGAAGATGAAGACCACGACCAGTGCGGCTGTTTTGTGGGGGCGGCGTTGGGGGGCGGGGCATTCGCTGAGGAGCAGCATGCGATCTTCTTGAAAGAAGGCATCAAGAAAGTCCGACCGACACTGGCGTTGGCCGTCTTTAGCGGATCGGCCCCGTGCAACATCGCCATCGAGTTCGGACTGTGCGGGCCGACCAGTGCGAACTCGGACAGTTGCAGTTCTGGCGCCATCGCCATCGGGGAGGCCTTCCGGCTGATCAAGAGCGGGGGAGCCGATCTGATGCTGGCGGGGGGTGTGGAGTGTCCGCTGTCCCCCCTGATTTTCGGCGCGTTCGATGTGATTCGCGCGATGTCCACCCGCAATGACGATCCGCAACGCGCGTGTCGGCCGTTCGACAAGGACAGAGACGGCTTCGTGATGGGAGAAGCCGCAGCGATGTTAGTGTTGGAAACACTGGACCATGCGGTGAGGCGCGACGCGCCGATCTATGGCGAGATCCTCGGATACGGCACAACAAATGACGCCCACCACATGACCGCCCCGCTCCCCTCAGGCGTACAGGCGGCGCGGGCGATGCGTCTAGCCCTAGACGAAGCGGGTCTGGCTGTCGAGCAGATCGGCTACATCAATGCGCACGCCAGCAGCACACCCCTCAACGATACGGTGGAGACGAAGGCCATCAAAGCCATCTTCGGGGAGTACGCCTACCGGGTGCCAATCAGTGGGACGAAGGCAATGCACGGCCATGCCCTCGGGGCGACGGGCGCGGTCGAGGCGGCCATTTCCATGCTCGCGCTCCGCCACGACTACCTCCCCCCGACCATCAACCTCGATGAACCCGATGGAGAATGCGATCTCGACTACATTCCCAACGAGGGACGCGAGGCCCACGTCGAGTACATCCTCAGCAACTCCTTCGGATTTGGAGGAATCAACGCCAGTTTGGTGTTTGGCCGACTCTCGGAGGGATGAGGCGTGGATGGAGGTGACCGACAGTGTCGACAACATCCACACTGGTCCTCCGTTCTACGACCACACCCCTCCGGATGGGAACGGTGCTCGGAGGGCCTAGACGTGAATGGCGGGAGCCTACAGACCCAATCCGCTGCGGATCCGAGCCCACGCGACCCGCCCTGATCGGCGCAACCGTGATTCTGGGATCACAGGCCGACGGGAAGGCGCTGCCGGCTCCAGGGCGTCACTTCGACACGATCTGTCCTCGGATTTCTCCCCCCGGGTGGGCGACGGTGTGGACATTTGCATAGGTTTTGCCGTCCTTCATCGCTTGGACTAGCCCCACGAGTGTCGTCCCACAGGCCGGGTTCACGATGTTGGCTTGGGTAAAGACGGCGTGATCTATCCATTTGCCGTCGACATCCCACCCGGGGGCATGGAAACCGGCAAGGAACACGACGATTGGCCCGTTGACCCCTGCCAAGGCACAGTGGATATGGGCCTGCTGGACCCGGACACCATCATTGACCGCGAGCGTAAACGACGCCGCGGTGAAGTCATCGTTAAATCGTATTCTGACACTGCCGCTCATGTCCGTAGCGATGGGCGGCACTTCCTCGTCTCCAGTCAGGATCGCCCCGAAGGTGTGATCTTCTTCGGCCGCCATCCCGCCTTGAACCAGCAAGGCCATCAGAAGCACGATATAAGCTATGACAAGTCTTTGCATTCCTCGCCCCCTCCTTCCCCAGGGTGGCCCCCGGGGCTCCCGTCTAAGAGTTACCCAGGTCGGTGTAACGACACTGCCACGTTGCCGTAACACGGTGCCGACGGCAGCAGTGGGCACCTCGGTCGGGCAGCGACCCACGGCTAGCCAGAACTCGCGCCCGGATGGACCGCTATAAGCTCTCGCAGCTCCGCAACCGGAGGGGATTGACACAGAAACCGTGGTGCCCCCAGCGGGATTCGAACCCGCGTTACCGGCTTGAAGGGCCGATGTCCTGGGCCAGCCTAGACGATGGGGGCGCTGGCGGACGGAACGGGATCACTGTAGCATACGAATTTGGACAGGGTCAAACAACGGGAGTCGGGATTGACAGACGAGGACGCGTTAACGAAGTGGCGCGCTGCCCACGCGGAGGCGCTGACATTAGCACAACGCCTCCGCGCCACGGTCGCGATTTTCCGCCGGTATGCGGGAGAGCTGAAGTACCATCCGCAGGCCGGCGTGGAGGGGCACATTGGTCAGGACCTCCTCGATGCGGCCGCGCGCTTGCGCGAGCTGCTGAGCGCCATCAACGCCCTCACAGCGCGCTGGGATGAAGAGGCATCCTGGCTGCGCACGCGTGATGCGCAGATGCCGATTGAGGAGATCCAACAGGGCCACGCCGCCGCCCGGGAGGCTGCCCGTCTCACCCGCGCGGCGATGCAGATCTTCGAGCAAGCCGTCCTCCATCCGGAGACCGCTGCGTTAGACGCGCCCTATGGGCACAGCGCCCCACGCCGTGTGCACCCCGGTGCCCAGTGCACGTGGGTCGCCGAGCGGGCGGAGGGCCTTGCCATTGAACTCTCATCGGTGACCCTGCGCAAGGAAACCTTGTTACTGGCCTTGCAGACATCTTGATGAATGCGGCAGGCTCACTCTTCAGGTCCGTGCGAACGCGTGGAGTCAGTTAGCGTCAGTTGCGAACGGTGGCAGCGGGCGAAAGTCGTAACAACGGTAGACAGAAAACCGCCGGACGACTTGTCCGTTATAGGTGACCTCGAGAGCGGGCAAGGGCTGGACCTCCCCACACACGCGATCCATCGGGATCGGCATGGTCACCGCGTCGGTCGCGAAGATCGCGTTCCAGCCGGCGAAGGTTTCAGGAGCGCGTCGTATGCCGATGGAGTCTCGGTACGTCAGCGGCGTCACCAGCACCCGTCCCCGCGTGTGATATTCGATCTGAGCGGCACCCTGGTAGCTCGGAGTGAATAAAAAGACACCTCGGCTAGAGGGCGTCGCGCGGAGATCAGCCTCTAATCGCGCCGCGACTTGATCCCAACCCCACAGTTCTCCCGCAAGCGAGGGAGTAGGCCGGAGGGGGAACGCGTGAAGGACAACAATAATGAGGATGTTGAGTGCGAGTGCTGCGCCGACAACCACGCGCCAGATTCGGCGGGTGCGCACCTCAGTCCACAACGCAGCTGCGGGGATCAAGGCGACCAGATACCCCGGTCCCGGCCAGTGGGGTTTGGAAATGCCCTGGAGGCTTCCGACCCAGGTGAGCGCGATGATGGGAATCCCGGCCCAGGCCGCTAATGCAAACCGCGTATCCCGTCGGCGTGCTCGCCCGACGGTCGTGGCGAGGGCGAGGAGAAGCAAGACGAATGAGACGGGTCCGTAGTAGCCCAGTTGTGCGACCGTGTAGGAAAGCGTATTGAGCCCCCAAGATCCCAGCACCGTCCACGGAACAGGATCGCTACTCTTTTTGAGCAGGATCCAATGATGCTGGGTGTTCCAAACGATGAGAGGCAAGACGACGACGAGGGCTGCCATCGCGGCGAGGTACGGCTCCGGCCGCCTCAGCCATCGCCGATGAACAGGTGAGGTGAGCAAGACAGCGGGCAGCGCGAAAGCAAGAAACACGGCGGGGAGTTTGCTCATGAGGGCCAAACCCAGTGCGAGCCCGGTGCCCAGCCACGCCAGGATGCGGCCTGAAGTCAGTGCGTGCCAGAAACACCATAGGGTCAGGATCCAACACAGACCCAATGGCGCATCGGGAGCTGCAAAAACCGCGCTCAGAGACAGGACGGGAATGAGCTGGGACCAGATCGCCGCCGCGGCGCCGGCGGTCGGGTCAAACATTCTCCGGACGAGATCCCAGAGCAGCACTGACGTCCCCAGCGCCAGTAACGTCGGTCCAAGACGGATTCCTAACGAAGTATCCCCGGCGAGCGCTGTGGTCGCGCGCACGACATAGGCGATCATGGGAGGGTGGTCAGGATACCCCCATGCCAGGTGTTGCGCCCAGGTCCAGTAGTAGGCCTCATCATCCAGCGGCGGATAGAAAGCAGCCACGGCCAGCCGGGCGATACTGATCAGGCCCAGTACCACCAGGACCCGGCGGGAGGTACTAAGCACGTGATCGGTCCGGTTCCAAATGTTGGCGAGCCAGCTGGAAGATATGATCAAGCATGCCCTCGGTCAGGCGGCCGGTCTGAGTGTTCTGTCGGCTGGGATGGTAGGAGGCAATGATGACCAGGGGCATAGGCGGGGTGCCCAGGCGATAAGACGCGCCGTGTCGGAACTTGGGGCGAGGGTGGGGCAGGGCAACGCCGGATTCCTGCGCGAGTCGGAGAAATGCCGCAAACGCAATCTGTCCCAGCGCAACGACGACACGGACGCGACGGAGCAGAGTCAACTCCTGGCGCAGGTACCCTGAGCAGGCGGCGAGTTCCCGCTGCGTGGGTCGGTTATCCGGCGGCGCGCAACGCACGGCCGCAGTGATGTACGCATTTCGCAGTGTCAGGCCGTCGTCCCGGCGCTCGGAGGTCGGCTGCGAGGCGAACCCGGCGCGGTACAGCGCACGCATCAGCCAGCGTCCCGAGCTGTCTCCGGTGAACATACGGCCGGTGCGGTTGCCGCCGTGCGCAGCGGGAGCCAGTCCCAGCACGAGCAGCTCGGCCTCCGGATCCCCCAGGCCGGGGAGGGGTCTGCCCCAGTACTCCCAGTCCGAGAACTCGCGCTTCTTGACACGCGCCACCTGCTCGCGGTACCGGACTAAACGTGGACACTTGCGGCAGGCGATGACGGTGGCCGTAAGTTGTGCGAGAGCAGACGCCATGGTTTGCCGACTGCAGTGTACCGCAGGTGGAGAGTATCATGGTAGAGCATGCCTGTCATTGTGGAGTACGATCCGCGCTGGCCGGCCCTCTTCGACGAGGAGAGGGCTCGTCTGCTTGCGACTACCGGTCCGTTGCTCGCGGCGATCGAGCATGTTGGGAGTACAGCGGTTCCTGGGCTTGCCGCCAACCCGATCATCGACATCATGGGAGGAGTGCGAGAGCTGGGGCAGGTCACAAGCTATGTGGCTGACCTAGAGGGAATTGGATACGATTACGTGCCGCAGTACGAGGTGTACATTCCCGAACGGCGATACTTCCGAAATCCCAGGACCGGGCAAGGCCCCCGGACCCATCATCTGCATATCGTTGAGGTGACTAGCACCTTCTGGCGCCATCATCTGCTGTTCCGCGACTACCTGAGGACGCACCCCGGGGCGCTTCGCGAGTACGCCGATTTGAAGCGGCGCCTTGCCGCGGAGTATGGTGATGATGGACGAGGATACACAGATGCCAAAGGACCCTTCATCGAATTGATTCTGAGTCGAGCGGAAGGGAACGTGCCGGATACGGCTTCGGGTCCTCCCACGACGGGACGTCCATCTGCCGGTCCATAGTATAATGGGCCTGCGGCGGGCGGTTAGCTCAGTGGTTAGAGCGCATGCTTCACACGCATGAGGTCGCAGGTTCAAGTCCTGCACCGCCCACCACGAAACCTCGCGTCTACCAGGCATTCCGGCGCTCCCTACGAAGGGAATCGCTGCCGGCGCCACGACTTCGCTCAGCCCTTGTCGTACTCGTCGTTGCGGCGCCACCACACGCCCGTCTCGTTGCGCCCCTTGGGTGCCCGGTCGAGCCACTGGTACATGCCCCAGATGCCGTCCACCCCGCGCGCATAGGTGGAATAGGTATGGTAGACGATGCCGTCCTCGAGCGCGAACGCGCTCATGCCCGGCCGCTCGCGCGTGTACGTGGCCGCGTCGGTTCCGGTCATGGCCGCGATCTCGGCGACAGGCCCCTCGCCGCGTTTCGTCAGTGACTCGCCGATCCCGCGTACCGTCCACGCCGCCTCGCGCCGGTAGTTGTATTCGACGCCCCCCTCACGCTGTTGCCCCTCGGTAAAGGAGGCGTTGAAGTCGAAGTTGAAGTCGCTGCCGAGCGAGGACGCCCAGGGAAACGTCCAACCCATCCGCCGCTTGTACGCCTGCAGCTTCGCGAGAGGCGCCCGCGACACCGCCGAAAGCGTGACGTCGTGGTTGGCCAGGTGGACGACGGAGCCGTCGAAGCCGTCCGCGATCGCCGAGCAGGACGGACAGCCGGCCGTGTACTCGGGCCCGAACATGAACGAACCCACGGCAGCTCCTGCCGCCGCCGCGCCAGCTCGTCGCTGCGCCGCGTCAGCTCCTTCTCAGCCTCGAGCAGCTCGAGCCGGGCTGCAAGCCACTCTTCACGTGTCCCGGTCATGTGCTTCGTCATCGCTCTTCTCTCCTTCTGCTTTGTCATCGCTCTTCTCTCCTTCCTGTCGCTACATCGGGGGCGTCAGCCAGAGACACCGGCGTTTCACATCGTTGGCGAGAGACCTGGAATCGACGACGGCGCGACGGCGATGACGATCCCAAGGGCGAGGATCGCGAGCGCCAGCGGCACGTCGATGGAGGCTCTCGGCGGCAGGAGCTTCTGCACGAGGACGAGGACGGCGACGACGGACATCCAGGTGACGCTCATGACGCCCAGCGCCACCAGCATCACCATCAGTCCGATGCTCGACCCGACGCAGTAGAGCCCGAACTGGAAGCCAGAGCGGCAATTCGTGCGGCAGCGCCGGCGGCAATAGCGTTTGAGCGGCGTGAGCTCGTAGACGCCGGCCGCGACCGTCAACACGCCGGCGGCGGAAGAGCCGTGCGGCTGGTACAGTGCGTAGACGGCGAGGCCGACTACCGTCCAGACGGCGAGGTACGACCCGATAAAGAGCAGCACGGCGCGCACACGGCCGTCGGCACGAGCGCATTCCAAGACTGCCGGAACTGCGCCGGGCAGCATCATCGTCGCCATCATTGGTACCCAGGCGGCGACAAAGAACGCGAACGAGCCGAGCTCGGTTGCGACGCCCATGTCCATCCCGTTCATCTGGTGAACGGCGATGACCCAGGACGCAGCGGCGAGCCCCAGCGTCGCCGTCAGCGCGGCTGCCCTCGCGGCCGTCCTAGCACTTGTCATGGTGACGTAGAGGGAAGTCCGCGTCGCGCTCCGGTCCTTCAGCCAGTCATCGCCCTCGTAGACCATCCTCTCGAGCTTGCCCCTCGGCATCTGTTCCTCGACTGTCATCTGCTCTCCGCCTGCTGCTCCTGGCGCGTCGTCAGCCCGAGCCGGACGGAGAGAGCGTAGGACCGCGCCGCCGACTGCACCTCCGCCGCCGTAGATCACGGCGGTCTTGTTCTGAAGCAGCATGTCAACCCCCTTTGTGTTGAGTTCTCCGGCCCAATATCCGCGGTCGAATCGAAGCTCACAAGTAATGACACCATCCACATCCAAAAGGAATCGGCCGCTCCTTCCCAGACGCCGTCGGTGTCTCGAATAGGGACGGGAATCAGCGCGACGGCCCACGCTTTATCGTGCACGAATTCCCGACGATCGATGCGCGAGGAATCCCGCCCGATGTTCTCGAAGCGCTCACGAGTCGCTTGCTCGAGCTCCTTGAGAATAGCTGCACCGTCGTAATCGTAGACTCTGCAGGAGCCGAGCGAACCGCGAGGGTCTGCGAGGCGATCAAATACACCACGAGTCCTTGAACCCACGCGGTGACTCTTCCGCGCGCATGCGAAAATCGCTTTCGATAGGTACGAGTTTCTGCGCACTCAAGCCAACTTCAGAAGGTTCTCCGACTCGGGCGTCTCGGGAGACTTCATTGAGCTGGAATACACACTCGTCTGGATTCTCGCCAGGCATTCCAGCTCGGATGGTGCAAGCGAGATGTGAGTCGATCCAGAGGGCGGAAAGTAGGATCGCTCTTTGTCGCAATCCCGGTCGGTCTAGGCGATGCTAGACCCAATGTCCTCCGATCAATTCGGACCGGCCCTCGGATCTCGCTTTTCTAGACTGGCGTCTTTGGGCCATTTTGCGGCACCATTACGATCGGCTCGTGGCGAAATGGCCGGACGCTTTGAGTACATCAGGTTCTCCCTTCTTGAGAGGGTAACTTGTTACAGCCATTCTACAGCCCAACCGGTGGAAACCAGGGGACCTGTGTGGACGTTGGCAGAATCCCTGAGGTCGACGGAGCCCGCATTAGCAGCGGTTGGCGGACGTTGGTGGACAATGGTGGAGTGTTGTCGAATCGGATTCACACGCATGAGGTCACAGGTTCAAGTCCTGTACCGCCCACCACGAAACCTCGCATTTACCAAGGCATTCTGCGCACTCCCTACGCAGGGAATCGTTACCCAACGTCATGAATGCGGCCGCTCATCCCGAGATCGTCTCCGCTGTTGTGGGGCTTGCCCCCAGGGCTGAGGCGCGACTGCCCTGGAGCCCCTGCAGCTCATCGCCAGGGTCTTCCATGATCTGTGCCCACCAGTAGGGTAGAAGGGATCTTCGAACGAAAACTCATCCAGTCCCTGAAGAGTCCAAGGAGGATTGCTATGGAAGCGGCGCCTTTGGAGTCCCTAGTGAGGGAGCACGCGCCGGTCCGGCGGGGTCATTTTCTGCTCAGTTCAGGCATGCACACCCCCTACTATGTGGAGCTCGAAGCGATTGTGCAGGATCCCGGTCTCACCGCTACCATAGGCCGCGCCATTGCCGAGCGGTTTCGGGAGCAACAGCCGCAGGCCGTGCTAGCTGTACTGGGGCCGGATGCCATCCTTGGCTACGAGGTGGCAAGCCAGCTCGGGGCGAAAGCGATCTTTGCGGACGGGCCGCTTGGACGTCGGACGCTGCGACCGCGGTTCCAGGTAAAGCCGGGTGAGCGCGTTCTCATTCTGATGGGCGTAATCGTGACCGGCGATTCGGCGAGGGGACTGATGCGCCTCGTTGCCGCGGCGGGGGGTCAAGTGACCGGTGCGGCGGTGCTGGTCGACCGCAGCAGCGTCCCGCTTCAGCTGGGGGTCCCGGTCGAAACGCTCGCTGTGTTTGATCTGGAAGCATACCACGCACCGCTATGTCCGCTCTGCTCAGCAGGCCAGCCCCTGGAACGGAGTATGGAGTAGCTGTTAGGCTCCCCCATCCCGTGCGATTAGGGCCCGTTGATCAAGCGGGGAGTTCAATGCTTTTAGAAACAGATGTATCAACTGTGATGCAGACATAACGGGAGGACAGTAATGAGAATAGTCGGCGTCGTGGTGGGGCTGCTATTGATCGTAGTCGGTGTCGTCTGGATCCTGCAGGGCATCAACGTACTGCCCGGGAGCTTCATGTCCGGACGGCCGGGTTACGCCGTGCTAGGGTTGGTTGTCATAGTTGTGGGGCTGGTAGTCCTGCTGCGCAGCGCGCGCCGCAGGCCCGCCGTGGTAGGGCCCCGGACATAGCACCAGCGTGTCGCGGGCCGGGTCGAGGAGGCGGTAAAGGTAGAGAACCGAATCCTCTGAGGGAAATTCGCGAGCGATGACATCGAAGGAAAAGTCGTCGTCATCACGGGCGCGAGCAGCGGGCTGGGCGAGGCGACTGCGCGGCATCTCCCAGCGCAGGGAGCAACCGTTGGGCTAGGTGCACGACGCGTCGATCGCCTCCAGTCACTAGCAAATGAGTTGACCGGCAGCGGCAGCCAGGCGCTCGCCGTCACTCCAGACGTCACCCACCATGAGCGAGTGCCGATATCAGCGGAACGCGCCCGGGTGACCGAGACACACCAGCCAAGCCCTCTAAGTTGTCCTTCAAACTTCTTACCCCGACCCTCCTAGAAATCGGTCCAGGGCGGCGAGCACCACGGGCTCCATCAGTGCCGGAGCGTGCGCAACCCCGAGGACCGGCACCAACTCTCCTACCGGTAGCACCTCCACCATGCGCCGAGCCTGCGGCTCCGAGAGGACGTCACTTTCCGTTCCCCACACGACAAGGGTCGGGCAAGTTAGGCGCTCGAGAACAGGCCATAGGTTGGGCCGTGGGGCCGGACTTCCTGGGGTGGGCGGCCGGAAGTACGCCGGGTCCATTTTCCAGATCCAATGGCCGTTCGGTCGCCGCCGCAATACACCGAGTGCGAGTTCCCGCTGATCCGCCTCAGTGCGGCTGGCCACGACAGGAGACACTTGCTGGCGGTAGGCCATCGCCTCTTCCAGCGTCGCGAAGTCCACCGGCCTCCTGGCTACCAAATCCATTATCCGCTGGGTGCCTGGCTCGCGGTCCGGCCCAATGTCGTTGATGACAAGGCGCGCCACCCGCTCGGGGTGCGCTCCGGCATAGACCATCGCCATCGCGCCGCCCATTGACGTGCCGATCAAGCCAAACTTCTCCATCTCCAGTTGGTCGACGATCGCTTCCAGGTCACCTACTCGATCGTCCAACGTGTAATTCCCGGTGGGCGACCACGCGCTCTCCCCATGGCCGCGCACGTCCGGGACGATGAAATGGAAACGGTCCTGGAAATGTCGGGCTAGTCCGCTAAAGGCTTCGGCACTCGAAGTGTATCCATGGATACAAAGGATGAGTGGTGCGCCGGGTTTGCCCCAGTCGAGGTAGTGCAGGCGCAGTCCGTTAACCGTAAGGAATTTGCTCTCCGGCTGCGCGGGGGTCGTCATTAGAGGACTCCGTGAACGGAGTTCGGAAGATCTCCTCTGCTTCCTGGCTGAAAGTTAGGATGGACCGAAGGGTGCTGGAGAATGCACCGCGGTCTCTGGGAGAACGTCGAGACTCGGCGCCCTTCGGCAGCGTCGGGTAGGGCTTGTTCGCGCCCCACGCGGTTGCAGGAATAGCCGCCTTCGATGCGCTTATTGTGCTTCGTGACGTACAGCCAAACTACAGCCTAATGAGTGGAAAATGGTGGTCTTCCGTGGACGTTGATGGAATCTCGAAAGTGACCAAGCCCGCATCAGTGGGGGTCGGCGGATGTCGGTGGACAATGGTGGAATTTTGTCGAATCGGATTCACACGCATGAGGTCGCAGGTTTAAGTCCTGCACCGCCCACCACGCAACCTCGCGTCTACCAAGGATTTCCTCGCATTCCCTACACAGGGGATCGCTACCTGACCCCATGAATACAGCGAATCGGAAAGTGAGCACTGACGGACTAGTTGACACAACTAAATGACCGAGGAACCACGAGGTTATGGCGCACCTCACGGCCGAGCCTCAGGCTTGAGCCTAGAGCGACAAAGAACTGGACGTAGCCAGGCGGTGGTCCAGGATTTTGGAGCCCGGG